>JASHTY010000106.1 GCA_030040315.1 Terriglobia bacterium | reverse complement strand
TCTCCGGCAAAATTAGCCTCGCTTTATCGTGATTTGGAAGGGCGCCTTAACCAGATTCCGGGGGTGCAGGGAAGCGGGCTGGCACTCTACAACCCGCTGACCAACAATTGGGGAGAAATGGTTTATGTAGAAGGCCATGCTCCACCCACAGGAGATGGAGAGCAAGGGGCGTCGTGGGATCGCGTCAGCGCCAACTACCTTCAGAACCTGGGCGTGGCTGTGGTGCGGGGAAGGGAATTCACCCCTGCTGACAATGAAACCGCCGGGGCGGTGGCTGTGGTGAATGAGGGGTTCGTAAAACGCTTTTTCAAGAAAGGCGAAGACCCCATCGACCAGCACTTCGGCCTGGATTTTCCGGAGAATGCCGGAACGTTTCGCATCGTGGGCATGGTGCGCGACGCGAAGTTTGCGGGATTTCAATTGGACAAGCCCGCGCGCCCGATGTTTTATGTCCCGCTGGCGCAGACGGTTGATTACCAGCAGGACATGATGAAGAATCTTGAGAAGGGCTCGCATGACATCGGGGGGATTCTGCTGGTGACCCATCAACCCATCGGCCGGCTGGAGCCGTTGCTCACCCGGATCGTGGCCGACCTTAATCCTGATTCCACCATCACCAGCGTTCGGACCATGCAAGAGCAGATTGAACTGTCATTCGACCAGGAGCGCGCCGTGGCCAGCCTGGCCGGGCTATTCGGAGTGGTTGCACTGCTTCTTGCGGCAGTCGGGCTCTATGGAGTGACTGCTTACACGGTAGCGCAGCTCACCAATGAAATTGGAATTCGGATGGCCCTGGGCGCGGACCAGTCGAGAGTGATCCAGATGGTGCTTCGAGGGGCTTTCCAGCGCGTGGTCATCGGAGTGGCGCTCGGCCTGCCGCTTGCGGTCGGCGCCGGGCGGCTGATCTCCGCACGACTCTATGGAGTATCAAGTTGGGATCCGTTCGCGCTCACGCTGGCTGCAACCGCGCTCGCCATCAGCGCATTCTTTGCCGCGATTATTCCCGCGCGTCGCGCCGCGTCAATTTCGCCGATTGAAGCATTGCACACGGAGTAGCGAGCACCATGGCGTGCCCCTGCCCCGTGGCACGGGCATTCTGCCCGTGATTATGGCTAGGATGGCCATGCCACGAAACCCCTCAAAAAGGCTTTGACAAACTGGAAGTCGTTGGAAAAGATGTGCGCCGCGCGAGTTTGATTCGCGAACCTTTGCGCAGGGAGGCGCCATCATGAAACCCACTCGACGGATCGGCCGGCGTCGTTTTCTTCAAGGCTCCGCATTGGGAATAGGAGCCTCGCCTCTGCTGGCCAATGCTGGGCCGCCTGCCGAAGTGGCCCCGTCGGCGCCGGCTCCGCCGCAGAGCAATTCCGGCACGCTCGAGCTGACGGTGACGGACGAAGGTTCCGACCGCCCAGTTCCCGCGCGAGTGGAATTGCTTGATGCTGAGGGCCACGGCCACGCCGCGCAGGACGCTCTGCCCATCGATGGTGACTGCGTCGACCGCGAGATTCCCGCCGACTATACGCTCGAACGCGCCATCGCCGTGATGTCCAAGAATCTGATCAATCCCTACAATCGCAAGACGCAGTTCTATAGCGTGGGCAAGTCCGTCAGTTCACTGCCGCCGGGCGAATACCATCTGAAAATCCGCAAAGGGCCCGAGTACCGCGTGCAGGAACGAACGATTCAAATTCGCAGCGGTGAAACCGCGAATCTGACGGTTGAGATGACGCGCTGGGTGAACATGCCGGCCAACGGCTGGTACAGCGCAGACGACCATCTGCACATTGCGAGGCCGGTTGAGGAGCTGAATCCATTCCTCTCGAAGTGGATGCAGGCGGAGGATGTGCACATTGGCAATCTACTTCAGTGGGGGTTGCAAAAGCGCTTTCACAACGCCCTACAGTATTCCTTCGGCGAGCCCGGAGTCTACCGCGAAGGCGATTATCTGATCGCGGCGGGGCAGGAGAATCCCCGCACGCATTTTCTTGGCCACGCAATTATTCTGGGCGGGCGCACGCCCATCAATTTTCCGGAAGCCTACGTCATCTACCAGTTGTTTTTCAAGGAGGCGCAGAAGCAGGGCGCCATTGCCGGCTATGCGCATTTTGGAATCTCCGAGGGCGCGCAGTACGGTATTTCCATCGACCTGCCGACGGACACGCTGAATTTCCTGGAGGTGCTGCAATTTGAGCATCTGGTTTACAACGTCTGGTACGACGCGCTGAACCTGGGCTTCCGCATCACGCCCACCGCCGGCACGGACTATCCCTGCGCCGGAGTAAACCTTCCCGGGCGCGAACGCTTTTACGCCAAAGTCGATGGCCCGCTGACCTACACCGCATGGCTGGAGGCGGTTCGCAAGGGCAGAACGTTTGTGACCAACGGCCCCATGCTGGAGTTTCGGGTCAATGGGCGCGATGTGGGTGATGAAATCGACCTCAAAAAGCCGGGCACGGTAACGATCGAAGGCAAGGCGCTTTTCGATCCCAAGCGCGATGAAGTGCAGCGCGTGGAGTTGGTGGTGAATGGAACGGTGGTGGCAAGTTTTCCGCGCGCTGTCGATGTTTCGGAAATTGACTTCCGGTTTTCCTACGAAGTTCGGGAAACCTGCTGGATTGCCGCCCGGGCTTCGGGGATCAAAATCGATGAACCCAGCCCGCCCGACCGGCCATTTCTGATCCTGAATAGTGGCGCGGTGGCACACTCCGCGGCAATTTATGTAACCGTGGAGGGCAGCCCGCCGCTCACCGCCCAGCCGCGAGCCAGGGAAGTGGCGCGTGAGTGGCTTTCTCGACTGTCCGACCTGGAGACACGCCTCGCCGAGGACCGAATCCAGACCATTCTCCAGGATCCCCAGGCCGCGGACGGCGTGGAGGCGGATCATTTGGAGCACAATCGAGAAGCGCTGCTGCAGGCGATACAGGCGGCAAGAGCGTTTTTCATAAAGGTTGTTGGATAAGTGTGCGAAGAGGACGAAGCGCCGATTTGCCCATACAGATTTCGTGGCAGAGCCATTCTTGGCTGTGCCATGACACGGCCAGGATGGCCATACCACCCGCTGAAGTGATAGAATCTCTCTCCTTCCAGAAGAGCGAGCCTGATTTGAATTACGGCGCGACCGTGCCGGCGCCGCATTGGGGACCAGAATGGCAAAAACAATCAGAGTGGGGTTAGTGGGTGCGAAATTTGCGGCGCGATTTCACTGGACAGGTTTGGGACGCGTCCATGGCGTAAACGTTGAAGTTGTTGGCGTTACGGCGAAATCGCCGGAGTCGCGCGAGGCATTCGCACTCACACGCGGAATCAAGTCGTTTGATACCTTTGAAGCATTGTGCGGCGCCGTGGATGTAATTGACCTTTGCACGCCGGGCTCAGCGCATGAGCCCCTGGCCGTGGCGGCCTTCCAGCGCGGCAAGCACGTAATCATCGAAAAACCTTTTACGGGCTTCTACGGCCCGGGCACACAGGATTTCCGCGGCGACACTTTCAGCAAAGAAGTGATGCTGCGCGAGGCGATGGCAAGCTGCGACCGCATTCTGACGGCCGCTCGCGCCGCCGGAAAGCAGCTTGGATATGCGGAAAACTGGGTCTACGCGCCCGCCATTACCAAGGAAGCGGAGATTGTGAAGAAAAGTGGCGCGCAAATTCTGTGGATGATCGGTGACGAATCGCACAGCGGGTCGCATTCGCCCTACTACGGCATCTGGAAATTCTCCGGCGGCGGGTCGCTAGTGGGTAAGGGATGCCATCCGCTGTCGGCCATTCTCCACCTAAAGCGCGTGGAGGGTGAGGCGACCGGCGGCAAGGCCATCCGCCCGGCCACGGTCTCCGCTCGCACGCACGAAATCACCCGGCTCAAGAATTTTCGTGACGCTGGTTTCCTGCGCACCAACTACGAAGACATCGAAGACTACGGGCAGGTGCATGTGACGTTTGAGGATGGCACGGTGGCTGACGTGTTTTCCACGGAGATCGTTCTGGGCGGAGTGCACAACTGGCTGGAAGTTTTCGCCAACAACCATCGCACGCGCTGCAACCTGAATCCGGTGGATGCGCTGGTGACCTACAACCCTCGCGAGGAGTTCCTGAAAGACGTTTACGTGACGGAAAAAATCGGAACCAAGCAGGGCTGGAGCAATCCAGCGCCGGACGAAGACTGGCAGCACGGCTATCCGCAGGAGTTCCAGGATTTCATGACCAGCTTTGCCGCAAACCGCTCACCACTTTCGAGCGGGGAACTGGCGCGCGACACGATTGCGGTGCTCTACAGCGCATACGTCTCGGCCGAACGGCGCGGCGCGGAGGTAAACTTATCCTGATGGTTCGAACCTCTCCCCGAAGGCTACATTTTGACAAGCGTTCTTGCCTACGGTAATCGGCGATGGCGGTTGGGGATTTCTAGAGGGCGGCGGGCTCGCGGCTACGACATTTTTTGTCAATAGCACTTCCCCCCTTTGTCTGGTTATGGTAGGATGCCCGAGTGCTGCTTGCGCAAACTCTCTATTTTCAACTACTCAGAAGTCGAAGAGAGGGGAAAGGTTGGTATCTGACGTGCTCTTAGGGTTGAGAGGCCGGGGTGAGAGCCTTGAAGGTTGCATCTATCTTGGTGTTGCGTCTGTGGGGGAGGGTTAGAGCATGCATCACGACCAGCGGGGTTTTTCACTTATCGAGCTGTTAATCGTTGTCGCCATCATTCTTATCATCGCCGCGATTGCCATCCCCAACTTTCTGCGCAGCCGAATCGCCGCGAATCAGGCTTCCGCGATCGAAAGCTTGCGGGTGATTTCAACTGCCGAGGTAACCTATTCAACCACTTATCCTGGCGGGTTCTCGAGCGCCCTTTCCTTGCTGGCTCCTCCGCCGAATGGCCAACAAACCACCTCGACGGCTGCCGGCTTGATTGACGAAGTTCTGGCCGGCGGATACAAGAGCGGCTACAGCTTTTTCTATACCCCCACCTTGTACGACTCAGCAAACGCTACGACCAATGGGTACACGCTGCAAGCCAATCCTTCTACCTACGGCCAAACTGGCGGCATGTACTATTACACCGACCAGAGCTTTGTAATTACTGCCAATGGGACCCAACCTGCGGCTTCAACCGATTCGGCCGTGGGCGACTAGAGTTGGCATCCTGCGTGGGTCCATAACTCTTACTTCGTGAAGACCACGATGAGAGTTTGTCCATCTACATGCACATGCGGTTTGAAGCGGCGTGATAGCCCTTACTCTGTGCCTCTTTTTGAGTCATATATTGCCCTTCCTGAGTCTTACCGTACCATCGCGAACCTGGGCAATGATATGTCCCTGAACTGGTATTCACCCAGACTTTGACCAGGGGGTCTCCCGTATGCAAATCCTTGACGCCGTTGGTCGAAGGGGCGATCGGGAGGCTTTGTGGCACATCGTGGCGGGTCCCAACATATAAACCCGCCAGAGCCAACACGAGAGTTGCCGTTGCCCCTCCTGCCCACCACCACACTCGCCGCCGCAAAGGCGAGCGTGGGACAATCGGCTCGCCCGCGGCATTCGAAATCGCTTGGGGCGTGGACTCGACGCCGTCTGAACTGCCCCCGAGCGCTTGTGCAATTTCACCCAGCTGCGAGAGCCGGCGCGAAGGATCCTTTTCCATGCAGCGTCGCAGCGTTGACCTGAGCGGCTCGGGAATCGAATCCAACTTCTCGGGCGCTCCCACCATAATCTCCAGGCTTAAATCAAATGGCGTGGCGCCGCGGAATGGCAGGTGGCCTGTGACCATTTGATAGAGCATGACTCCAAGCGCCCAAACGTCGCTTTGAACGCTTGTGGCGCTGCCGCGCAGAACTTCCGGCGCAAGATACGGCAGGGTGCCACCCGTGGCCCCGGTTTCGGTGAGAGGCAGGTGCGAACTTGTCATTTCCCCTGTGCCCTCCTGCGGAATCATCCGGCCGAGACCGAAATCCAGAAGTTTGACGTTTCCTTCCGGAGTCACAATGATGTTTGAACCCTTCAGATCACCGTGAATGACGCCCTGCTGGTGGGCATAAGCCAGCGCCGCGGCGATTTGCACGGCGTATCGCAAGACTTGCTCCAAAGGCATACCGCCTTCGGGGATCAGGTCTGAGAGCTGCAGGCCCTGAACAAATTCCATCACGACAAAAGCGCGGCCTTCATCTTCTCCAAGGTCGTAAATGGCCGCGATATTCGGGTGGTTCAACTGTGATGCCAGGCGCGCCTCGCGCAGCACCCGACCCCAGGCGAGATCGGCGTCACGCCGTGTCTCCCCGAGGACTTTGATCGCTACCTGCCGATCTAGTCGCAAATCGCGTCCGCGGTAGACAACTCCCGAACCGCCTTCGCCCAGGGTCTCTCCAATTTCGTAATGTGCCAGGGTCTTGCCCAACAAGCTCACCTTGAATTCCTCGATGCGCCATGGTATTCCCGAGACGATAGTAAGTCAAAAAGGTCATGGTCAAATTAGCATCAACTGCAAACCTTTGTGGGGGCGAGCCAACCGATTTTCGAAGGGCGGGGTAAAATCGGTGCGGGTTGATTCATCCCCACGGCTTAATGCTTCGTCTGCTATCATTCGGATTACAAGAATTTAGTTGAGGGAGAGATCTTTTCAATGGACTTTAGCGATCGAGTGGCAATCGTGACGGGCGGAACGGGCGCGTTGGGCAGCGCCGTTGCGCTCGATCTCGCCAATAGCGGCGCGCGTGTGGCCGTGCCGTATATCGTGGACGAGGAATGGGCAGCGCTTCAAAAGCGCGCTAACGCAGCCCGCGAACGACTCTGGGGGACAAAAGCCGATTTTACCAGGTTCGCCGATGTCGATCGCACGATGGCAGACGTTGTTACCCGCTGGGAGCATATTGATTTCCTGGTGTGCATCGCCGGCGGATTTGCGGCAGGCAAAACTTACGAAACCTCCGAGGAAACCTGGGATCACTTGTTTGATCTGAACCTGCGGACGGTATTTCTCGCCGCGCGCGCCGCAGTGCCGGCGATGATCAAATGGAACTTCGGCAGAATTGTCACGGTTTCAAGTGGAGCGATACTGAACGGCGGCGGAGCGGGCATTGCCGCTTACGCCGTTTCGAAGGGTGCTGTCCTTCAGCTCACGGAGATTCTCGCCAGTGAACTGAAGGGGCACGATATCCACGCGCACTGCGTTCTTCCCGGAACCATGGACACTGAAGCGAACCGACGGGCCATGCCTTCGGCTGACTTCACCAAGTGGGTTTCGACCGCAGAAGTTGCCAAGGTCATTCACTTCCTGCTGAGCGATGATGCGCAAGCCATCCAGTCAGTAAGCGTCCCCGTCCTTGGGAGAACTTGAACTTCCAACGAGCACAAAGCAAAAGTGGGTAAACTGAAAAACGATCCCCAGACATGCGTATGGTAGAGTGCCGTCCCGGTGCGCGTTGCTCCTATGGTTCGCCGGTATTCGTCTCAGGATGAAACCGCCACAGCATGGAATGCCTCAGCGAGCCGGACGGAAGGATTCGCCCTGCAATAAACAACAGGCTCGCCTGAACTGAATCGAAATCGAAGGCATCACTTCTTTGTGCAGTCCGGGGTTTACTCGAAGTCTGGTTTGAGATAATGTTGCGCCGGTTTGTGAGGAGGCAATGCGACCGCATCTTGTCGATTACGCCATCATCGCAATTTATTTCATCTTTGTATTGGGAATCGGTTTCGCGCTGCGCGGGCGGATGAAAACCAGCGAGGATTTTTTCCTCTCCGGGCGCTCGATTCCGGGCTGGATTACCGGGCTGGCGTTCATGTCCGCAAACCTCGGCGCGCTGGAGGTGATCGGCCAGGCAGCCAATGCTGCCAAATACGGCATGTACGTGAACCACTTCTACTGGCTGGCGGCCATCCCCGCCATGTGTTTCGTGGGCGTCTTCATGATGCCCTTCTATTACGGCAGTAAGGTGCGCAGCGTGCCAGAATTCCTGCGCAAGCGCTACGATGAAAAGACCCGCACGTTGAATGCGCTCTCTTTTGCCGTGATGACGCTGCTGGTTTCCGGTGTCGACCTGTACGCAATGGCCATTCTTTTTCAGCGCCTGCTGCATTGGCGATTTGATGCCAGCGTCGTGGCTTCCGCCGTGGTAGTGGCGATCTATATTTATCTGGGCGGGCTGACTTCATCCATCTACAACGAGGTTCTGCAATTCTTCCTGATTGTCTTCGGCTTCCTCCCGCTGGCGATCCTGGGCCTTAAAGCGGTGGGAGGGTTCGCGGGATTGAACGCCACCCTCGCCACGTTGCCCACTCCCGGATACGCGCACACCTGGGCGAACATCTGGCATGCCTCGGAAAACCCCCTGGGAGTCGACTGGTTTGGAACGATCTTTGGCCTGGGCTTCGTCCTGTCGTTCGGCTACTGGTGCACGGACTTTCTGGTCATCCAGCGCGGCCTGGCGGCGAAGGACATGGCGGCGGCCGAGCGAACACCCCTCATCGCCGCGATCCCCAAAATGTTTTTCCCGTTGTTGGTGGTTCTGCCGGGATTAGTGGCGATTTCGCTGGACCCCACCACCAAACTGCTGTTGGACGGACGATACGATAACGCTCTGCCTGCTCTGCTGGGCCGCTTCTACCCTTCCGGATTGCTGGGCATCGGCCTGACCGCCTTGCTGGCCAGCTTTATGTCCGGGATGGCCGGCAACGTAACCGCATTCAACACCGTCTGGACGTTTGACATCTATCAAACCCACATCAATCCTGGGAAGGACGACCGGCACTACGTCACCATGGGCCGGGCGGCGACGTTGTTCGCCGTCATCGTTGGAATCTGCACCGCGTTCATTGTTCTCCGGTTCAACAACCTGATGGACTATCTCCAACTCCTGTTCGCATTTTTCAATGCGCCGCTGTTCGGCACGTTCCTGCTGGGAATGTTCTGGAAGCGCGCCAGCGCGCACTCAGGATTCTGGGGGCTGCTCTGCGGAATTGTGGCCGCAGCAACGCACTACTTGTTTTACCACTACAATTACATCCACTATCCCAGCGCCATGACCGCAAACTTTTATCAGGCGATCTACGCGTTTGCCACGTGCTTTGTGGTGACCGTGGCAGTGAGCTGGTTTACCAAGCCGCGCAAGGAGGAGGAGCTGGTGGGCCTGGTCTATTCTCTGACTCCCCGGCCCAAGACCGCGCACCTGCCCTGGTATCAGCGCCCGGGAATGCTTGCGCTGGGAATATTGGGACTCTGCGTGGTGTTGAATATCATTTTTTGGTAGCACTTCACGGGCCGAATGGAAGCTTCCAAGAGGCCTGGCACAGAAGAGGGAACCATGGGTCTTGATATCCGTTGGCCGATTGGTATCATTTTTTCGATTTACGGTGTCGTTCTGCTGATTTATGGAGCGGTGGCCGACCCCTCCATGTTTGTGGAGAAATCCCTGGGCGTGAACATCGACTTGTGGTGGGGACTCGCAATGCTGGTGTTCGGCGTCTTCATGGGAGCCAAGGCTTTCCGCGCCTCGCGCCGCACAGGATCATGACGGAACTTCGCTGGAATCCCACGCTGCTGGAATGGGTTTCAACCGCCTCGCTTCGACAGGGGCGGCCGCAGATGCCGCAGGATTGGTGCCCGTTCTGTCCGGGCTCCGGGCGCGTGCCGGAAAAATATGACGTCCTGATTTACCCCAACGACTTTCCCGCCTTCACCGTCCCGCCGCCCGCGCCGGCGATCGAGGGCGATAATTTCTACAAGGTCCGCCCATCGCTCGGCAAATGCGATGTGGTGCTCTACAGCTCCGATCATCACACCTCGCTGCCACAGCTTCCCATTGAGCATCTCGTCAAGCTGGTGCGCTTGTGGCGCAGCCGCTTTCTGGAACTGAAAGCCACGCCGGGAATTCGCTACATTTTGATTTTCGAAAACAAAGGCGCGGTGATCGGCGTCACCATGCCTCATCCACACGGACAGATTTACGCATTTCCGTTCATCCCTCCGCGCCTGGAAAGGGAGTTGTCCGCCGCGCGCGCCCACCGGCGACGGCACCGGCGGTGCCTTTTCTGCGATATCCTCAAGAAGGAGCGGCACGACGGCCGGCGCACCATCGCTGAAAACTCAGCCTTCACGGCATTCATTCCTTTTTATGCGCGCTGGCCCTTTGAGGTCCACATTTTCTCGCGCCGCCACCTGGGCACGCTGGAAGATTTTCGCCCCGCGGAGGAGCAGGCGCTGGCGGAAATCCTGAAGTGGGTCACGATGAAATATGACAACCTCTACCAAATGTCGTTTCCCTACATGATGCTGCTGCACCAGGCGCCCGCGCGCGGCCATTATCCGTATTTCCATTTTCACATTGAGTTCTATCCGCCCCACCGCAGCAAGGAGAAGCTAAAATACCTGGCGAGCGTGGAGACCGGCTCGGGAACATTTCTGAACGACTCGCTGGCGGAGGAAAAAGCCGCGGAACTGCGCGCGGTGAAGCCGGTGAGCCGGGAAGAATTGCTGGGGTGAGATTAGCATGACCGAAGAGACATTTCGCAAAACCTTCGGTACGTCACCGGAGGTCGTTGTGCGCGCCCCGGGCCGCGTGAACCTGATCGGTGAACACACGGATTACAACGATGGGTTTGTGCTTCCTGCGGCGATCGACCGGGCGATAACTTACGCGGGGCGGCGCCGCAACGATCGACATGTGCGCGTGTATTCCGAAGATTTCAACGCCACGGCGGAATTCGACCTGGGCAACAATCAAAAGGACACCCAAAACACCTGGAGCAACTATCTTCGGGGCGTGACAAAGTTCCTGGAATCCGATGGGTACCGCCTGACCGGCACGGACATGGCCTTTGGCGGGAACGTTCCGCGCGAGGCGGGCCTGAGCTCTTCCGCTGCGGTGGAAGTGGGCGCGACGACATTCTGGAACAAGCTTCTTGGTCTGGGGCTCGATCCCGTCTACGTCGTCAAGCTGGCGCGCCGCGCGGAAAATGAATTTGTAGGCGTGCCTTGCGGAATCATGGACCAGTTCATCTCAGCTCTCGGCCGCCGCGACCACGCGCTTTTTCTCGACTGCCGCGACCTGAGTTATCGCCACTTGCCGATGCGCTGCGACGTGCGGATTGTAGTCTGCGATTCCGGCGTTAAGCGCGCACTGGCGCAATCCGAATACGAGGTTCGGCTGAAGCAGTGCCGCGCGGCCGTTGAAAAAATCGCGGCGACTGGGCGGCCGGTGAAGTCTCTGCGCGACGTGCAATCCGCTGACCTGGAGGCAGCGCGCGGAGCGTTGGGCGATCTGCTGTGGCGGCGTGCCCAGCATGTGGTATCGGAAAATCAGCGCACCATGGAGGCCGTCAAGGTGCTGCAAGCCGGCGACATGGAGCGCTTCGGCGAGCTAATGAATGAGTCGCACGAAAGCCTGCGCAAGGATTACGAGGTCAGCTCCGTGGAACTCGACAAGCTGGTGGAGCTTGCCCGCGCGCAGAAGGGAATTCTGGGCGCGCGCATGACCGGTGCGGGATTTGGCGGCTGCACAGTGAATCTGGTGCGCGCCGAAGCCACGGAGAGTTTTGTTCAGGCGGTTGGGAAAGGCTACGGGGAAGCAGGAACGTTGGCGGCGAAAATCTACGTGTGCCAGGCGTCGGATGGAGCGTTGGTCTCTGCTTGAACGTTTCGATTCGCGATGCACTGCGGGGCCTTTCGGGGGCGGTGCGCGTGGATCGCGGCTCGTGAACCGGCACCTTTCAGTTCCATTTTGGGCTCCTTCTGGTTGTTTCCGGGCGGTGGTCCCTGCACAAAGTAGTAAATCAGGTTCGCCAGGAAGAAGAGGAGCAGGGCCAGAATCACCAGGCGAATCACCGGCCCTCCCTCCAGGAAAGGCACGGGCGCCTGGGGAGTCCGCCGCCGCGCCAGGTACCAGGGGAAAATCACCAGCGGCAACAGCATCGAGCCAATCGACCAGCGCAAGGGTTTGGGAACCCTCTCTCGGAGCGCGTCGAAAAAAACCCACACGCCGGCAAGGGTTTGTAATCCGCCCATGACCAGCAGGATTTTCTGTTGATCGGTCCACAGCCCCTGAAGGACGAGAACCAGGAAGCACGAGACTCCGAAGACCACAAAAAACAAAGGCCAGGAGAAGCGCACAGGTTTTAGCTTTGGTTGCGGGGGTTCCGAAGTGACGGATGCCGTCTGCACAACTTGCGCGCTGACGATTTCCACCGGGTTGATGACGTGCTTGCAAGCCACGCAAACCCGGCAGGAGGGAGCAAGCATCTGCCCGCACGCCGGGCATGCAAACGGCTCCGCGGGGGAGGCGGGATGTTCGCCCGTCTCCTCTTGCGGAGTGGAAGAAACCTCTGTGGTGTTGTACTCTTGCAAGACCTTTCTTACGAGGTCGGTTCGTTCACCCATGCTCACTCTTTCTCATTCCAGCCTTCGTGCTCGTTCCAGTCTAACACCTTGCGATAGCCTTCGGTGCGCCGGAGTTGGTTCCAGTCGCGAATGTTACCTTCCGACTTATTACCTCCCTGCGATTGGTAGAACCATCCCGCCTCCTGGGCGAGGGCCATAGCATCACCGGAAACGTAAAACTCATGGTCTTCATAATGATAAGGCGTCGAGGGGTGCTCGCGGGGATTGAAGATGCGATCCACGCGCAGTTCCACGCCGGGAGGAAGCGTGCCGGCGCGCAGCATGTTCTGCATTGCCTTCACTACAAAATAATTGTTCACGATGTGGTCGATGTGGCCTTCGGCCGGGGGATGCACGGTGAAAATGACCTGCGGCTGGAATTTCTTGATGATCTCCTCCGTGGCTTCCACCACAGGATCGCGCGCGTAGGGCAGGTTGGGCCTGAACATGCCGTTGTAGGGCGAGTGGTCGCTGGCCAGAAGCACGGCAAGGTAGGGGTCGTTTGCGCTCACGTGCTCATACCAGATTTTACCCGTGCCGCCGTCCGGCAATCCCAGAAAGATGAAGTTCTCAGGAGGAACGCCCAGGTGGCCGATGGCGGCGCGCGATTCCTGCATCCGCACCGCGCCGAAATTCAGCGCATCGGCCGGGCCGCAAGAGTGCTCAAAGAAGCGGTCGCAGGAACCCGCATCCCCGCTGGTAAAGTAGACCATGTGCACGGGGATCTGATTTTCCACTAGCGCGCGGATAAATCCCATCTGCGTTCCATCGTCATCTTCATGAGCGCAGAAAATCAGCGCCGATTGGGGCAGAGGGTTGACGCCCAGTTCAAGCAGGTTGGCGGCAAGCGTGTTTCCGGCGGCATCCAGAATTTGCAGGGCGACGCGATAAATGCCTGCGTCGGTTGGAAGCGCAATGGCGGCTTCCTGTTTCAGCGCCGGCGCGTGCGGAAGCAGGTCAGCGTGTCCAACCAGCATGTGCCGGGAAAGCTCTTTTCCCTGCGAATCAAGCAGGCGCGCATCTACCGAAACCTGCTGCCAGGCGGCGTCCGTTGGGTTCGAGAGTGAGAATCGAATCTTGGCGTCCGCGCCTGGGGCGAACATGGTGTGCTGAGTTTCAAACTGAATTGCGTCGGCGCTGAAGCGTTCGGGATGAAAATGCCGGTAACTCGTGGTGTTGACCGTTTTCAGGTCGGGGTATGTGTATTGCCCTGGATAAGGCCGTGGCGACTGGACGCCCGGCGGGTTGATGAACACCAGCGGGCTGAGGGCGATGGCGTAAACATTCTTGCGTGCGTGGTCCCAAATCACCGCGGAGTACTGCCTCAAGCCCGGCTGATCGACTTTGGGCGCTTCAATGCAGCGCCCGGAACTTGCAGACGCCCCTTGGTGCGGCTTCAGCGTCATGCCATCCTGGACAGTGGTTATGCCCGCGCCCACGCGTTCGGTCTGCTGCACAATCCATGGCCAGTAGCGCTCTGAGAATTCCACCCGCAATCCTGAAAGTTCCTTGTCGCTCAGGTTCGCAACGCGTACATGACAGCTAATAGAGTCTCCTGAAGTGTAATTTTCCTCCCCCACTTCAACCGAATCGATGCGAACCAATTGCCGATGGACGACAAAGGTGCAGATCCCGGCAGCTTCCGTGGTGATCTGATGAGATTTTGGATCTTCTTCGCGCAAGTCAATTTCATATTTTCCCGCACGCGCGTCGAAGGGGATTTTCCAGAGCAGGTGGTAGATGGCGGGCTGGCCGTCCACGCCTTCCAGGGCCAATCCGTCCGCGACGGGTTTCGTGTCGTCGGCGTAGCGCACCGCGAAGTGATAATGAACTTCCGAGTCGGCCGGTGCAGGCGGAATAATTCGAACCTGGACCGGGTCGCCGACATTGTAAGTAATGCGGTCCGTTGCCGCCTGAACGGCAGCCTGCGGGGGCGCGCCGATCGCCGAGCCCAAGGCGCAGGTCAGCCACGCTACAGCCAGCAAGACAGGATGCCACGCCACTCGGGATCTTTTCGGGGCAACAATCGTTTGCACGCGATGTGTGATTCTCCCCGTCGCCATACGTCACCCCCAAAGGTGTTGGGATTATAGAGTCACGGGGAGGGCGCGTCCAGCGATGCTTGGGGAAACCATCCGTGGCACGGGCATCCTGCCCGTACACAACGTTAGGAAGCCCATGCCACCAGAGCAGCATTTTGACTTATACTCTCCGCGACGCAAGGGAGGTGGAAATGGCAAAGGCGAAAGGAGCAGGCACAGTGAGCCGCAGAAATTTTCTTGCAACTACCGGAAGCCTTATGGCGTCTGCGCCGGGGATGGCGGGCGGAGGGACGGCCAAAGGCGAACCCTCGGCTCCGCCCGCCCGCCGCGCGCCCGAGGCGCTTCGCAAAATTCCCATTGGAGTGTTTGATAGTGCCCTCGCCAGCCTTTCTCTCGACGAGATGCTCGACAAGCTTTCGGAGCTGGGGCTTGAAGCCGTGGAAATCGGCGCCAAGGGGTCGAAGCACTGTCCCACGGCCGAGCTTTTGGCCGATCCCGCGAAGGCTCGCGCCTGGAAGAAAAAATTCGACGACCGAAACATTCGCGTGGGAGCGTTCAGCATCCACGGGAATCCCATTCATCCTGATCCTGCCATTGCCGCTCGCGACGACCAGTTTTTCCGCAACGGCGTGCTGTTGGCCGAGCTCCTGGAAGTCCCGGTGGTGGTGGGATTCTCCGGCTGCCCGGGCGGCTCGCCGGAGGATAAGACTCCGAATTGGATTACCTACCGCTGGCCCGCGCAGATTGAGGAAATGTACAAGTATCAGTGGACTGAAAAAGTGATTCCGTACTGGAAGCAGGCGGCGGCGTTCGCGCGCCAGCACGGCGTGCAGAAAATCGCGCTCGAAATGCACCCGAATTTCGTGGCCTACAATCCGCAAACGCTCATTCGACTGCGCGAGGCGGCGGGCGAAGAGATCGGCGCGAACTGCGACCTGAGCCACCTGTTCTGGCAAGGCTGCGACCCCATCGAGACCGTGCGATTCCTCGGCAAGCAGGGAGCGCTTTATCACGCCCACATGAAAGACACGGTGATTGTCCCGGAGATCGCCGCGGAAACCGGTGTGCTGAATTTTTCTGAGAATCCTGCGAAGTCCACCGAGGGCTCGGTGTATTTTCGCGCTGTCGGTTACGGCCACGGCGCGCAAGTGTGGAAGGAAATCGTCAAGACTTACATGGAGCAGGATTACCAGGGAATCTTCAGCATCGAAAATGAAGATCCGATGCTTCCGGGCGCTGCAGGAGTGGAACGCTCCGCATATGTGCTGAAAAATGTCCGCGCGGAATTATTGGCATAGAGCTACAATGCCTCAACTCCGCGGCGGGCACAGAATGGGGATCGTCTCGCGAGCGTTTCGCCGATAAATGCGAAAATCTTTTTCATCCACCGTAACGATCAGGTGCCGGGGATAAAGCTCGCTCATGCGGATGAGGCACAGATCTGCCAAATCGGGCTCGCGGTCACTGAACCGCTCCGCCAGTTGCGCAAGCCGGCGATGATGTTTGGCGACTTCGAACGCGGGCTGGAGCATTCCATCTTCGACCAGAGACAGGACATACGAAGTCGAGCGAAGATAAAAGGCCGCCTCCGCCAGCACCGCGTCGCAGGTCAGGAGAGGCTCGGTCAGGGCGGCGGCGATCTCCACCGCCCAGGTATGGTGCTGGTCGTCGCGATTGCCGAATGCCACAATCAAGCCCGTGTCGGCAATGCCTTTTATGATTTTGCAAATCCCTTTCGTGAGGATAAGTCGCGTGGGCCGCTGAGCTTTCCGGCGTGGCGCAGGAATCGCTGGCTGCCCGCCGCCGTGCGGGCGCGCTCCAGTTGCTGGCGGATAATCGCCCCCACGGGCCGGCCCGTTGTCCGGCGCTTTTCCTCAAGCCATTCCGCGAGCTCGGATGTAAGACGGATCGTAATTGTATGACTCATATGGCGAAACTGTAACACATGAAAGAAACGCGGGCAACGCCGCCGAGTGTCCGGCGGCGCCTTAATATCACCGGAAAGCCCGGCGTGAGTCTACGGGGCCATGACATCCTTCTTCGTGGGCGACTGCGGCGGCCTTGACCGGGTTGCCGGAACTTTGATGCTGGCCTCGGCCTGCATGAACAGCGCCGCAGAAACTGCGGGCGGAAGGGCGGCAATTTGCTAAAATGATCTTTCGGAATATCAAGAGAGGAGGAGCTTGAAATGTCAAATCGGCGCGATTTCATGCAGAAGGCTTTGGGGGGCTCAGCGACGTTGGCGGCCTACGGGCTTTTCCCTTCCAGCCGAGTTCTGGGAGCAAACGACCGGGTTCGAATCGGGCTGATTGGCGCGGGCGGTCGCGGGTCACAAATTTTCAAGGCCGCGCTGAAGTGTCCCAATGTGGAAGGCGTAGCCGCGGCGGATATCTACACTCGGCGGCTGGATGAAATCAAATCGAACGTCCCGTATCTCGCCACCTACACCGATTTCCGAAACCTTCTGGACGACAAGAGCATTGACGCGGTACTGATCGCCACACCCCAGCACCTGCACGCGCTGAACTTTGTCCCGGCCATCCAGGCGGGCAAGGACGTTTACCAGGAAAAGACCATGGCGTTCAATCCCGACCACGCCAAGCGCATGCGTAAGGCTTTTGAAGGCTCGGGACGCGTGGTGCAGGTGGGCATCCAGGGGACCAGTTCCGCCGCTGTCGCGCAGGCGCGCGAATACTTGAACGCGGACCACGTTGGCGACCTGACGCAGCTTCACACGTTCCATTATCGCAACGCGCCCTATGGCGGCTGGAAGCGCCCGATTCCCTCCGATTGCGACCCGCAGCATGTGGACTGGAAGGCGTTCGAGGGTGAAGCCAAGCAGTACCCCTTTGACGCCAATCGCTTCATCAACTGGCGGTTCTTCTGGGATTACTCAGGCGGAAACGTTTATGAAAACATGGTTCACCAGGTGGGACTGTGGTTCAAACTGCTAGACCTGAAGATTCCAGAACACACCACGATGGTGGGCGCCAACTATCTCTCGCCGGACATGCAGGTGCCCGACACCATGAACGTCTCGATGATTCACCATGAGAAGATCATGTTCACGTGGAATTCAATGTTCGGGAACAACCTGATGGGCGCCGGTTACGATGAGGCGCTGGGCACCAAGGGAACGATTCTTCGCGACGAGAAGTTTAATGTGCGTTTTGTGCCGCAGGAGAAGAGGTCCTCCGAGCTTGCGCTCGCCGCGGAACCCGGCCACGCACCGGACATCGTGGGCATGAGCGATGTTACGGTCGACCACATGCAGAATTTCTTCGATTGTGTGCGCAGCCGCAAGGAACCGAACTGCCCGCTCGAGTTGGGATTCCGCTCCGCGGTTGCCTGCCGCATGGCAGTCGAGTCTTATCGCCAGGGCCGGACCGTGAGCTGGGACGCACAGAAGGAAGAAATCGTGTAGTGCTTACGTTAGTAGCCGATCTTGTTCGCACCTCTATGGAAGGGCGGGGCTTCAACCCCGCCGCTGGGGAAGGAATCATCTTGGGGGGCTTTAGCCCATGAAGCGGCATTGCTTCAGGGCCTGAAGGCCCGCTTCGTCGCGACGTCCGTAACGGCGGGGCTGAAGCCCCGCCCTTCCGGGAGTCTAGGGCGCTATGGGTTCGGCCGCCGCCGGGGCGCTATCTGGAACGGGAGAGCCCGTGGCCTTGCTTACGGCCTGAACCAGCTCGTTGGCTTCCGCGGGAATACCGACCTTCCCGTCCAAAATGCTCTCCAGGTGCACGGGATGGCCGTACAGGGCCTCGTTGCCGGTGTCGTCGGGCTGCACGACGGCGCCGCTCAAGCTGATTCCCGCAAAAGCGCCGCGGCTGCGCGAGTAAGTCAGAATTTCAGCATGCAACTCAATGTCCGTGCCGGCAGAGGCGCTTCTGCCCACGGGCCCCGCTGCAGCGGAAACATCGCCGCCGATGCGGAATTTGTCGCTTAAGAGCTTCTGCAATCCGCGCCGCCCGCGAAAGACCAGAATGAAGTCCGTGGACGAGCCGCCGATTTGAAAGCCGACACTGCCCCCGCTCACCGTCAGGAACACGGGCGCGCTCCAGCTCTTCGGCGCGCGGCAGGTCACCAGACCTTTTCCGTAATTTCCGCCCACCACAAAGGCCAGCTTCTTTTCGGCGGGGATGATGGCAATGCACTTTGCGGAGCCGAGCAGGTCGCGGGGAATGGCGCTGTCCGGAGTACCCATGATTTCGTCGAAGATCTGGGCGGAATCCTCCATGCGATGGACGTCGTCTTCACGATTCGAGCTGGCGTGGGCCGATGCGGAGAGGACGAAGCCAATCATTAGGTATAGGGCGACGGATTTGCGCATTTGTCAGTCCTCCATTCGACGGGGTCAACGGTTTTGCGTGAGTCGCAGGGATCCGGGAGCGGAAGTGCGCATGGAGTCAAGTTCCAGCGCGGGCTCGAGTGTGGGAGATGCGACCGATTTTCCCGCGCATCGTGGATTTGGCCAAAGGCAAAATCCATACGGTCCATTCTAGTATGAAATGTGCGCCGCGCGCGTGAAATCTCCCGTGCTCGCGAGACCCGAGTATCCTTTTCGCGCGAGGAACATCGAAATGGGTTGACGAGGATCTTAAGTCGTGGTAAGATGTTGACCGTTGAATCGATGACTTCGAATCTCCACTCCGTGAGGATCATTGCCGCCGCGCAGATGTGCTGTTGTATGCCATCCGCCAGCGGAGAATTGTCCTCAGGGAATAGAGATTCGTAGCACACTCTAATACAAGTTCAAGACCTGAGACGCCCGCTGACGCATAAGCCGCAGCGGGCGTTTTTGCTTTTACTGCAGATTTGATGAAGCGAATCGTGCGCTGTGCCGCCGGTGACGATTAGGCCGGAAAGGTTTGCAGGGACCCAATGTTGGTAACACTTCTGGGATTCATTACCGGTACGCTGATCGGATTGACGGGTACAGGTGGAGGCGTGCTGCTCACGCCGCTTCTGATGGTGCTGACCCCCTACCCCGCCATTACCCTGATCGGAACGGACATTGTCAATGGCGCGTTCACTAAGCTGCTCGGGGTGTTTGAGCACCGCCGGCTGGGGCAGGTGCGCTGGCGACTGGCTGTGTTCCTGATTGCCGGCACGGTTCCAGGCACGCTGGGTGGAATCCTGCTGCTGAGCTACCTGAAATCCAGGTTGGCGGGCGGCGAGCTGGACCATTTGCTTCGGCTGGTGCTGGGAATAACTCTGTCTAGCGTGGCCGTCATGCTGCCCTTCGTTCGCCTGGGGAAAATCAAGACCCCCAAGGACTGGGTGGATGCGCCGTCTGTAGGCGTGCGTCTGAAGCTGGCGGTGGCGGGGGCATTAGTGGGATTTCTCGTGGCCCTCACTTCCATCGGCAGCGGAAGCCTGCTGATGATCTTCCTGCTGCTCCTTACGCCCTATCCGCTGGGAGAGTTGGTGGGAACAGACATTCTGTATGGACTCGCGACCATGGCGCTGGCGGGCGCGATGCACGTCCGCATGGGACACTTTGACGGCGGCCTGTTCCTGCGCGTGGTGGCGGGTTCTTTGCCGGGTGTTGTGTTGGGAAGCCGTTTGACGCGCGTCATTCCCGAGCGTTATTTCAGTTGGCTATTCACGATTCTTTACTTCTCCCTGGGAACCCGCTTGATTGTGGGATGACTTGGGGAAGGAAGCGTTTCTGATCTCCGGTTTCGAACTTCGTTCCGGATTTCCGGCGCAACTACAAACAAAAAGGAAAACACCATTATGCCACTTGAAGTTGCAGATTTTGCCGAACTCGCTGAAACCTATGCGCAGCGGCATCCGAGTGAAATTCTTACTTTGGCTTTCGAGATGTTTTCTCCTAGCGTGGGAATCAGCTTCAGCGGCGCGGAGGACGTCGTGCTGGTCGAGATGGCGTCAAAGCTGGGCCACAAGTTCCGCGTCTTCTCGCTCGACACGGGGCGGCTCCACGCGCAGACGCTGCGGTTCCTCGATCAGGTTCGGGAACGGTATCAGGTTCCCGTGGAGGTGTTCTTCCCCAGGCCGGAAGCGGTGGAGAAACTCGTCCGCGAAAAAGGCCTTTTCTCGTTTTACCAGGACGGCCACCAAGAGTGCTGCGGAGTTCGCAAGGTCGAGCCCTTGCGGCGCGCGCTTTCTACCCTGAAGGCATGGGTCACGGGGCAACGGCGCGACCAAAGCCCCTCGACGCGCTCCTTCGTGCCGGTTATCCAGGCTGACCCCACCTTTTCGACGCCAACGAATGAACTGGTGAAGTTCAATCCCCTGGCCAATTGGAGTTCCAGGCAGGTGTGGGATTACATCCGCGAACACAAAGTTCCCTTCAATCCGCTACACGAGCGGGGATTCATCTCCATCGGATGCGAGCCGTGCACGCGAGCCGTTCTGCCCGGGCAACACGAGCGCGAGGGCCGCTGGTGGTGGGAGGAAGCCACCAGGAAGGAGTGCGGCCTCCACTCGGGCAACAAAGTGGCCTGAGCGACGTGACCTCTGTCATCGAGGAATGGGCCGCGCAAGCGCGCTCACTCCTCGATGCGGAGGTTATCATCAGACTTTGGAGTGGACGACTCGCACGGAGGGCATGCCATCGGGCTCATCCACCAGCTCGATGTCCTGGAAGATATTCGGTGATTCCTTCTTGAAGACGCGGAAAACCTCAACCGCCAGCAGACGGATCTCCGTGTCCGCATGGACGCTGCCGCGCAATTCGAGAAAGTGCCGCCAGGCGCGCGAATTTCCTGTCACGAAGATTTTGGTTTCCGTGGCATTGGGCAGGATGGAACGTGCGGCCTGTCGCGCCCATTTGCGGCGGTCGCGGGGCGTCATGTCCGGATGGGTTTGCTGGACATACTGCGAAGTGGCTTCGGCCAGTTCTTCATACGCCTTGCGAACCAGGTCGATCGTATGCCGCCACTTTTCCTGAAGCTCACTGTTCTGCTGGTAAAGCGGCGGCACCACGTAGCGCGCGTCACTCTCATCCACATAGCGCTGGGAAAGTTGTGAATAGCCGAAGCCCGCGCGATGGCGCACCAATTCGTGCGTCAGGGCGCGGCTTACGCCGGTGATCAGAACGCACCACACGGCATGCTCCAGCACGCTGCCGTGTTTGGACGACAAGATGTTTTCCAGGTACTCGCGATTGGACTTGCGGCCCTTCCCAAAAGAC
The DNA here is from genome assembly GCA_030040315.1 of Terriglobia bacterium. GTDB lineage: Bacteria > Acidobacteriota > Terriglobia > UBA7540 > UBA7540 > Bog-366. Next base: position 20,400 of record JASHTY010000106.1, on the reverse strand, counting down.
ATGTAGCAGGTACGCCCGGCGATTTCCGCCAGAGCTTCCGCGGGGGCGGGAGCGTCTGTGGAAAACACCATTCCCTCATCTGCAAGAAAGCGCGCCACCTCCTCATCGGCAACGTGCTGCCGCCCGACCAGATAGACTTTGGGCTTGCAAACGTAGGGATCAAGGGGTGGAGTAGTGGCCATCCGCAGTCGTGTCCTCTGTGCCCCGGGTTCTATCCACGGAACCTGAGGAACCAGCCTGCGCTCCTTCTCTGTGCTCCTCTGTGTTCTCTGTGGTGAAGCGTTCTTCCGTTACCCGCCTGAGGCCGTCTTCGTGCCGGCGGGCGCGGGTGCGGATTTCTTGAATCCCGCGTATTTCCGCTGGAACCGCTCCACGCGGCCCGCGCTGTCAATCAGCTTCTGCTTGCCCGTAAAGAATGGATGGCACTTGGAGCAGATTTCCAGGTGCAGGAGGTCGTTCTTATAAGTCGAGCGCGTCTTGAAGGTGTTGCCGCACGCGCAGACAACCGTAACGTCATGATAGTTGGGATGAATCTTTTCTTTCATACTGACTCCTTGTTTGCGTCTGAGACAATTCACCATTCTAGTGGCTTCCGGTGAAACTTTCAATTCGTCATTTCCGTCTCTAATTGTGTTCGAGGCCTTGCGCCTGAAGCTTACGGTAACCCAATCCAACGATTGGCGCGTATTCAAGGCGAGAAACTGCTTCAAAACTCTGTACAAAGGGGCAAATTTAGGGTAGTTATTTGCCCGTACCCTGGCACTAATCTCTGTTTGGAGGACATTCATGAAACGCACTCTGGCGCGCCTGGGCGTGGCGATGGCGCTGGCAATGGTATTCGGCATTTCCACGACGCGAGTGGCGGGGCAATCCGCTGCTCAGGATTCTGATACCGGCGAGAAGGACGTCTTCAAAAACCTGGAGTTTCGCAACCTGGGGCCGGCAGTCGGCGGAGGCCGCGTAGCTTCCGTGGTCGGCATTCCCGGCAATCCCAACATTTACTATGTAGGCGCAGCCGGCGGCGGAGTGTTCAAAACCGAAAACGGCGGCTTCTCCTGGAAGCCGATTTTCGAGCATGAAACAACCTCGTCCATCGGTGTGGTCACGCTGGCCCCCTCTGACCCGGACATCGTCTGGGTGGGCACGGGCGAATCGAAGGTCCGCAACGACCTGATCGACGGTCGCGGGGTCTATGTGTCGGGCGACGCAGGGCACTCGTGGCGGTTCATGGGTTTGGGTAATGTTGGCCAGATCGCGCAGATTATTGTTGACCCCACGAACCCCGAGATCGTCTACGTGGGAGCACTGGGACATGCCTGGGCGCCCAATCCCGACCGCGGCGTCTACAAGACCACTGACGGCGGAAAGACATGGAAGAAGATCCTGTTCATCAACGACTCGACGGGCGTGGCCGACATGGCGATTCAGCCGGGCAACGCCCAGGTTTTGTTCGCGGCGATGTGGGAATTCCGGCGCTACCCCTGGACGCTGATGGATGGCGGCCCCAACAGCGGCATCTATCGCTCTACCGATGGCGGCGACACCTGGAAGAAAGCTGACAAGGGGCTTCCCGAAGCTCCCCTGGGGCGCATTGCCGTAGCCGTGGCGCCCACCAATCCCAATCATCTTTACGCGCTGGTGGCGGCCAAGCGCGGAATGCTGTGGCAATCCACGGACTTGGGCGACAACTGGACCGAGGTCAGTGACAATCATTCCTACGACGTTCGACCCTTCTACTTTTCCCGCCTGATGGTGGCGCCCGATGACGAGAACAGGATCTACTTCATGTCATTCAACCTGGTGGAATCGGATGATGGCGGACGAACGTCGCACACCGCCGACCGCGGCGTTCACTCCGATCATCACGCGCTGTGGATTGACCCCAGAAATCCATTGCGCATGATTCAGGGCAACGACGGTGGCGTGAACCTGACCCTGGATGGCGCCCACACCTGGCGATTCCTCAATAACCTGCCCATTGAGCAGTTCTACATGGTTTCGACGAGCAGCGACACCCCGTATTCCGTCTGTGGAGGCCTTCAGGACAACAGCGCCTGGTGCGGTCCCGCCAGCAACCTTGCCGGACGCGCCGTCGGCGCCGCGGACTGGTACACGGTTACGGGCGGCGATGGCGAGTATGCAGTTTTTGCACCGAGCGATTCCAACATTGTTTATGTCGATTCGCAGAACGGGGACATGACTCGTCTCGACAAGAAGACTCACTTGACCCGCTCGATTCGGCCCTATCTCGAAGGAGTGGAGGAAGTGAAGCCCGCGGACCTGAAATATCGCTTCAATTGGACTTCGCCCATCGCCGTCTCGGAGACCAATGCTGATGAGGCTTATCTGGGTGGCAATGTCGTCTTCAAGACCACGGACGGCGGGCGGAACTGGGCGCCCATCAGCGGCGACCTGACGCGCAACGACAAATCGAAGCAGGAAATCGCGGGCGCTCCCGTTCAGCACGACATCAGCGGCGCGGAGAGCTATGACACGATTCTGACCATCACCCTTGCGCCTACTGACGCGAAGGTAATCTGGGTCGGGACGGACGACGGCCTGGTGCAGGTGACGCGCGACGGGGGCAAGAATTGGAGCAACGTCGCGGTTTCAGGTGCGCCGGAATGGGCTCGCGTTTATCAAGTGGGCGTTTCACCGTTTGACGCGGGAACGGCCTACGTTACCTACGACGCTCATGAACTTGACGATTCCAAACCGTACGTTTACAAGACCTCCGACTACGGCAAGACTTGGACGCCGATTTCGAGCGGCCTGACCACCGATTATTGCGCGCACGTGGTTCGTGAGGACCCCAACCAGCGCGGATTCCTGGTATTGGGCAACGATGCCGGACTCTTTTTCTCCCAGGATGCGGGTGAACACTGGCAGCCGCTAAAATCCAATTTCCCCACTGTGCCCGTCTACGATGTGAAGTTCGTCAAAGCCACGCACGATCTGGTGGTGGCGACGCACGGCCGCGGACTTTGGGTGCTCGACAACATTCGTCCTATCGAGCTGTTGACCGCGAAGATGCAGGACAGTGATTTTCAACTCGTAAGCACGGCGCCTGGCACGATATTCCACCACTGGCGCGGCGCCGGTGGTGGCGGATTTGGCGGAGGTTCCCCGGATTTCTCCACTCCCAACGCGCCCGAGGGCCCGGAGATTGACTACTACCTGAAGAAGGAGATTGAGCAAAGGCGCGGTGGCGGAGGTCCGGGAGGCCCTGGGGGCGGCGGCGGAGGTGGTGGCAGGTTCGGCGGCGGTGGAGGTGGAGCCGGCGGAGGTGGCGGCGCAGCCATGGCTGGCAGCGGAGGCCAGGGCGAGGGTGAAGGTCCCGGTGGCCCGGGGGGCGGCGGAGGGCCCGTCAGCATCGTTTTCACCGATGAGCATGGCAATACGATTTCCACCGAGCACGGAACGTCCCATGCCGGTATCAATCGTTTTGTCTGGGGTATGCGCTACGAGGGACCAACGCGTTTGACGTTTGAGCGCCAACAGGAACTCAGCGAATTCGCCGAGTTCTTCGGCCGCGGCCGCGGACCCATGGTGGTGGCGGGCAAATACCACTTTGTGATCACGGTCGGGAAAAACAAGGCGGAAGGCGATGTGGAAGTGAACCCCGATCCGAACATCAAGATCGATCTGGAGAATTTCCGCGCGTCCCTGCGGTTTTCGCTCGAAGGCCGCAACGCCATCAGCGCGCTCAACGAAATGCTCAACCGGGTCGATGCGATGCAGAAGACCCTTACCGCTTTCCAGACGACCGTGCGCACGAGCGATGACAACGACTTGAAGAAGAAGTTCCAGCCGCTCATGACCAAATCGTTCCCTCTTGCGCGGAAACTTCGCACGCTGAAGGATTCGGTCTATAACTCGGATCTTCAATCCGGCGCTGAGGATGACATCCACTATCTCGCGGCGTTCAATGCCCGACTCGGCGGGCTTTCCGGAGGCGGCGCGTTTGCTTATGGCGAACCTCCTTCGAAGCTGGCCCTGGAGGAGAAGGAAGAACTGACGAAGCAACTCGACGAGCACCTGGCCGAATTCAACAAACTGATTCAGTCCGATGTGGCGGAGTTCAATAAGGAAGCCTTCGCTGCGGGAGCGCCCACGATTTATGGTGGCGAACCGATCACGGTGAAGAAGCTGCCGCCGGGGATCTGACGAATACGAGGTTCGAAATGAAGCGAACGGTTGCTGTTTTGATCGCGCTGGCAACCGCGGGCGCGTGCAGGGCTGAAGGTCCGCCTCCACTGCTTCTGCAGCACCCCACGATCAGCGCAACGCAGATTGCGTTTGTCTATGCCGGAAACCTGTGGATTGTCCCGCGCGAAGGGGGCTCAGCCACACGCTTAACCAGCGGAGTTGGCGCGGTGGGCTATCCGTCTTTTTCCCCCGATGGCAAGGAGATTGCCTTTAGTGCCAATTACAATGCTAATGGGGACGTGTATATCATCTCTGCCGCCGGAGGTGAACCCAGGCGATTAACTTATCACCCCGCACCTGACCTTGTGGCCGGTTGGACGCGCGACGGGAAGAATGTTTTGTTCACTTCCAACCGAAACAGCACGGATACCTACAGCCGGTTGTTCACCATTCCCCGCGAAGGCGGGTTTCCAACGGAACTGCCATTTCCCATCGCCGCGGAGGGGTCTTATTCGCCGGACGGAAAACAAATCGCCTACGTGCCGCTCGACCACGCGTTCGAAATCTGGAAGCGCTATCGCGGTGGCCGAACGTCTCCGATTTGGATCGCGCAACTGAGCGATTCGAGTGTCGTCAAGATTCCGCGCGACAATACCAACGACTTCAATCCCATCTGGATCGACCAGCGGATTTTCTTCCTCTCCGACCGCCAGGGCCCCATCACGCTTTTCAATTACGACACGCGCACCGGTGCCGTGACGCAGGTCTTGAAGAACGATGGATTTGATTTCAAGTACGCCAGCGCCGGGCCGGGGGCAATTGTCATTGAGCAGTTCGGCTCGCTGCATCTCTATGACCTGAAGTCCGGCAAGGACAGCAAGCTCGACATTCGCGTTGATGCCGACCTGGCGGAGCTAAGGCCGCACTTCATCAAGGTGGCAAGCAGAATCGGCGACGCGGACATTTCGCCCACCGGCAAGCGCGCGGTGTTTGAGGCTCGTGGCGAGATTTTCACTGTGCCGGCTGAGAAGGGCGACGTCCGGAACATCACGAACACTCCGGGCGCTCATGAGCGCTTTCCTGCCTGGTCGCCCAAAGGGGACCGCATCGCATATTTTTCGGACGAGCCAGGGGAATACACGCTCTTCATCAAGAACCAGGACGGCCTGGGCGAGGCGACGAAGATCGATTTGGGCACTCCACCGTCGTTTTTCTACTACCCCACGTGGTCGCCGGACGGCAAGATGATCGCCTACACGGATAAGCGCCTGAACTTATGGTACGTCGATCTCGAAAAGAAAAAGCCCGTCAAGGTGTCTCACGACCGCTTTACTGGTCCGGAGCAAATCTTTCAGGCCGCCTGGTCGCCCGACAGCAAGTGGTTGTCCTATACCCAGCAGGGGTTGAGCCACATGCGCTCGGTGTTTCTCTACTCCCTTGAAACCGGTGAGAGCCACCGCGTTACCGATGGAATGAGCGATTCGTTTACGGCGGTCTTCGATAAGAGCGGCAAGTACCTGTATCTGCTGGCCAGCACGGATGCCGGTCCGCTGATGGACGGCTCGATGCTGAGCTATGAGCGGCCGGTCACGAGCGCTGTTTACATCACAGTTTTGCGCAAGGATTTGCCCTCGCCCCTCGCTCCGGAGAGCGATGAAGAGCAGGAGGCGAAACCTGAGCCGCCTAAGAAAGACGAAGCAAAGGCCACCGCACCCCCAGCCGTGAAAGTTGACTTCGAAAAAATCAGCCAGCGAATTCTAGCACTGCCGGTTCCGGCGAGGAATTACGAAGATTTGTTTGCCGGCAAGGATGGGGAAGTTTTCTTTACGGAAGGCCCGTTGGTCGGTTCCCTCGAAGGACCCAGCGGCGTCACGGTTTCTCGCTTTTCTTTGAAGACGCGCAAGGCGGACCGGCTGCTTGAGAATCTCAGGGCATTTCAGATTTCCGCCGACGGCGAGCACATGCTTTACCGCACAGGCGGTGGCGGCGCAGGTGCCGCAGGTGCCGCGCAGTCCTGGTCCATCGCTCCGGTCCCGAAGGCCGATGACTCCCCGGGTCGCGGCCCCGCCCCGCACGTTGAAGGGAAGGCCTTGAACCTTGCGGACATGGAGGTTTATGTCGATCCGCACGTCGAGTGGGAGGAGATTTATCACGAAGCGTTCCGAATCGAGCGCGACTTCTTCTATGAGGGCAATTTCCACGGCCTCGACTTGATGGGCGCGGAAAAGAAGTATGAGCCCTACGTCGCGGGCGTGGCCTCGCGCGGCGACCTGAATTATCTTTTCCGCGAAGCCTTCGGCAACCTGACTGTCGGCCACTTGTTCGTGGTCGGCGGCGAAGCTCGGGAAGTGGAGCCGGTGCCGGTGGGCCTGCTGGGCGCGGACTACAAGGTTGAGAACGGGCGATACCGCTTCGCGCACGTTTACGACGGCGAGAATTGGAACCCGCAACTGCGCGCGCCGCTTACCCAGCCGGGTGTAAATGTGGTGGAGGGAGAATATCTGCTTGCCGTCAATGGCCGCGATGTGACTTCCGCCAGCAATGTGTACAGTTTCTTTGAAATGACGGCCGGCAAATCTGTGGTTCTGCGAGTGGGACCGGACCCCACGGGCACGGGCTCGCGCGAGGTCACGGTGGTTCCGATCGCGAACGAAATGGCGCTGCGCAATCGCTATTGGATAGAGCAGAATCGCCGCAAGGTGGACGAGCTGAGCCACGGGAAGCTGGCGTATATCTATCTGCCCGATACCGCTGCAGCTGGATACATTTCCTTCAACCGCTACTTCTTCCCGCAGGCGGGAATGCAGGGCGCGGTGATTGACGAGCGCTTCAACCACGGCGGCTCCAACACCGATTACATCATCGATTATCTGCGCCGCACGCTGATGAATTTCCGCACCACGCGCGACGGCGAAGATATGACCACGCCCGTCAGCCTGATCCAGGGACCCAAGGCGATGATCATCAATGAATACGCGGGCTCAGGCGGCGATGCCATGCCCTGGCACTACCGCCAGGCGCATATCGGATTGCTCGTGGGCAAGCGCACCTGGGGCGGTTTGGTGGGATTCTCCGGGCCGTCCGAATCCCTGATGGATGGCGGCGAGGTGACGACGCCCAGCCGCGGCTTCTGGACCCCCAATAATGCCTGGGAAGTGGAAAACCACGGCGTCGCGCCGGACGTTGAAGTTGAGCTCGATCCCAAGGCCGTGCGCGAAGGTCACGACCCGCAACTGGAGAAGGCCGTGGCGCTCCTGCTTGATGAACTGGCCAAACACCCGCTGCCCGTTTATCACAAGCCGCCTTATCCCAACTACCACCAGGGCGCGGGTGGGACGAAGACTTCAACGCCGAATTAGTCGTGAGGCGAGCGGCTTAATTGATTGGAGTTTGCGTGCCCTGAAGGGTTCGCCATGCGCCGGTGCAGGGCGTTGAGACGCTTCGTTGGAAGGACCACGGGCCTAAGCTTGGCGCTCACGCGATTGCAGGCTGATGAAGCGCTCAAGGGCGCGCTGGTCCTGCGGGCGAATCGAAATCAACTCCACGCCCAGGCCCTTTCCATCTTCCGACCATCGCACAATTCCTTCTGTGCTGAGCCGCGGCAGTTCGGGCGGCTGGCCGAACACCAGGTGAAGCTGTGTGCCGACCTGGAACTTTTCGCCGGACCGGATGCACAGACCCGCGTCGCTCACGTTTTTGGTCTCCGCCACATAGATCGCGCCGCCTTGCGAGAGCACGACCGTCATCTCGGCACTCAATCGCGTGGATTGCTTTCGCCCCAGAATGGTTGACATGGTTCCCTGCCTTACCTGCCAATGGATTCGATTCCCAGTAATAGCCAAAGTGTTCAAGCAATCGTCACTCCAAACAGGCTATTAGCTAAGTTGCGCAATATCTTGTACTTGCGAACTTTCACGCGAGAGTTTTCATGTGCTGAAAGTAGAAATTTACCAACCCAGAGTAATTTTTGGGGGGGCCCGGCAAAGAGGCTCAGGTGGTTGGCCAACAGTTAGAGACTATGCTTTGGTGGAGGCGGGGGGAGTCGAACCCCCGTCCGAAGAGTCTTACGAGTAGGAGACTACATGCTTATCTCGTTCGCTTCCTGCCTTCGCCGGCGGCCCTCAGGAACGGGCAAGAACGAGCCGCTGGCTAGCCTCTGCCCCGCGAAGGGCTCTCGCCCGAAACCCCGAAGCGGCTGGTTCCGGGCCATCCCGCCAATCGACGCCCCTCCCCCTCATGCGGGCCTGAGGAAGGGAACGGCTACCTAATTAATTAGGCAGCATAGGCATACTGCGTGTTGGCAGTTGTCTTTGTCCCACGCCGATCACGGGTGGTGTGGACCCCCGGCATGCCTCCTAACCGCAAGGGCTCCCGTCGAAACCGGTACGCCCCCATCGTTTCTAGGTTACGCCCTGTGGGATTGGGGTGTCAAATCTCGCTGGAAGGGCGGAGCTTCAGCCCCGCCGATATGGAGAGGAGCGCTGGCGCCCTTTAGGCCCTGAAGTAATTGGGCTGCAGGTGCTAAAGCCCCAGGACTACGCCGCTCTTTACGGCGGGGCTGATGCCCCGCCCCCCATTGCCCTCAGAATGAAAACACTTACTGATGCAAGTAACTGCTATACACAAGGGAGAAGGTAGCCTTGAGAGGATGGGTTTGAAGTCTGGTCGATTATTTCACCGGAAAATCCACCGGATCAGCAGGCCGATTCCGGCCAGCAGCTTCACGCCGTCGAGTCCCGTGTACGATCCGTGCAGCGCCCAGAAGCGCGGCATGATCGGCGGGGGGGGATCGCGCGGCAGGAAATCGATGTCTCGTCCTATTGAGATGAGCCAGGGTGTGATAACTACGGTCAGAATCACGGACAAGGTCAGCATGGCAATGACCACTCCCACGTCCAGCGCTGGCCGCGGCGACTGGCGCCAGACGAGCAGGAGGAGGATCACTCCAAGAAGAATCTGCAGCGCGCCGTAGCCCCAAAAGAGAGTGCGATTGATCTCTGACGCCATGTAACGCAGCACCACGCGTGTGGGATCATCGCCCAAGGGTTTGGTGGTGGCGACAAACTGCGGCTCGGCGCGCTTCAACACGGTTTCAACGGTGGCAAAGCTGCGCGTCGCCGCAAACCACATGCACAGCGTGGACATGATCCACGCCCCCAGAATTGCCACGGCTAGCACCTGCGATCGTCCCATCATATTCTCCCGGCTTGATTCCATCGCTCGCGCTCGGATAAGCTCGCCACGGGATTATATCGCAACCGTCCGGCACACTATGCCCAATGAATTCGACATCCTCATCATCGGCGCAGGCCACAACGGCCTGGTGACGGCGGGCTATCTGGCTCGCGCGGGCCGCCGCGTGCTGGTGCTGGAAAGCCGTCCGGTGGTGGGCGGCGCCTGCGTGACGGAAGAGATTTTTCCGGGATTCAAATTCTCCACCACATCCTACCTTTGCAGCCTGCTGCAGGAAAAGGTGACGCGCGATCTGGAGCTCGAGAAATTCGGCTTCGCGGTATACCCCAAAGATCCCGCCTTCTTCAGCCCGTTTCCCGACGGCCGCTACCTGATCATGGGCTCAGACACTGCGATGACTTGCAGGGAGATCAACAAATTCTCAGCTCGCGACGCGGAGCGCTACCCGCAATACGAGGAGTACGTCGACCGCCTGGCGCGCTTCGTTGAGCCCCTGCTGCTTGAAACTCCTCCGGACATCGCGCGCCGCGGATTTGCCGATTGGCAGGGGCTCGCAGGTCTCGGTCGCCGCGTGGCACGGATGCCTGCGGAAGAATTGATCGGCCACCTGCACATTCTGTCCCAGAGCGTGAGGGACTTTCTCGACCCGTGGTTTGAGTCGGAACAGCTCAAAGTGGCGCTGGCCACCGATGGCGTGATCGGCACCAAGGGCGGGCCGTACACTCCCGGCACGGCGTACGTGCTGATGCACCACGTCATGGGCGGAGTGGGCGGCAAGCGCGGCCTTTGGGGATTTGTGCGCGGCGGCATGGGAGGCATCACGCAAGCGATGGGGGCCTCGGCCCGTTCACGAGGAGTCGAGATTCGCACCGGCGCGCGCGTTGCGAAAATTCTTACAAAGGATGGCCGCGCGACAGGCGTGGCGCTTACCACCGGAGAGGAAATTCTCGCGCGCGTCGTGGGCTCGAACGCCGACCCGAAAGTCACTTTCCTGAAGCTTTTGGAAGAACGCGAACTTCCCGCCGAATTCCTCGCGTCAATACGTGCGTTCAAGATCGAAGGCGTATCGATGAAGATCAACCTGGCGCTTGACGGCCTGCCGGACTTCACCTGCCTGCCCGGCTCGGCGCTCGCGCCTCATCACAAGACGACCATTCACATCTGCCCGACGCTCGAATATATCGAGCGCGCTTACGATGATTCCAAATACGGCCGCCCCAGCGCGCGGCCGATGCTCGAAATCACCATCCCCACAACCTACGACCCGTCACTCGCGCCCGCGGGCAAGCACGTGATGAATATCTTCTTGCAATACACCCCCTACACGCTCTCGCCCGACGTCGCGCCCAACTGGCACGCGCTCAAGGAGAGCTACGCCGATCTGGTCATGAACATGATTGAGGAATACGCACCGGGATTTGGGAATCGCGTATTGCATCGCCACGTGCTTTCCCCGCTCGATCTGGAGCAGGATTATGGAATGACCGGGGGCAACATTTTCCACGGCGAAATGAGCGTGGACCAGCTCTTCTTTTTGCGGCCGGTCCCGGGCTGGGCCAAGTATCGCACGCCCATTCGCGGTCTTTATCTGTGCGGCTCGGGCACGCACCCAGGCGGCGGGGTAATGGGTGCGCCCGGCCACAACGCCGCGCGTGAGATTTTGAAGGATTGGAAGAAACTGGCCCGCTAAGACTCAGTGGCACGGGCTTCCAGCCCGTGCGCATGGCCAGGATGGCCATGCCACAACAAAAGCAGGCTTACCAAACCGGCGCTCACCCGTCTAAATTCTCGTTAGTCAATTAAAGAACCCCAGCATAAACGGTTTTGAAAGGAGAAGTCACGCATGAAGAGGAACCAGTTTTCCAGATTTGCAATAGTGGTGTGTACCGCGCTGGCGTTGACGATTACCGCCACGGCCCGCGCCGCCGAGGGGCATTTTGATCGCACGCTGCAAGTTAACGGGCAGGTGGACCTCAGCGTCCAAACCGGCTCCGGGACCATCGGGGTGCGCGTGGGCGATGGCTCCAGCGTACACATCAGCGGCACGATTCGAGCTTCGAATGGCTGGTCGGGCGGCGACGAAGCGCAAAAGAAGGTGGATTATCTGCAAGCCCATCCGCCCATCGAACAGGACGGCAACATCATCAAGGTGGGCCACATTGAGGATGAAGAGCTGGAACACAACGTGTCCATCAGTTATGAAATCACCGTGCCGGCCGCCACGCGTTTGCGCGCGAGCTCCGGCTCCGGCGACCAGGAAATTAACGGGCTCACTGGCCCTGTGGACGCTTCCTCCGGCTCCGGGAGCGTCAAAGTGGATAATACCGGCGACACCGTGAAGGCCTCGACGGGCTCGGGGCGCATCTCCATCGACGGCGTAAAGGGAGAAGTGCACGCGTCGACCGGCAGCGGCGACATTGAAGCCGTGGGCGTGGCGGGCGCGCTCCACGCCTCGACCGGCAGCGGCAGCGTGACGCTGCGCCAGACCGCGCCGGGCGAAGTCCACGTGAACACGGGTTCAGGCACGCTGCGCCTGGAGGGTGTCAAGGGAGAAGTCCACGCCTCGACGGCCAGCGGCAACATCAGCGTGGAAGGCGAGGGCGAAGGCTCCTGGCGGCTCTCCACTGCATCCGGTAACGTCCAGGTTCACTTGCCCAGCCAGCAGGGATTCACTCTGCACGCGCGAACCGTCTCCGGCGGGATTCATACGGATCGCGAGATGACCGTGCAGAACATTTCCGCCGGGCACGAAATCGAGGGCAAGGTGGGCGGCGGCGGATTCCTGCTGGACGTCAGCACAGTTTCCGGAAACATTCACGTTGAATAGCGGCGTAGTCTGAAGGGCTGATGACGCTACTCGGGGGAAATCGGCTTGACCGGATTTCCTCCTCGCCAAATGGCTGAGATTTTTTCAGTGTTGCGGATGTCGTCGAGCGGATTCGCATCGAGCACCATAATGTTCGCGCGCTGGCCCGGCTGCAACGTTCCGATGTCGCGAGCCAGGAATCCCGCGGCGGTGCGCGTTGCGCAGACGATGGCCTGCATGGGTGTAAGACCGGACTGCACCATCAATTGCAACTCGCGGTGCTCAAAGTAACCCAGAAAGCGTCCGGGCATGCCCGCATCAGTTCCAAAGCCCACTCGCACGCCGGCATCGAAGAGCGTCTTCAGGTTCACCTCCGCCATGCGCAGGCTGTCGCTGTTTTTGCCCACATCCGGATCGGACGCGGCGTGCTGCCGGAACGCCGCGCTTTGCAGTTTGTCGAGTACGGCGGGCAGGACACCGGCGCGGAAGAATGGGTCGTCCAGCCAGGGCGGGCCGTCGGCGTAAATGAAGGTCGATTCGTCGCGCACCAGCGTCGGTACATAAAGCACGTTATGCGCCTTAAGGGCTGCGATCACCTCCGGGTCCACGGGCTGGTCGCGAATGCTGTGCATCAGGCCGTCGATTCCGGCGGCCAGCAGGCTCTTCGCATCGTCCAAATAGTAGACGTGAGCCAGCGCGCGCAGTTGGTGGCGATGAGCTTCATCAACGATGGCGCGGTAGATTTCCGGCTTCATCTTGGGCGCACGGCCGTAACTGTCATCCACCCAAATCTTAACGAATGAGGGATGGTGCGCGGCCACTTCGCGAACTTCGGCCCGGGCTTCCTCCGCGGTGTCGGGCCGGTTGACGTCCCACGCGGCGCCGGCGCCTCCCGGAGCTCCGCCTTTTACCCCGAATCCGCGACCAGCGGTGTAGAAATGCGCGCCTGGCAATTTTCCTGCCTCTTGTTCAGAGCGCAATTCGTAAATGAGGTCGCGGTCCGTGCCCATCACCGCGATGGTTCCCACTCCGTAAGCGAGCAGGTGCTCAAGTTGCGCGCGAATGTTCTCTTCGGTGTACGCGTCCGGTGAAGGATCGAGTCCGTTGATCGTCTGGCCAAGATGGGCGTGGTCATCCACCAGCAAGGGCATGAGAGTTCTGTCGGTGACGTCGATCTTATGCACACCGGCAGGAATGCGAATCGCATTCTTGGCGCCGATTGCCTGAATCGTGCCGCCGGAAATTAGCACGGTGGCATCTTCCATCGGGGCGTTGCCGGTGCCATCGATTACTCGCCCACCCACTAACGCTACTCTTCCGGAACCGGTTTGCGCGTTAGCTGTAAACGCCAGCATTACTAGCGCCAGCACGGTGTTGAATCCTCGATGCATGTTCAGAATCTTGTAGCGCTGGTCTATCCAACGGCGACAGTGACGCGGCTCGAGACAGCCGCGCTACAACTCCTCGAGAGATTGGACCAAGGAAGGTTAGCACTGAACCATGATTCGAGAAAGGTTCAACCTGGGAATACTTAACTGTCGGACGCCGAGATCCCACTTCACATCCCGCCAATCAGCAGGGAATTGGCAGGCCGAAATTGACAGAGCACGCGCGACGGGGTAGCATCGAATTATCATGGCGCGAAGGGGACAGGAGCCGCGGAAAATCGAAGTGCTGTGCCCGTGCTGCGGCGCTACGCTCACCCTAGACGCCGAGCTCGGTAAGGTTTTGTACCATCAAGCCCCGCCCAAGCAGGCGACAGGTCCCGATTTGGGCGCCGCCGCGCAGCTTCTTCAGAAGGAAGCCGAGCGCCGGGAAGCAATCTTCCGGCAGAGTTCCGACGACCAGAAGATTCAATCTGAGTTACTGGACCGCAAGTTCAGGGAAGCCTTCGAGAAGACCAAGGACCAGCCGACAAATAAGCCCATAAGGGATTTCGATTTGGATTGACCCGCGGCAATTGATTCACCCGCCCTGGCGGCCGGTCAGTTTCCGGTTATTCCTTTAACTTCAGCAACTTGCATGCCAAAACGGGTGAGGGGAAAGTCGACAATTCGATATCGGTTTTCTTGACAAGGTCAGCATGCCGGTTATAATTATAGTTTTGCGTAGATGAGGCTGGGGTGCGCATAGCCCTTGCAGAATTAGAACTTCACCGAGTTAAGGCGTCAGAGACGTTTGCCCCGGGGGCGCTGGACTTCCACGGGGCCGAGTTCAGGCAAACGGCGCCGCTCAGCATCAACGTCAACGCAGAGCTCCTGGGAAATGAAATTCGCATCCAGGGGAACTTGGAGACTCGTCTCGAAGCGAATTGTGACCGCTGCCTGGGGCCTGTTGAGATCCCTGTGAGCCAGAAGTTCGACCTCTTTTACCGGCCGATGCAAACCATCGCCAGGGAAGAGGAGGTTGAAATCCCCGGCGACGAGATGGAGATCGGCTTTTACACCGGGGATGGAATCGAACTGGCGGATGTGGCCACTGAGCAGGTGATTCTTTCGGTTCCGATGAAGGTGGTTTGCAGCGACGTGTGCCGGGGATTGTGCCCGGTGTGCGGAGCGAATCGAAATCTGACGCCCTGTAACTGCCCTCCCCCGCAGCGCGATTCGCCGTTCGCATCGCTGAAGAAGGAGTAGGACGTAGCGGCCAGCCCGATCGACCCGACGGGGGCCCGCGGCGACAGCCGCGACGCTACAGGAAGAAGAGAGATTATGCCGAATCCCAAACGACGACATTCACATGCGCGGAAGAACCGGCGGCGGGCCCACGATTTTCTGAGCAAGCCTGCCATTGCCGAGTGTCCGCACTGCCATGAGAGCAAGATGCCTCACCAGGTTTGCCCACACTGCGGTTACTATAACGGGCAGGAAGTAGTCCTGGTGAAGGAAACGGCTTAACAGTCATTTTGGCCCACGGAGCAAAGCCCCAGCGCGATCCATTCTTCCCGCGCCGGCCGGATTCCACGGTTTGAACTGATCACCATGCGACGGATTGCTGTAGACGCCATGGGCACCGACTCGGCACCCGAGCCGGAAATTGCCGGAGCGATTGAAGCGGCACGCGCGGGTTACGCGCAGGTATTGCTGGTCGGCCCTCAGGATCACCTGAGCCGCGAACTCAGCCAGCGCAGGGCGCAGGGGCTTCCCATTACGATTGTTCACGCGAGTGAAACAGTCACCATGGGAGACAAAGCCACCAAAGCCTTCCGCCAGCGGCGCGACTCCTCGATTCGCGTCACGACGCGGTTGGTGCACGAGGGCAAAGCCGACGGCATGATCAGCGCCGGCAACACCGGCGCGGTGATGACCACGGCCAAGATTGTGCTCGGTGCGCTGGAAGGCGTGGACCGGCCGGCCATTGCCCAGGTTTTTCCCACCTCCAAAGGCACGGCGGCAGTGCTTCTGGATGTGGGCGCCAATGTGGATTGCAAGCCGCAACACCTGGTGGAATTTGCGGTAATGGGTCACACCTATTACCACGTTATTTTCGGCATGGAGAAGCCCCGCATCGGGCTGCTGTCCATCGGCCAGGAAGATCAGAAGGGAAACGACTTGACGCGCGAAGCCCTGCCGCTGCTGCGGCAACTTCCCCTGAACTTTATCGGCAATGTGGAAGGCCGCGATCTTTACAATGGCCGGGTTGAGGTTATCGTTTGTGACGGCTTCATCGGCAACGTGGCGCTGAAGATCAGCGAAGGCTTGATTGAGGCGGTGTCCAGCCTTTTGAAAGAAGCCCTTTCAAGCACGCTATCTTCAAAGGTGGGATACGTGCTGGCGCGGCAGGCTTTCAAAAATTTCAAGAAGCGTGTGG
Source organism: Terriglobia bacterium (assembly GCA_030040315.1). Taxonomy (GTDB): domain Bacteria; phylum Acidobacteriota; class Terriglobia; order UBA7540; family UBA7540; genus Bog-366. The sequence goes on along the minus strand of JASHTY010000106.1, from coordinate 4,445 downwards.
ACTATTCCGAATACGGTGGCGCGCCGCTGTTGGGGGTGAAAGGCGTGTGCATCATCTGCCACGGCGGATCGAACCCCAATGCCATCAAGAATGCGATTCGCGTGGCGGCGGAATTTTCCGCCGGAAAAGTGAACGAAAAGATCGAGCATGAGTTGGCAGCGCCAAGTAGACTTGGCCATTGATTCATTCAGCCATTTGGTCATTTAATTTCAATGGGCTTGGTGGCCAAATGACCAAATGAAAAAATCCCACAGGAGCTTCTATGTCTGTTGCAGGGGTGCTTGGAACGGGCTCGGCGCTGCCGGAAAAGGTAATTTCCAACGCCGATCTCGAAAAGCTGGTGGACACCTCCGACCAATGGATCACGGAGCGCACGGGGATTCGCGAGCGCCGGCAAGCGGCCCCCCATGAAACCACTTCCACGCTCTCCACGCTGGCTTCGCGTCGCGCCCTGGAGAGGGCCGGCATCAAAGCCACCGATCTCGACCTGATTATCTGCTCGACCATTTCACCCGACATGCCGTTGCCTTCCACAGCCTCGCTGATTCAACGCGAGCTGGGTGCACACGGCTGCTGCGCGTTTGACCTGGCGGCCGCATGCTCCGGGTTTCTATTTGGCATGACGGTGGCCGAGCAATTCATCCGGACGGGCGCCTCCAAATACGTGCTGGTGATTGGCGCCGAGCTGCTTTCGCGCTACCTCGACTACAAAGACCGCGCCACGTGCGTGATTTTCGGTGATGGCGTGGCGGCGGCCGTGTTCGGGCCCGTCGATCCTCCCTCGGGAATCCTGGGGCACGAACTGCACACCGAAGGGCAATACGCGGAGCATCTTTTCATTCCCGCCGGCGGAACCGCACTGCCCGCTTCCTGCCAGACGGTCGAGAAGGGCGCGCACTTTATCAAGATGCGCGGCAACGAGCTTTTTAAGGTCGCCGTCCGCAGCCTGGAAGACGTTTCCCGCCAGGTGATGAAAAAGGCCGGAGTGAAGCCTGATGACATCGACCTTTTTATCCCCCACCAGGCGAATCAGCGCATCACTGAAGCGATTCGCGAACGGCTGGGATTACGCTCGGAGAAGGTTTACTCAAATATCTGCCGCATCGGCAACACCTCCTCGGCGTCAATTCCTATTTGCTTGGATGAGTGCGTGCAGAGCGGCCGCCTGAAGAGGGGGAACCTGGTTCTAATGTCGGCGTTTGGCGCAGGCGTGACCTGGGGTGCGGTTCTAATGCGATGGTAAGCGGCTCAGGACACTGAAGTTAGCAGCGGGGTAAGGTTTTCGTGTCTTCGGAAAGACGGCCTCGGGAGAGTTAAGGTGGCGAGTTATGCGTGGATCCTACGATGTTATACAAAATAAAGCAGTTATCCCTGATTAAAGGGGCTAGCCGCCTCCGCGTATCTAATTGAAAACACGGGGGATGGGCAATCAAGGCTCCGCACCGAGGGAATTGAAAATTAAGGTCGATCCTACGATGTTGTTGAAAAGAAACGGCAAAATTTTTGTTACGTGATCGATCCTACGATGTATATGAAAAATAAGAGTGTTACGCGGTCAATCCTACGATGTTTTTGAATCCAAATGGACTTAGCTCGGCACGCGCAGCGCAGGTCGCGTGCACGAGATTATCTTTGGAGGCTAGGGCGTCCGGACAAATTGCCCCTGGGGTAGGTCATCGCCGCGCCGCGAAGGTAGCGCATTGAAAATTGCCTTTATTTTTCCCGGTCAAGGTTCGCAATATCCTGGTATGGGAAGGGACTTGGCGCAAAACTTTCCCGTCGCGCGCAAAGTCTTTGAGGCAGCGGATGCGACGCTGGGATTCTCGATTTCGAAACTTTGTTTTGAGGGGCCGGCGGAGGAGTTGCAGCTTACCGCTAACACGCAGCCGGCGATTCTGACGGTTTCCGCTGCCGCTGCGGCAGTGCTGGAGGAGGAAGGAATCCACACGGATTACGTGGCGGGTCACAGTCTGGGTGAGTACTCGGCGCTGGTTGCCGCCGGCGCTCTGAAGCTCTCTGACGCGGTGCAACTGGTTCACAAGCGCGGCAAATACATGCAGGAAGCCGTGCCGGTGGGACAGGGCGCCATGGCGGCGATTCTGGGTCTGGAGGGTCCGGCGCTCGAGGAAGTCTGCCGCGAAGCTGCGCAGGGTGAAGTGGTCTCCCCCGCAAATTTGAATTCACCGGGGCAGGTGGTAATTGCCGGAAGCGCCGGCGCGGTGGCCCGAGCCATTGACCTGGCAAAAGCTAGGGGCGCCAAGCGCGCCATCCCTTTGAATGTGAGCGCGCCATTCCATTGCGCCCTCATGAAGCCTGCGCAGGATCGCTTAAGCGTCGATCTGGATGCCGCGCGTGTGGAAAACCCGCGAGTGCCGCTGGTCAACAATGTGAGCGCGCAACCGGTGACCCGCGCCGGCGAGGTTCGCGAGGGTTTGAAGCGCCAAGTCACCGCACCCGTGCGCTGGGAGGAATCGATTCGACGCATGCGGCAGGAAGGCGTGGAGAAGTTCGTGGAAGTTGGCCCCGGCAAGGTTCTTTCCGGCCTGCTGCGGCAAATCGATCGTGTTGCCGTGAGTTTGCGCGTTGAGGATTCCGCGACCCTGAACGAAGTTCGCGGCGCGCTGGGGGCCGGCGCGGGGACGCCCAATCCCGCACCTATCGTGCGAACGGGCGAGAGCCTTCCCTGAGGATGTATCCCCGCGGTGCCCGAAGCAACCGCATCAACAGTGGGACCAAAGTAATCCAATGGGGTGGGGGCAAGTAAGAGTATGCTGAGTTTGGAAGGGCGCACAGCCATCGTCACGGGGGGCGGGCAGGGAATTGGCCGGGCCGTCGCTCTGGCTTTGGGAAAAGCCGGCGCCAACGTCGCCCTGACCAGCCGGCGATGCGCCATGCTTGACCCGATCGTTCAGGAACTGGAAACCATGGGCCGCGAGGCCCTGAAATTCTGCGCCGATGTCTCAAACGGCGACGCCGTTCAGGAGATGGTGGATCAGACGATTGCGGCCTGGGGCAAGATCGACATCCTGGTGAACAACGCCGCCGTTACCAAAGACACGCTGGCCATGCGCATGAAGAATGCCGATTGGGAAGCGGTGCTCAAAACCAATCTGGACGGCACGTTTTACTGCACGCGCGCCGTTCTGCCCTCCATGGTCAAGCAGCGCTGGGGGCGCATCATCAATATCGCCTCCGTAGTGGCGCAGGCGGGAAATGTAGGCCAGGTGAATTATGTGGCTTCCAAAGCGGGCATCATCGGATTGACCAAGGCGGTGGCTGCGGAGGTGGCGCGGCGCAACATTACGGTGAACGCGGTTTCACCGGGCTTCATCGCCACGCCCATGACCGATGTGTTATCTGCGGATATCAAGGAAAAGATTCTGAGCGTAATTCCCGTGGGACGCATGGGCACTGATGCTGAAGTGGCGCACGGAGTTTTGTTCTTGGCGTCGCCGGAAGCCAGCTACATTACCGGACACGTATTAAACATCAACGGTGGAATGTATATGGCGTGAGCATCGACTCGCCGAACCGCTGGGAGGCTTGCCGTGCAGGAACAGGAAAAAGTCGGCAAAGTTCGAATGATCGGCTACGCAATAGGATTTGCCGTGTTTCTCATCATCCTGGCGTGGCGATTTCTGGCCCGATAAGTCATACTGGTTGTGCGGGCATCAGGTTGACCGCCGATTCTGAGTTCAATCGGAAATCGTTGATGAATCGGTTCGGCAGGCAGTTATTCGCCAGCCATGCTTGACGCTTCTGAGACCCCGAATATAGAATGACCGGCCCCATGTAAATCTGAGGAGGACTGACTAATGGCTTCGCCCGAAGAGAAGGTGAAACAAATAATCGTGGAGCAGTTGGGTGTTGATGAGGCGGAGGTGACGCCCACGGCGCACTTCGTCGATGATCTCGGCGCCGATTCCCTGGACATCGTGGAATTGGTGATGGCATTTGAAGAAGCCTTCGAGATCGAAATTCCCGACGAGGACGCCGAGAAAATAACGACCGTAAAGGATGCAATCGATTACATTCAGGCCCACACAAAGAAAAACTGACGAGTTGAATCGTCGAGTCGCCGGAGTGCCGGGCCGTCGAAGTCTGCATCACGCGATGGTCGGACAATCTCGTGGCATGTGGACCGAACCCCAGGGAGGAGCAGGGCATTGAACCGGAGAGTGGTGGTTACCGGGGTCGGATTAGTGAGCGCCGTCGGCCTGAACGCCGCGGAAACGTGGCGGAATCTGCTGGCCGGCAAGCCCGGCGTTGCGCCCATTACTCATTTTGACACCACGGGATTCTCAGCCACCATCGCGGCTGAGGTGAAGGGGTTCGAACCGCTCAACTTCATGGAGAAGAAGGAAGTGAAGAAGATGGGCAGGTTCATTCAACTTGCCCTGGCGGCGTCTCAAGAGGCTGTAAAGGAGTCGCACCTTCAGATTACT
>JASHTY010000105.1 GCA_030040315.1 Terriglobia bacterium | reverse complement strand
ACTTCACCTCCCGCCGGTTTAGTTCGCGGCAGAGCGTGCGCAAGTCCTCCACGGTGGGTTCGCGCGGGGTTAGCTCGTTGGACGGCTGATCTTCCGCCATAGCCACTCGTCCGCTTCTTGATGCGTGTTGAAGCGATGCACGCCCTTGGGCACGCGCACGCCGCCGAAGACTCTTCGCCACTCGCTCGCCGCCGCTTTATTGCTGCCTCTCAGCGATAAGCCATCAGGCGTTTTCGTTCGACGGCCGACGACACGCGTGATATCTTCGTTAACTCTTGTGAAGGGACGAGCCATCTCACCTTCAGTATACTCGCCCATGAAACGTGCCGCGACCGATTTCTCCTGTTTTCCGGAGCCGTGACAGCGCCATAAGCTGCCTATGACAGTTTGAGGATCAATGCCCAGCCGTAAAACCCTCCACCAAAAGTTGCACCGTGCTGCGTGCGTGCATAAGATGATGTGCTTTATCAATTCATTTTCCGGAGGTGGGGAAGGGAAAGGCGATTTTTTACCAGGGCGACCCGGAGCCTCCCGATGAGTACGTGGAATTCGTCAAGAAGCAGCTTTTGGCGATGATGCAGCTTCGCCCGGAGATCCATCGCGCTTTGGAAATCGAAAAGCCGGGAGACGTTTACTGCAGCGTGCTTGAGAACGGAAAACTGGCCTTATTGAACTTTTCCGACAGTGAAGCACGACTTTGGCTTGTTGACGGGCGTGTGCTGAACCTTTCGCCTTATTCGATTGTGCTGGCTGCGCACTGGTGATGAACCCGGTGCGTAGTAATTAAAGAGGTCTGTCGATGGCACTGGAATCAGGTCAACTGAAGAAGCTTGATGATTACCGGTTCCTTGTCCCGCGCGGCACGTGCCCTGGGATGTTGACCGATGCGCTGATCTTCACTGACGAGAAGTTACTTAAGGATCTGCTAAAGGACCAATCGCTCGAGCAGGCCGTTAACGTTTCAATGTTGCCGGGCATCGTAGGACGAGCTCTCGCCATGCCCGACATTCATCAAGGTTATGGCTTTCCGATTGGCGGCGTTGCGGCCACGGACCCGCACGGTGACGGAGTGGTCTCACCCGGCGGAGTGGGCTTTGACATCAATTGCGGCGTGCGTCTGCTGGGCAGCTCGCTGAATCGCGGGGAAGTTCAAGCCAAATTACGCGACCTGGTGAATCAGTTGTTTCGAGATATTCCCTCCGGCGCGGGGCGGGGTGGAAATATTCGAATTTCTTACTCCGAGCTCGATAATCTGCTTCATGTGGGCGCTGCATGGATGGCCGGTCACGGTTACGGCCACGGTGAAGACCTGACGCACTGTGAGGAGAACGGCGCCATCGACGGCGCCGACGCCGCGGCAGTGAGCGATCGGGCGAAGAAGCGCGGGCTGCCCCAGGTGGGAACGCTCGGCTCCGGCAATCACTTTCTTGAGGTCCAGTATGTCGAGAAGGTTTTTGATCCGAGCCGTGCTGAACCGCTGGGCCTTTACGCCGGCGAGGTTGTCGTCCTCATCCACTCCGGATCACGCGGTTTGGGCCATCAGGTCTGCACGGATTATCTGCGTGACATGGGTCCGGCAATGCAGCGTTACGGGATCAATCTGCCGGACCGCCAATTGGCCTGCGTGCCCGTCAAATCACCGGAGGGCCAGGCCTATCTGGGCGCCATGCGGGCCGCAGCAAATTTCGCCTGGGCCAATCGCCAGGGGATTACCCACTTCACCCGCCAGGCGTTCAAGCGAATTTTCGGAGAGCAGAAGGACCTGCGCGTCATTTACGATGTGTGCCATAACATTGCGAAACTGGAGCGCCATCGGGTGGATGGGCGCGAACGCGAAGTGATGGTTCACCGCAAGGGGGCCACACGGGCGTTCCCTCCGGGGCATCCTGACATCCCTGAAGTGTACCGGCACGTGGGCCAGCCGGTGCTGATTCCGGGATCCATGGGAACAGCGTCGTACGTGCTGGTTGGTGCCGAAGGCGCGATGCTGGAGAGCTTTGGAACCACCTGCCACGGCGCGGGCCGCGTAATGAGCCGCACGGCCGCCAAGAAATCGCAATTTGCCCAGGACGCCAGGCAGCGCCTGGAGGATCTTGGCATCATCGTGCGCGCTGAAACGCGCGATGGAATCACTGAGGAAATTCCGGAGGCTTACAAGGATGTGGACGCGGTGATCGACGTGGTCCACAACGCGGGCCTGGCGCGCCGGGTGGCGCGATTGAAACCTATGGGAGTGATCAAGGGGTAGTGCAGTTGACTCAGGCCAAAAACCATTCGACAATGTTATGTGTAAGGAGATGAGGAGGATTTTAGCGATGAAGGTAATACAGGTTCCTATGGACGACAAGTTGCTCAAGGCCGTCAATCGTCGAGCAAGGGCATCCCGCACCAGCCGATCCGCCTTTGTGCGGGAAGCCTGCCAGAGGCACCTTGAAAAACTGGACGAGGAGGAATTGGACCGTCAGTACGAAGAGGGCTACAGAAGGAAACCAGAAGATCCGTCCATAGGAAGGGTTGGAGCAAAACTAGCTGCCATGACTTGGCCGAAGGAGGATTGGTAATGGAGCGCGGCGAGGTATGGTGGGCGAAACTGCCCTCTCCCATGGGGCAAAGGCCTGTCGTCCTCTTGAGCCGTGACAGGGCTTATCTTGTCCGGAATTCAGTGACAGTTGCTCAAGTCACAACGACAATTCACGGCATTCCTGTGGAAGTTCCCCTGGGTCCTGCGGAAGGCTTGCCGAAAATCTGTGTCGTCAATCTCGACAGTATTTTCACGATTTCAAAGAATTTGCTCGTCCGGCCACTTACTCTTCTTCCCCCGCACAAGTTGGCCGACCTAGACCGCGCGCTTAAGTATGCCCTTGGATTGAAATAGGTACTTCTGCTCCCATCAGAAGGCGGCAGACCCCAAAACCCTAAACTTGCTGCGCCAGGTAGTTCTGAATCCCGATGCTATCGATCAGGCTGAGCTGTTCTTCCAGAAAATCGACGTGCTCCTCCTCGTCCGCAAGAATTACCTGGAGGATGTCAGCGGAAGCGTTATCGCCGGCCTTGCGGCAGCTGGCGATGGAGGAGTTGTATTCGGTCACGGCATTCTTTTCGAGCGCCAAATCGTTTTGAAACTGCGACTTCACGTCCTTGCCGACCGCCAGCTTGGGCATGTCATTCAGGTTGGGCATACCTTCGAGAAAGAGGATGCGCTCAATGAGCTTTTCCGCGTGTTTCATTTCGTTGATGGCTTCTTTCTTGGTGTGCTCACTGAGCTTCTTGTATCCCCACGTCTCGCACATTTCCGCGTGAATGAAATACTGGCTGATGGCCCCCAGCTCCTCCTTCAACATTTTGGCCAAGACATCGATGACATCGGGCTTGCCTTTCATGGGTGCTCCTTCCTGTTATAAGGTGCTGACTTTCCTGCGCACATTTACTTTTAAAGGCAAAGGGCGCGCTCGTCAAGTGGGTTGCAATGAAGGAATTACCGCGCGACCGGCCGGCTGATTCGGCTCGGGCATCGCAAACCATGCTTGTCATGCCGATGATTCTGCGCTGCCTGGTTCAGGCGATATTCGCCTGGGCATTCCCTTTGCCGGGTCCCCCAAGATCATGAAGCTGATTAAGGCTACGGCGTAACACCCTGTTCCCGCCCAGAATGCCGTGGATATTCCTGCGTACACGGATATCACCACCGCGAGCACGGAGGCGCAAACGGAGGTGCCTCCATTGATGCCCCATAGCCAGGGTGTGAGCCGCGAGTTCTGTGCGTTGGCCGCTGTCATCCCTAATGGAAAAGCCATTCCCATCAGAAATCCGAGGGGAAAGAGGATTCCGACACCCGCCAATATTCGAACAGGAGTCGTGGAACCATCGAAGTTCGCCAACAGGGGGCGGGTCAGGATCCCGAAGGCGCACAGCGTGCCTAGGAGCGCCCCAAGTCGAATTACGCCCTCGCGTCGCAGGCCGGAATTGCCGCCCCCCTGCGTTGTGTAACTCCCCAACCCACTCGAAAGCAACAGCGTGAACAGGACAACCGATAGTGCATAGGTGGGATGACCAAGAAAAATCATCAGTCGCTGCATTTGCGAGACTTCGATGAGCATGAATCCCATGCCGATTGCGGCGAAATAAAACGCGCTCGGCCAGACGCTTGAATATGAATTTCCGGTTCCAGCCACCGCCAGGGGCAAAACGATACACAGGGCGGTCAGGCCGGTGATAACCAGCAGCATGGTTCCCAGCAGGTGCGCCGCATCGGTGACTTCATTGGTGGATCGCGCAAGCGGAGTCATCCGAAACAAATCGCTGATTTTGCCCATCTGGAAGAAGAACGGTCGATCGTCAGTCGGCGGACTCAGGTTCCAACGGGCCCGGGCAATGACGTCACCAGAATCCCGGCCGGAGGCAAGGTCCGCAAAGACGGGGTCGGCGGCCTCTCGCGGGGTAAGGACGATGCCGAATTGCATGCGGCGCGCCAACGCTTCGATTGTGTCCACGTCGGCACCGGTGAACGCTTGCAAGCTCACCAGAATCGTGGCCGCACCGCCCTGGAATCTTGTGCGGTCGCGCCTCCAGGCATTTCTTACCAGAATAATGTGGCCGCGAGGATCTCGAACGCCCATCTGCTGAAGTGCCGCTGCGGCCAGAGCAGTCAGGCGATAAGTTTCCTGGGGGTGGCCGGGGACAAACCAGCGCGAGAAGGAAATCACCCCGCGCGGCGTGAGTCGCGAGAAGAATAATTCCCAGGCCTCGATGGTATAGAGCCCGTTTTCCGTCAAGGCAAACGCGCCCGCCGCCGTTGCCGCCCAGGTGTCGATGAAGGACGCCTGAATGATGTCGAATTTCTGGTGCAAGCGCGAGAGGTAGCTTCGGCCCTCGTCGTTGACAAACGTGACGCGGGAATTCCGGTCGAGGTGTCCTGTAAATTCGCCAAACCTTCCGTTGAGCGTGGCAATAATATCCTGATTCATCTCCACCGCCCGCACGGAAGGTTGATCAAACGCCAGCGCGGCAAGGATGTCCCTGCCGCCCCCCGCTCCGATAATCAGGACTCGCGAGCCGGGACGAATGTAGTGAACGATTTCCTTCACATCGTACTTCAGGTAATCCACCGTGCTGAAGTCTCCGGCAAATGCCGTCAAGGGGGTTTCCGCGTCGGCGTCAATGGTCAAAGGGAGCGCATACACGACAGCGTTGGCGGGATACGTTGGGCTTGTTCCCTCGCCCACGGGGGAAGTTGGGACCTCCGGATCTCCCAGCACGCAAATGCGCGAAAAAGAATTCCACTTTTCGTAGACATGTGCCCCCTCAATATTTCCCTTCACCCAGATGAGATCCACGAGCGGGTTGCCTTTGGCCGTTGCAAATGCGTTGGCCGCAACCAAGGCGGCAAGTGTGGCGCAAACGAGCAGCGCGATTCGGAACAACCTGCCATCCCGGCCCCGGAATAGAAAGGCAATTGACGAAACAGCGGCAACCAGGGCGGGCACGAAAACCGCGCCGGGACCGCCCGCGAATTTGAATACGCTGATCAGGACCAGGCAACCGCTTGCAGCGCCCGCAAGGTCGGCCGCATAGAGGCTGCTAACCTGCCGGGGGAATTTTGTGAGCGCAAGACAGACGCAGATTCCGCTGTAGACGAACGCCGCCGACAGTGATGCAAAGGTGACAGCCATCGAAGCCACCCCGCGGACCGACCATTCCGCGTAGAAAGGTACAAACAGGTGAAGGAGGATTCCCGAAATCATCCAGATGGAAAAGAGAAGGGAACTGCGGCCCATCAGTCGAAGCGTGTCATTCGAGAGGCAATAGGCGGGGTGCAGATAGACCACGATACCGCCAATAGTGATTCCGAACATGGCAATGGAAATTGCCAGGAATGCGAAATGATAATACAGGGTGACGCTGAACACTCGCGTCAGCAGGACTTCGTACATCAAAGTGGCAAGGGTGACTCCGAAGACGCCGGCAGAGGTCAACGATCCGGCGCGTGCATTAGGGAAAGGACCGGTGATGCTGCTGTTAATGGTTTGACCGCCCAAAGGTGCTAGGTTTTAGTTTCGCCGTTGTGATTTTTCTGACGCACGTGCGCCAGGAGATTTCGTATGCTCGCGGCGAGTTCCACCACCTCGCCCTCGCCCTTAACGTCAAACGTGATTTCATAGTTTCCGGCCGAGGCGTGATCAACCGCCTCCTTCAATTCCGCGAGCGGCCGGACAACCTGGCGGGGAAGGGTGAAACTGATCCAGACGCTCACCAGGATAGTAAGTGCGGAAACGATGCCGCCGATGACCTCGGCTCGGTACAGCAGGTCGCGGGCGCGTTGATGGTCACGTTGAACCCGCAGCCAACCCCGGGCCTCAAGGTCGTTCGAAAGATTAACGATCCTTTGACTGGCCGCCGCCATTTCGCGTGAGGTTTGCCGAATCTGCGGGTCGTTTGCTTCCAGCTTGGCCGCCACTTCCGCGTCAAACGATTCAATGCGCGCGCGCAGCGTTTCAATCATCTGTGTGCGGGTTTCGTGCGAAGACTTGTTCAGGGCGTCGTCCAGGTCCCGCTGATACGTCCGCACCACCTGCCGCAGGCTATCGACAGGCGGCAGATTGCTTTCTCCCAGGCGGTCCACCGCATGATTAAAACTCAGGCGGTAGATGGAGATTTGTTCCTCCAGATCGTCCAGCGTGGGGATCTCCTCCGGCTCCAGCGTGCGGCAGGTGTGGACGGTTTGTTCAAGCTGGCGCAGGGCCTCGCGATTGCGGGCGATGTCATCAGGGTCGTGCAGAAGAAAATAATTGGCTTCCGCCCGCCGCGCGTCCAGCATTTCGATCGAGGCGCGTTCGGCATTGGTGGCAACAGGAGCGTCCACGCTGACGATGCGGTCCACAATCGAGGCCATGGCGAAGAGATAATAGATGGCCAGAAAGATGACGGGAACGAGAATCAAGCGCACCAAAAGCAAGCTCACCACCACCCGGCGGCGGAGTGAGAAGCCCCGAAGGAGCACAATGAAGGATCTCGGAGAACGCCAAATCATTCGTCATTTTACCTTGCAGAGAGCACGCGGCCGCTCTTTATGCAACGGCGGCATCTTACCTCAAATTCGCGCAACCAGGTACGAATTCGACTTCCGATGAAACTTTCTGCCCTGCCATTGCGTATTCAGGGTAGAGACGGTTGACAGATCAGGAGGAGACAATGTTTTGCCCTCAATGTGGCAAGGAATATGCTGAGCGGGTTAATTTCTGCTGCCATTGCGGTGCGGCGCTCTCCGTGCCTGCGTCCGTGAGCCGGAAGAAGCTGATGCGGTCGCGCGCGGACAATAAAATCGCCGGGGTCTGCGGGGGATTTGCCGAGTATCTTGAGATTGATTCCACCCTGGTGCGAATTCTCTGGCTGATGCTCGCGGTCTTTGGCGGCTGGGGAGTCCTGGGTTATATCATCGCGTGGATTGTAATGCCGCAGGAACCGCTGCCGCAGACTGCATTGGGATCGAGCGCGGTGGTGGTTCCGCAGCCGTTGGGAAATCGCTGAGTTCGGAATTACTCATGGCGCCGGTTTCATCTCCAAATGAAACGGCGCGAGCTGTTCCTTGATAACGCTCTCGACTCCGACGGTCACAATCGTCTGGCGCGCTGCGGGAAAATATCGCGAGGCGGCCGCGTCGATATCCTTGAGCGTCACCTTGCCGATTTCCTCGTTTTCCCGCCCCAACTCCTCCGGCTGCATACCCAAAACCCAAAGGCGGGCCAGTGATCTTCCCACTGAATCCTGAGCCTGAAGCTCCAGCGCCTCCGTCCCGACCAGGTATCTCTGAGCGTGGGAGAGCTCCTCGTCAGAGGGAGTGGTGGTGGCCATGCGGTTCAGCTCATAATTAATCTCGTTGACGGTTGCACCGGTAACCTCGTTGCGTACCGA
>JASHTY010000104.1 GCA_030040315.1 Terriglobia bacterium | reverse complement strand
GCGTGGCGCATTCCCAAATCCAGCAGGTACCCGACGATTTCACCCTTGTTGTAATACGAAATGCTGCGCGTGGGGCGATTATAGTCGGAGTATTTCTCGAGCCACGCTTCCTCGCCGGAGGTTTCAACGCTTTGGGTGGCGTGCGCGGGCCGGCTTTGCAGCCCCTGAATTCCGCGTGCAACATGCCGGTAAAACGCTTCGCGGTCCGTCAGGCCGGCGCGCAGCAACGTCAACTCTCCATACGTACTGGTCACTCCTTCGGCCAGCCAGAGGTCCCGTGTGTCATTGCCGTGCACGAAATCAATCGGCTCAAGCGCCTGTGGCCGGATGCGTTTGACGTTCCAGAGGTGAAAAAACTCGTGGGCCGCAACGCCTTCGACGGCGTGCACGTTCTGGCGAACCGCCGAGGCGCGAACGCCAATCGCCGTGCCGTAACTGTGCTCCATTCCACCCGTGCCTCCATCGTCGCGCGGGAAATGCAGGATGAACGTGTAGTGCGTGAAGGGCTGATCCTGCATGATTGTGGTTTCTTCCGCCGTGATCTTTTGCAGTGAAGTCAGAATTGCGTCAGGCGAATAATCAGCAGGGTCGGCATCAATGACCACTCGAATGGTGGCGTGCTTCGTTTCAGAAGGCGGCGCCCCCGGTGGACTAAAATCCTGCGGGTATGAAAGATCGGTGAAATGGCCGGCTTCAACCGGGCTATCCACAAGCGCATCGTAGTTGGCTGCCGTAAATACCTCGCCCTCGCCTTCAAGGAGCGTTGCCAACTTCCATCCTTCCGGGAGCTCGTACTTCACTTCGACTGGGCGCGAGCGCTCACGGGGCAGGTAGAAGAGGATCATGGCCAGGTTCAGGAACGATCGATTGGCATTCAAGACGCTGTCAAAAGGGCCGTCCACGTTCGCATAGGAAAAGTAGTGAAGCGAGAGCTCATGACACTTCGTGGCGGGGCCCCGCCAGGTGTTCAGGTCCTCGCGAGTCAATTCCGCGGGCGCGCCATCGCATTCGGCCCCCAGGTTACGAACGTCCTTCACAAAGTCGCGAATCTGGTAGAGGCAATTCCAGGCGGGAATCTGGACCTCCGTCCCAGGATCGGCGTTGGGAACGTTCATGGTCACATTCACCAGATGTGTTTCCGGGGAACGCAAATCCACGTCATAGTGAACCGGCTTGCCCGCTCCGGCGGCGCCGATGGGCCAGAGCAGGATCACGACCAGCCATCCCCGTCGGACAGTGCGGGTCTCGTTTAATACTGCTTTTGCTGCGATGGATAACAAGTGCATGGTCAGCATTTCAAGAGTAGGTCTGGGAAATTACGTCGTCCTCCTTCAACACCATCTGGCACTATAGCATTTCGGGATTGGGCGCGCGTGCGGAAACAGATCACCACCGGAAAAATCGATAAGGGTCGTCCCATTCTTCCGGCGTGTCCAGGTAAAGCCCTTCGAGCCAGCGCTTTTCGTTTCCCCCAGGCGGTTTCGCGAGCCGTTCGGGCATTGGTGACGCGCTGGCGGCACCTAAATGTGAGAGCAATCGAGCCAGCAGGCACGATGCCTTTCGAAAAGTCCGCTTGATATTCATCTGTCCACCGGAATAGTCGAACTGCCAGGGAACAAGCTGGCAAAAGATCACGGCGCCGCCTTGCGCGCTGGCCAGAACACCGTTTCCCACGACTGTGGCGCCCCGCGCGACCAGGGGAATTTCGCGAGGGCAACGGTTATGTACTTCCGCGGGCGAGATGCCTGCGAATTGCGAATCAGGGGCGAATGAATCAAAGTACGAGGCGATGTGTTCACGCGTGGCAGTGACCACCTTAAAGGGTAGAAACGCACCCGCCTCTATCCCATCCAAGCCGACCGCCAGCACGCGCCCGCCAGCTTTCAGCAAGCCTGAAACTCGGTTGGAGTCATAGGCAAATTCCTTCCCTCCCCCGGGACCAACCACCAGAATCTGATTCGACGACAAGGCTCCCTCATAGCGTACCGGCTGAAAGCCCGCCGCGTGCAGATGGTTGAAGCCCTCGGTTTGGCCTGCATACACAACCTGCCGGCTCGGCGCGGCCTTCCATTCGGCGACGTACCGAAGGATATTCGAAACCAGAATCTCCGCCGCCGGCTCGTATTCAGTTCGACCTGTGACGTCCGTCTGACAGAACAGCACCAGGCCGTTGCCGGCGCGGTGCTCCAACAAAGCGCAGTACTGTAGGGCATAACCTCCATCGAGAACCGGCATAAAGATCCCGCACGCCGGCTTTTCAATCAGCGCGGAGGCAACGTTGCCGCGATTGCCGCACCGCCAGAGCCGTGTGACCGGTATGCCGGCCCACTCGACAGTCGGGGAACCCTGAAACTGCATTGAATTCTGGTAGGTTAAGCGTGGCGGAAGGGTTGTTGACTCACCGCGCCAATCGCGCAGGTGCTCATCTTCAAGTCCTGAAACAAGCGGATGCCCAGGAATGCGACAGAAGACCTGGCGCAGTCCGTGCTCGGCGATGCGAAAGCCAAAGCGCTTTTCCAGAACCTCGCCAGTCTGCTCAAAGATAACAACCTTCAGGCCGTTGCGGACACGCGTCACATCCGGCGCGATGACATCCGACGAAAGCGCACCCTTGCCGATGATCACAGTTTCATAGGACGAGACGTCGAAGTGAGCTTCGACTCTCTCAAACTTGACTCCCATTCGGTCCAATAGCTTGGTGCTTTCGCCCAGAGGATCGAATAGACCGATTTTGCTGATCTTTGGTGACGGCGCTTGCGGTAACACGTGGATAGAGAAAACGTCCTCCTGCGCTTCCTCCGTCCCAAAACTGACCGATGCGCGCAATTCATGCTTCCCGGAGGGCATATCCTGCGGCAACTTCATTTGCAATCTGATCCGACGCTGCTCGCCCGCAGGAATCGTTTCCTTACCGGCTCCACCGGCCGAGCGCAAAACATCGCAGGACCATTGCCACTCCGCCTGCGCTTCCACGCGCGAATTGTTGATGAGGACCAATTGCTTTTCCACCTCATCGCCGGCCAGGAAGTTATGATCCCGGCTCGTGAATGCACTCGATTTGCCTGCCAGGTAGGCGAGTAGCGGCTGGTAGTTGCGATGCAGCGCGTCGGTGACCGGCGTGGGCGGATTGTCGGAGAGATGGAAGGAAAGCAGCTTGCGCACCTTCTTCTCATCGACGTAAGCCGGCCGAGGGCCGGGACGTTGCAGGCGCCCCCAGTCGAATCCCGATTGCAGACCATCAGCGGCGGCAGGCGCCGGCTCCGTAAGCGGGTTAACGTCATCCCATGGGGCGGAAGTGGCGGAGATCCCCCAAGTGCGGAAAGCGCGGTAGTTCTCAGTCAGGTGCCGGGCCAGCACGCGCCGGATGTCGCCAAAGACTTCGGAACTGAATCCGTGAGGGTAATCCCAGCGATGCCAGGCGCCACTTTTGCGAAACTGCTCGGCCTCCCACCTCAGGTTTTCCCTTTCCGCATCGGTGATTCGGTAAGCGGCGGGACCGAGGAACTGGGCGTTCCATTCAGCCGCGCAGAACTCCCACGGCGCCACAGCCTCACCCCACGAGCGCTTTCCCTTATACCAGCCCCGATACATCGACCAGTCCCACTCTAGGGGTGCGGCATATTCGCAGGTGAAGACTGGCTTGACGCCGCGGGTTGCCCAGTGCTCGAACCAATCGGCCATCTCCTGTGCAGGCGCCCAGTTTGCGTAGAAATTGACCCCATCGAGTGAGCCGAGGTTCCCTGCGTGGTGATACACGATGCGACTGGAGTCCAGACGGTGAATAATCGCCTCCGCTCGTCCGGCATGCCAGGCGAGCCGCTGCCACCACCCCTCTCGTGGCGCGAAGATGCCGTCCATCAGGTCAGGGTTCATGTCTTCGGGATGGCTCAGAGCGTTGTGGCTGGTGGCATAGCAAACGACCGAGGGATGGTTCCGCGCGACACCCACGTAAAACCTGGCGTGCTGCAAGTAGCCATTGATAGAATCCGCGAGAGCCGGCGCCCAGTCGTACTGGCCGAAGTGCGGTTGCGAAAAAGCTACGAGCATGCCTTCGTCGTCGGCCGCCCTTAAGACTTCTTCAAATGCGCGGTGAGTGCCCGGTTCGCACCCGTAGTTGTGGGTGAAGACAAAGTTGATGCCGTAGCTCTTGTACAATTGCAGCGTCGCGCGCGTCGCTTCATAGCTGGCCGCGAGCGCGCTCCCTTGCGCGTTGTCGATCGGGTACGCCGCAAGACAAATGCGCGTCCCGTTCAGATAGAAGTCCCTGCCCTCGATCCAGAACTCCCGAAAGCCGAAGCGCACAGGCAGCGCGGTATCCAGAACCTTACCTTCCGAATTGAGCAAGGACATGCTCAGGCTGAACTGGTTACCTGGTGTGTGGGTGTCCCAGAGCTTTTCAGGGCGCCAGGCGTGAGTGGACCGAAATCGTCCGTCGACAAGATCGTGGCGTGCAAAGGGCGCGCCGGTAAATTCCGCAATCTGCCGGTCCCCATCGATAATTTGCGCCCGAAGCGCGTAGCGGGAATCTGATTCGAGCGCCTCAAGCGCGCCGTCAAAGGTGATTTGCCAGTTACGCACGGACGTCTCAACCTTAACGTCGCTGATGCGAGTGCCCGCCGGTGCTCCCTCCAGATACACATCGCCACACAGGCCGCGGCGTTCCACTTCACCAGCGACTTGCCGCGCCTCGGCGCTGTTGGCGAACGACATCATCGCAGCCTTCAACGGCAAGGCGACTACCAGCATGCTGAGCAGATGCTTTTCGCCGGGGCGGCACGCAGAAGTGAGGTCGACTTCACCCGCGGGAAAACGCATTTCGCCGGCCTGCGTAGAGTCAATAAAAACCGCGGCATAAGAGTTCAAATAGCCGGCCGAGATGGTGATGCGCCGGCCGTTCCATTCGCCCGGAATCGTGACCTCCCGTTGATACCACGCGGCGGTAATGCGACTCCAGTTGGACTTTTCCCATTGGCCGTTCGGGGAGAAGATTAGCGGCGCCTTCCCCGGCCCGGACTCCGCGGGCCAGCAGTCCGGCACGCGCAGATATCCCCAGTTGCCGGTGGGCGCCCGATCCGTCTCGCTCGTTGCCGGTTGCCAGCGCCACAGTCCATTCAGGCAGACACGCTCGCGTGTGGGCGTGGATTCGCGGTAGGCCTTTTCTAAATCCCACACTACTTTGTAGGCAGGAGTGTCGCCGGGAAGCGCCGTTGTTGGTTGGAGGGCCAGGCAAGCCGCGGAGCTCAGCGAGCGCTTGAGAAATCGTCTGCGGTTCAACCTGCTCATGCGTGCCGGAATCTCCAAAAATACAGTCCTGCGCCCAGCACGATGGTCAGCAGCCCAAGCCCGGTTTCTTTGGGTTGAAGCGAGGCGGTATAGGAGAGCATCCACGCGCTCGCCACAATGAAGACCGCCGGCGCCAGCGGGTAGCCGAAATTCACGGCCGCGAGTCTCTTCCAACCCGCGCGCCGGCGCAAGCGAACCAAACCTGCCACGGCCATGGCCGCAAAGAAGACCAGGGCGAAGCCGATGTAAATCACCAGGCTCTTGAATGTTCCCGTCAGGATCATTACAGCGCTGGCCAGAAATTGGAAGATTACCGCCCAGATCGGCGAACCCCAACGAGGATGAATCCGCGCGGCCGAAGAAAAGAAGCAGCCATCTGCCGCCATGGCGAAATAGACCCGAGGCCCCGCGATGACCATGGCGCTGACGCAGGAGAGCAATCCCACGGACATGATGGCGCTGAAAAAATTGCCGCCCCTCATGCCAAAGAGCGCGCCCGCCGAAGCCTCACCTATTGCCTCTACGCCTTTCATCGATTCCAGCGGCAGTGCGTAAACGTAGGCCACGTTCAACAGCACGTAAAGCGCGGCGACGCTCAGAGTGCCCGTCACCAGAGAAGCCGGAATTGTTCGCTCGGGCGCTTTTATCTCCCCAGAAACATAGGTGGCAGCATTCCATCCGCTGTAGCCGAACATGACCCACACGAGCGATACGGCAAACTGCGCGGGCAGACTGCTGGTAGATGTTCGCACCGCATTCTGGGAAAAATGCGACAAGCTTCCATGCCCAATCGCAAAGGCGAGCGCAAGGAAGAGCAGAAGGACGCCGATCTTTATACCGGTCAAGAGATTTTGGAGCTCGGCCGCAAGCTTCAGGCCGAAGACGTTTACAACTGCCAGCACACACACAATTCCCACTGCCAGCCATTGGCCCGGACCCGGATGAAACCAGCCTCGAATGCCGCCCGAAACCTCGTGCGATGTGGCAAGCGACGGAACAAAATGCGATAGATACTCAGAGAGCAAAAGGGCGTTCGCGGCGATGGGAGCGGAAAATCCCGCGAAAAAGGAAATCCAGCCGCTTAGAAATCCCCACAGGGGGCCCCACGCTTCGCGAAGAAAGACGTACTCGCCACCTGACTCGGGAAGATTGACGCCCATTTCCGAGTAGCACAGGCATCCGGCTGTAGCGACCACCGCTCCCACAACCCAGATTCCCACGACAAGCGATGGACGCCCTAAATCACCCGCCAGGAATCCGGTAGTCCCGAATATCCCCGTGCCGATCATGTTGGCAATCACGATGGCAGTGGCGTGGGTGAAATTCAGTTCACGACGCAGAGCAGGTTGGGCCAATCCGCGAGTCTCCCCATGAAATTTTGCGATCTGTAACGCGCCGGTTGCAAAACTGGAGATGGCGCGCTCTTGTCTCAGCCTAGGGTGGAAATGCCCCAAGCGCAAGAGGGTTTGCAACCAGGATGAACGTCCTGGAACCCGTGGAAGCGGCCGGCGATCTCGGCACCTGAGTTATACTGTCCAGTGTTCGACTTCCCGAAGGTGAACGCCTTACAACCATGCGCATTCGGTTCGCGACAGCCAGAGATGTCCCGGAGATGGTTCCGGTAATCAATGCCGCATTCGCCCTCGAGGCCTTTTTTGGGGGTCACCGCACGGACCAGAAACAACTCGAAAAGATGCTCGACAAGGGTCAATTCCTGATTACGGAAAATGAGGGCGGGCATATTCTAGCCGCTGTCTATGTTGAGAAGCGGGGCGAGCGCGGATATTTCGGCATGCTGGCCGTCGATCCCCCATCGCAGGGAAAGGGATTGGGCGGAGCGTTGATCGACGCGGCCGAGAATTACTTCCGGCTTCAAGGGTGTGTGGGTGTAGACATCTGCGTCCTGAGCCTTCGGCCGGAACTGCTGCCGCTTTACCGGAAACTGGGTTACGCGGAAACCGGAACGGAGGAGTTTCATCCCGAGCGGCCCCTTAAGCCCGGCCTGGAGTGCCACGAAATCCTGATGTCAAAGACGCTCTAAAGCTAGGCCGCTTCCCTTCTCGACAACGCCGCGCCAGACCGTTAGAATCATTGCATGGCTAAATTCAGTTTTCGCTTTATTCATAGGAGTTTTCATTCCAGTGCGGCAATTTTAACTTTGTTGTTCCTCTGTGCACTGTTGCATTCACCCCTTGGCGCGCCTGCCGGGCAGGGCCTTAACGACGCCAACTTTATCAAGCAGGTTCCCTACGTCCCGACACCCCAGGACATTGTCGAAAAGATGCTGGACCTCGCGAAGGTCACGCCGGAGGACACGGTATACGACCTGGGCTCGGGAGACGGCCGCATTGTCATCACCGCCGCCCAGAAGTATGGCGCACATGCCGTGGGGGTGGAAATCAATCTCGACCTCGCCCGCCAGTCAGGCGACCGCATCAAGGAATTGGGGTTGCAGGACCGCGCGCGGATCATCAATGAGGATATGTACGACGTGAGCCTGAGCAAGGCCACTGTGGTGACGCTTTACCTGTTGACCTCCACGAATGAAAAGCTGCGCCCGAAGCTGGAGCATCAACTGCATTCAGGCGCCCGCATCGTCTGCCACGACTTTCATATTCCCGGCTGGGACCCGGACAAGGTTGTGGATACGACATCGCGGAATGGGGTTTCCCACAAACTCTATCTCTACGTCCGCCCATAAAGTTAGGCGGGAAGATAGATCCCGTTCATCACCTTTTCCACTGGCCCGCTGAGCATCACACCTTTGCTCTCATCCCACTCTACGGCGAGAGGGCCGGCTTCCGTGCGAACGCGGACCGTCCGCTCCGTATGGCCGTTCAGAATCGCGGCCACGGCGGCGGCGCAGGACCCCGTGCCCGATGATTGCGTGTGGCCGACTCCGCGCTCCCAGAATCGCACCTCGATTTCATCCCTCGAAACCAGTTTGACGAATTCAACATTGGTGCGGTTGGGAAAGTGCTCGTTGCGTTCGATTCCCGCGCCTAGGCGGACCCAGTCAACCGCCTTGAAATCCGCAACGAACACACTGCAATGCGGATTTCCAATGGATATGACCGTCACTGGCAGGTCGCCAGCATATGTAGCAAGCGGGAATCGAAGAATCGGCGACGCCGTTTCGGAAGGAAAGAAAGGGATCTCCGCCGCATTAAGGATGGGCGGGCCCATGTGCACGCGAAAGGCAGTCTTGCTCCCCGGCAATTTGGTCTTTTCCAGTGTCTTGATGCCCGCCGGAGTCTCAATTTTCAGAGAGCGTTTCTGCGGTCTGCGACTGAGAAGATCCAAACCTGCGCATCGAATGCCGTTTCCCGACATTTCCGCCTCACTGCCATCGGCGTTGATGAAGCGAACGCGCGCGTCATGGCCCCGCGAGCTCGGATTCATCATGATGATCAGACCGTCAGCGCCCACGCCCGTGTGCCGGTCGAGAATCGCACGCGCAAACTCCGGCAAATGGGCCGGAATGTGCTTTTCAGACACCACCAGCCAGTCGTTTCCCTGGCCGTGGTATTTGGTGAATGGAATCTGCTTGTTCATCTCAAGGGTAGAGCGAAGGATCTTATTTCGAGCGCATCCGGTATATTTCGTAGCCACCCTCCCCTGGAAAACTACCTTGATCGACGATTTCGAAATCTCTGAAAGCCTGCGGGTAGGAGCGCATAAGGTCATCGACCTCATCACCCTCGCCGCGAATGATCCACTCCACCCATTTCTGCGGCTCCACGCGCATTTGGGCCCACTGGGGGCGATTGTAGATATTGAGGGTATCGCGAAAATGGATGCCCGCTTCCGGCATGACGCAGGGCCACTTCCCTCCCGCCGCCATGACGCGCTTCCCGTCGTAGTGCGCGCGGAGGTAGGCGATGATAGCCCGCTGCCTCTGATTGCGGCAAGGAGTATTCAGGATGCTCTCCTTCACAATGGGCATCTCCTGGGCGCCCCGTGAGGTCATGTGGACACACTGCCCTCCCAACACCGCCAGGAAGATCAGCAGCACAGCCAGGCGCCGCCTGTTCCCTACGCCCGCCGCAAGAACGAACGACGGAAACAACGCCGCGGCGGCAATCATCTCCATTCCATACCGCAGGTTGTAGTAAGTGTGGGGGAAAAGCGTGGGGACATAGAGGGGGACCGCGGCGTGCGCCATGGCCTGGATGTAGAAGGGCAGCGGAACAATCAGCAGCACCGCCGCCACAGCCCGCCGCGACTGGCGCAGGCTCACGCACCACGCCACCCCGCCCAGAACCGCCAGCACCAAAGTCCCCGCGCCGATCACCAGCCTCAAATCTTCCAGGTAATACACTGCGGAAAGGAGCAAGCTGCCGTCCGTGGGATAAGCAAATGCTGTGGTCGCCAACTGGTGGGCGTATATGTCCATCGCCGAGCCTGGACCGTTGTAGAACTCGAGCGGATTTCCGAAGCGATAGGCGTTGTGAATCAGCCAGGCCAGCGGGCCGAGTCCCGCAAATCCGGAAAAGAGCAGCGCGCGGGCAAGGCGTTGCCGCCATCTGCCGGTCGAAATCGCGAAAACCAGCACCGCTGCAAACGGCAGAACATTCCACATGTCGTAGCGCGTGAGGGTTCCCATCAAGGCGGCAATAGCGGCGCCCGCGAGCGCCTTCCACGACCCGGACAACGAGTATCGAAACAACGCATAGACCGCCAGCGTCAGCCACAGAATCGCCAGGGGCTCGGTAAGCGGCGTGCTTGCCAGGTAGAGAAAGCTCGGAGCAAGCAGCGCACCCGATAATGCCACCGCTCCCGCCGCCACATTCTCGTTCATTTCCGCGCCCAGACGGAACAGGAAGTAACAGGTCAGCGCGAAAGCGATCGAGGAAACGATGCCGCCGGCCAAACCCGACCGCCAAAGGAAATCATTCTGTGCCAAAGGAGCGCAGATCAGGTGGTAGAGCGGCAGCCACACGCTGCCGATCTCAGAATAACCCGGTGTAATGGAATCGAAGATGCGGCGCGCGCCCTCCATGTGGGCCAGGCCGTCGCCGTAAAGATTGGAAAGGCCGTGAGAATAAAAGAAGCGCAGACTGGCGCAGGTTATCCCCAGGATGACCAGAGAGGCAGCGCAGTTGGCGGAGGCGGGAACGCGCCAGGGCTTAAGCGCCGTGGATTGAGATTCAATCGAGGCATCAGGCATCAAAATGCGTCAGGTTCTTGATATCACGGTAGCGTGACTCAATCTCATTCTGAGTCAAACGCAGCAGGCGGCCGAGCCCGAACTCCTCAACGGCGAAGCTTCCCATCACGGAGCCGTACACGGCGGCGCGGCGCAGGTTGGCGTCGGCAAGGTCGCCGGTGCGCGCCAGGTGGCCCATAAAGCCGCCGGCAAAGGTGTCTCCCGCGCCGGTAGGGTCGCGCACTTCCTCCAGCAGAAACGCCGGAACGGTGAAAATGGATTCAGGGCCAAACAGGGTCGCGCCGTGCTCGCCGCGCTTGATCACCACCGCGCGAGGGCCCAGCTTCTTGATGCCGGCCGCAGCCTTTTTCAGGTTGTTCTCCTTTGAGAGCAGCCGTGCCTCGCCTTCGTTGATCAGCAGAATCTCAACCGTCGCCAGCACTTTCGCCAAATCATCGGGTGTGCCCGAAATCCAGTAGTTCATGGTGTCAAGCGCGCTGGCGCGCAGATTCGGCAGCGCGCGCCGCACATTGAGCTGCAACGCCGGCCCGATGTTGCCGAGAAACAGGAATTGTGAGGTGAGATACGAGGGTGGAATCTTGGGCACGAAGCTCTCAAACACGTTGAGCTGCGTCTCCAGGGTGCGCGCTGAATTCATGTCGCCCAAATACTCGCCGCGCCAGCGGAAAGTGCGGCCCGGGACCTTCTCCAGGCCGGCCGTATCGATCGAGCGCTGCCGGAATACGCCCAGATGCTCGTCGCCGAAATCTTCACCCACCACGGCGACTACGCAGACGGAGGTGAACCAGCTTGCTGTGACCGAGAAAAAAGTTGCAGATCCTCCCAGAATTTCATGCACCTCGCCATAGGGCGTGCGCACGGAATCAAAGGCAACTGAACCGACGGCAAGAAGTGACATAGTGACCAGGAACCTCGAAGGGTTGATGTTTGGTGATACGACATCCAAACGGCCGGCAAGCCTGCCGTCCGAATCATGCGTTCTCTACTTCTTCAGATACTTCCCCACCAGCAGGTCGAGCCGCTTGCGCGCTGCGGCGGAGATTTTCGACGGATCGGTCATAATCGCGTGCGCGAGAGCCGATGCACATTTGCACGTGCGTTCTTCCGCCAAAGTTCGCACCGCGTGACGCACGATTTTCTGCGAATTCTCCACGTTGCGGGAAAGATAATCGAGCACCTGCGTGACCGTAACCGCATCATGACCGGGGTGCCAGCAATCGTAGTCGGTCACCATGGCCAGAACGGCGTAGCAAATCTCCGCCTCGCGTGCCAGTTTTGCCTCCTGCAGGCAGGTCATGCCGATGATGTCCATACCCCATGAGCGGTACAGATTCGATTCCGCCTTGGTGGAAAACGCCGGGCCCTCCATGCACAGATAGGTTCCACCCTTGTAGGCCGGGACGTTGTTCACGGCGCAGGCCGCGGCAAGTGTATCGACCATCGTGGGACACACCGGGGTGTCAAATCCCACGTGCGCAACGATGCCTCCGCCGAAAAATGTGGAGATGCGCTGCCGCGTGCGGTCCACAAACTGTGTCGGCAGCGCCATGTCCGTGGGATGCAACTCTTCACGCAGGGAACCCACCGCGCTCACCGCAATGATGCGCTCCACACCCAGCATCTTGAACGCGTAAATGTTGGCACGGAAATTGATCTCCGAAGGCGAAATGACGTGCCCGCGGCCATGCCGCGCAAGAAACGCCACGGCACGTCCCTCCAGCTTGCCCAGCATGAAGGAGTCCGACGGCTTCCCAAAGGGCGTGCTGATCTTCACTTCGCGCGCCTTCACCAGCCCCGGCATGTTGTAGAGACCGCTTCCGCCGATGACGCCAATCTGTGCTTTCGCCAAACTTCCTCCTCGCGCTGCTTGCCAAATCGCGGCTCTGCGATCGCGCAAGGCATCACGACAGAGCACACTGAGATTCACAGAGAGAAACCATCTCTGTGGTCCTCTGTGTACTCTGTGGTGAAAACCTTCCTGACCCGCATCGCCGCCGAAACGAGTGCTTGACCTTACCTTATCCCTCGACCGGCACCGTAGAAATCTTACCCTCCATATTTACCAAGCGCGCCCAGGGAACGCAAGGGTCATGGGCAAAGACCAGGAGCGCGCTGGCCGCCGCCAGGTCCGGCAGAAATCGCTTTTTGTTAGCCAGCGTTTCAAGCGGATAGAGGTCAAAGCTGGTCATCCACGCGTAACCGAGATGAGAATTCGTCGGCACCAGGTC
>JASHTY010000103.1 GCA_030040315.1 Terriglobia bacterium | reverse complement strand
TTCTTGCTGCGCTTCAGGGTTTGTGGGAGGCGATAGATTGCTCCCGGAGACACTGCACCCTCGGCGACTTGCATCTGGGGCAGAAGCAATTTCTGCAAGCGCCGCAAATTGTAGGCCGTGATCACCAGCCGATAGAACCAGTCCACGCGCTTCAGGCCCCGCGATTATACCCATACTCGACATAACCCTCAAGATGAAAATCCAAGATTTCCACGGCAACCGCCGGAGGCTGGCCCGGTGAGGCGTTTTCCGCAGCCTGTGAAGCCCCGCACTTCCAATGCGGCGGCAGGAGGCCATCGCTACAATGCTTGACTACCCTCGACTCTCACCCACATACTTGAATTGAGCGGTTTTTGCTGCGGAAGGGCTTGGACGTTCGAGGCCGGATGAAAACTGACAAGGGATTACTGGTTGACCTGTACGAACTGACGATGGCGGCAGCTTACTTTGAGCACCGCGTCGACTGCCGCGCCACGTTTGAGCTTTTCGTCCGCCACCTGCCGGCGCAGCGTACGTACCTGGTGGCCGCGGGCCTGCACTCGGCGCTCAGTTATTTGGAAAATCTCCATTTCACCGATGACGATGTGGATTTCCTGCGCGCGCAGCCGGCCTTTCACACGGTCTCGCCGGAGTTTTTCGATTACTTGCGTGGATTTCGGTTCCAGGGTGACGTGCGTGCCATCGCGGAAGGCACTTTGGTGTTCGCGGATGAGCCGCTGCTGCAAGTGACTGCGCCAGTGCTGGAGGCGCAGATTGCGGAAACCTACCTGTTGTCGGTCATCCATCATGAAACTCTCGTGGCCTCAAAGGCCGCGCGCGTGGTGAGGGCCGCGGCGGGGCGTCCGGTATTGGAATTCGGGACGCGCCGTGCGCACGGGCCGGAAGCAGGAGTACGCGCCGCGCGGGCGGCCTGCGTGGGCGGATGCTCGGCCACCAGCAACGTGCTGGCCGGAGCGCTTTACGATCTGCCCCTGGCGGGCACGGCTGCGCACTCCTGGACGCAGGTCTTCCGCGATGAGCGCCGCAGCTTTGAGGCGCTGCTCGAAACCTTTCCCGACACCGCAATCCTGCTGGTGGATACCTACGACCCGCTGGAGGGCGCCAGAATCGCGGCTACCCTCGGAACCGAGGTGCCCGGCGTGCGGCTCGACAGCGGCGACATGCTGGAAAAGAGCCGTCTGGTGCGGGAAATCCTCGACCGCCACGGACGGCGCTCGACGAAGATCGTTGCCAGCGGAGATTTGAACGAATACCGAATTGAAGACCTGATCGCCCAAGGCGCTCCCATCGATTCCTTTGGAGTCGGCACGGACCTGGTCACCTCGCGCGACGTCCCCGCGCTGAGCGTGGTTTATAAGCTTGTTGAGACGGAACACGCCGGAGTGGTCGAGCCGAAAACCAAATTCAGTGAAGAAAAGGTCTACTGGCCGGGGCGGAAGCAGGTCTTTCGCTTTTTCCAGAACGGAAAATACCATCATGACCTGCTGGCCTGTGCAGAGGAGGGATATCCCGGGGCTTCGACGCTGCTTGAGCCGGTGATGCGCGCCGGCCGGCGCTTGTCGCCCGGCCCGCCGGTGAAGGAAATCCGCGAGCACACGCTGGCCAATCTTAACTGTTTGCCGGAAGCATATCAGGCGTTGCATGACGCGCCGGCCTATCCCGTGGAGAAGAGCACCGCGCTCGATTCTCTGCTTAATGCGGTTCGATTGCAGCATCGTCTGGGAGCCGCAGTTGCCAAGGCATCGCTCCAGGCGGGAGGCATTGAGTCATGAGCGGTGCGAGTGAGTCCTTGGTCTTTTTCGACGTGGATACGCAGGTGGACTTCATGCGTCCGGGCGGAAAGTTATACGTTCCCGGCGCTGAACAGATCGAACCCAACCTTCGGCGTCTGATCACCTGGGCGCGTGAGAATGATGTCCCGGTCATATCCACTGCCGACGCGCATTCGCCCGAGGATCCCGAATTCGCCAAGTGGCCCCCGCATTGCATCGCGGGCACGTCCGGACAGCGGCGGATTCCTGAGACTCAGGTTCCATCGCCGGCGGTCATTCCGGCCCGCGGCGGCGAGTTTCGTCCTCCGGCGCGCTGGGCGGGGCAGTACATCGTCGAAAAAACCACCTACTCGCCTGAAGATAATTCCTATTTTGATGAATTGCTGCGAGCACTCGGCCCCAGACGCGCCGTAGTGTTCGGCGTGGTGACGGAGTATTGCGTGCACGCCACGGCGCTGGCACTGCAGCGCCACGGATTCGGGGTGGATTTAGTAACCGACGCGATAAAGTCACTCAGCGAAGAAGGGGGCACGAAGGCGATCGAAGAGATGACTGCGGCGGGAGTGCGACTGGTCACAACTGCAGAGGTTTGCCAGCCCGTGGCGACGGCTTCCTCCCGAGTGCGTTAGCGCTTCCGGGAAAACCCGTCGGCAAGCCCAGCCCGCATTGTTCATGAATTTCTTGTAGCGATGGTGGGGGAAAAGAGTTTCTCACAGAGGCCGCCGAGTCAAGGCACGGAGGGCACGGAGAGAATCCGGAGAACTTCTCTGTGTACTCTGTGGTGCAACGGTTCGGTGATTCTAGCGGTTAAAGACTCCGTGAACTCTGTGTGAACCTCACTTCGGTCTGTTTTGTTCTCTGATGTTCATGAATTATTTTGGCTAGCTCTTCTGCAGGACCCGGCGGTAGTGATCCTCATAAAGTGGAATGATCTTATCGGTGCAAAACTGCCGAAGGGCGCGCTGGCGTGACGCCTGTGACATTTCCTTGTGCTTCGCGGGATTGGTAAGGATTGCGAGCGCGCGTGCCGCCATCGTTTGGACGTCGCGCACCTGCACCAGAAAACCCTCCACGCCATCGGTAATCACTTCCGGCACGCCGCCCACACGTGAGCAGACGGGCGGCACGCCGCACGCCATGCCTTCCAGCGCCGCCAGGCCAAAGGACTCCAGTTCGCTCGGCAGCAGCAGAACGTCGGCGCAGGCAAGCAGATCCTGAACCTGGTTTTGCTTGCCGAGAAAGATTACGTCGGAGCCGATTTTCCTCTCGCGCGCCATCCATTCGGCCGTCATGCGGTCCGGACCGTCGCCAATCATCAGGAGCTTGGCGGGAATCTCCTGGCGCACCAGGGCGAAAATTTCCACGACGTCCGGAATACGCTTCACCGGGCGGAAATTCGAAAGATGAACCAGAATTTTTTCGCCATTCGGGGCGAATCGCTCGCGCCGGCATTTTCCATTGCCTGGAATGAAGACTTCACAGTTGACGAAGTTGGGGATCACTTCCACGGGGCGGTGAGTATCGAACTCGCGCAGGGTGATTTCCCTAAGGTAATTGGAGATGGCCGTGACCCCGTCGCTTTCGTCAATTGAGAATTTGGTGATCGGCAGGTAGGAGCGGTCCAACCCCACCAGAGTAATGTCGGTCCCGTGCAAGGTAGTAACGAAGGGCAGGCGGCGCGGCTTGAGCATGGCGCGCGCCAGATAGGCGCTGACCGAATGCGGAATTGCATAGTGAACGTGCAGCAGGTCAAGGTTTTCGTTCACCGCGACGTTGGTCATGGCGGTGGCCAGCGCCAGGGTGTAAGGCGGATGATCGAAGAGCGGGTAGTTCAGCATCTCCACTTCGTGAAAGTGGATGCGTCCGGCGGCCTCGGTCATCCGCACGGGCATGGCGTAGCTGATGAAATGGATGTCGTGCCCGCGCGCCGCCAGCTCAATGCCCAACTCCGTCGCGACGACGCCGCTGCCTCCGTAGGTGGGGTAGCAGGTGATGCCGATGCGCATAGTCGTGTGCCGGCAAACCCCAAACCCGCGGCCCGCTCAGGCCGGCTAGGAGTGGGGCTCCTTCTTCTTGGTTTCGCTGGTATAGAGTTCGATGTTGGTGACCGTGCGGTGGTCGGCGCGCTGGTCGTAGTAAACGATGATGCGAGTACCGGGAGAGAGAATATCAAGTTTTTTCCTGAAACCATCGGCAGTTTCCACGTGCGTGCTGTGCTTGATGGGGAAAATCTCCGTGTCCTCGCCTTCCACGGAACTTACGCTCAGGAAGTTATGCTTTTCATCGAGCGTCTTCACGGTACCCGTAAACATCAGGTGCTCATTGGCGCTGATGATCTTGTCCAAGCCCGGAAGCTTGGGCTTGTCCTGATCATCCTGGGCGAAGGCTGCGACGGCAATCAGCAAGATGACCGGAATAATCAGGGCCACGCGAAAGAGGGCGGCCCTGCGCCTATGAGGGCGGGGAAGCCTGCTGCGATCAGTGCGGAACAAAGTGAGATTGCTCACGGTGAATTCCGATGTGCGATGCCTACAACCAAATCAGATGCTAGGTGACGTTCGGAGGGTTGTCAAGACCTGTAACGTAAGATGTGCCCCAATTTGAATTCTGCGGCGCGCGTGCGCCCGCGATGGTTACGCGGCCTTGGGCAGCCGCGCTACAACTCTGCCGTCCCATACCGGCCAATTTCCTTACTCCGATTCCAGGCCCTGCGGATTTTCGCCTGACGACGATGATCCATTGCGGCCTTCACCGTCTTTGTACATGTATCGGATGCAGGATTTCATGATTAACAGGTTGGGCTCATTGTGGCGGTGTACCTTGATGCACGTCCGGTCATACCATTCAATCACCCCACGGATGGTTTCTCCCTGGTCCAGGACGACCACCATGGACGTGCGGCCCTGCATCTGCTTCAAATAATAAAAATTCTCGGCATTGGTCTGCTCAGGAGGCGCGGGCTTCTTGCGCTGCATGCGGGCGCCCATCTGGTCTTGCACGTCCGACAAAGTGGGACGGATTAATCTTCGATTCATGTTAGTCAACTCCTCAAGCCCGAGCACTCGGGCAAGGATTCATGCTTATCCCGGTGAGATACGCGGGTTGTCTCTGCATAACCTAAGACGCATCACAAGGCGTTTAGGTTCCCTACAGCGAAGAAAACAAAGACCGTGCTCGGAAGTCAGCCGTGGATATGTAAAATCCTAACACACGCAGGCAATGGGCGCAACGTTTTTGGCCGGCACGCAAAAGCTCCAACTGGCTGTGGGGGCATCATCGCCGGACCCATTGGGATGCATAATATTTTGATGGTCGCGGGGTAGTGAGTCGTTGCCCACCCGGACGCATTGTCCGAATCGCCAGGTGCATGCTACGCAGAGTGCGGTTTGTGAAGGGAATTTACGTCGATCGCCAGCGTTTCGAACCCGAGTTGCGGATTGACGTTGCGGATTTGCAGGCGGTAGGCTTCGTCAAGCCCCGATTTCAGTTTGGAGACCTTGTCCAGGCCAAGTTTGGGTGCCCAATTCCGCATGCGGGACGTCAAATCGACATTCACAACCGTTTCGGCCGCAGGGTTGACCAGCAGGCGCATCAGATCGGAAAGCAGGGAGTAACCAACCCCAAGCGTGGCCTCCAGGTCACCACGAATTTCTGCAAGCGCCCGCGCAGACTCAAAGGCCTGCCGCAGGTTTCCGCCGGACCCTGCAGCCGTCGTGCCGCGGTCGGCCACCGCGTCCAGATACTCCACCCAGGGCTGGCGGCGGCGCTCGTATTCAGCGGGATCAAACGACCGGGCACGGGCGATGCTTCCTGCTGCCACGCGCGCCGCGAGCTCCCGCTGCGGAGCAGTGAGTTTCCTCTCGCCCGCCAGAAGGCCCTGAATGATGGACTCGCTGACCGGCTGGAATGCTACTTGCGTACAACGCGAACGGATGGTAGGCCGCAATTCGAATGCGTTGGGGCACACCAGGATGAAGGTGGTCGTCTCCGGCGGCTCTTCCAAAACTTTCAGCAGCAGGTCGATGGCCTGCCAATGAATGGTCTGGGCTTCGTCCACGATGAAAACGCGCCGGGGGAATTCGAACGGCCGAGTGTAGGCAATCGCGCGCAACTGGCGAATCTGGTCGGCGAGAATGAATTTGGTGATGGGCTCGATGATCTGGAGGTCGAAGTAGATCAAGCCTTCCACTCGCCGCGCGGATTCCTTGATGTCACGCCGCCGGGCCAAATCCTCACGCGCCGCGTTGAGCATCTGGCCGGCTTTCCGGCAGCGTGCGCACTCGCCGCAGAAGTCCCCGCCCTCGCGCCCGCACACCAGCGCTTTGGCCACCATTACCGCCAGCGTTTTCTTCCCCACGCCCTCGGGACCGGAGAAAAGCAGTGCCCCCGGCACACGACCGCTCGCCACCATTTCGCGAACAGCAGTCACCGCCTGGGGATTGCCGAGAAAGGAATCAAAGCCCACAGTAAGACTCACGACTTAAGCCTTGGTCATCACTTTCCACGCCGACTTAGAAGCCCATCAATGAGCGCCCGAATCTGCCGTTGTATTTCGCCAATCGATTGTTCCGCGTTTACAACCTTGATGCGCTCCGGGGCGCGGCGGGCGAGGGCGAGATATCCAGCGCGCACGCGTTTGTGGAATGCCAGGCCCGCGGCTTCGATGCGGTCGAGTTGTAAGCGCCGGTTGGAATCGCCCCGGGCACGCCCTCGCGCTCGCTCGGGATCAAGGTCCAGAACGATGATCAGGTCGGGCTGCGTCGAGCCGCAAATGACCTGATCGAAGGCGCGCACGGCAGCCACGCCCAATTCACGTCCATAACCCTGATAGGCGAACGAGGCAGTATTGTAGCGGTCGCTCACCACGACTTCGCCGCGGGCCAGAGCGGGATGTATCACCTGCTGCAGAAGCTGGGCGCGCGCGGCATACATCAGGGCCAATTCCGCCAGAGGCGCAAGGTTTCCCGTTCTCGATGCCAGGAGGATATCGCGCACCCGCTCTCCCGTTCGCGTGCCGCCGGGCTCGCGAGTCACGCGCACGCGATGGCCTAGCTTGCGCAGGTATTGCACCACCCGGCGCAGTTGCGTGCTTTTGCCTGTGCCGTCCAAACCTTCGAAGGTTATGAACAGATCCTTCTTCATGTCGCGGTGTATCGCTCCCGAGCTTTGGCGAAGGGAAAAACGCAATTCGTCTTACCCGGTTTGGCATCCTAACACCCGCCCGTGACGGGAACAAGACGGCCGCGGCCGCATTGGAGAATGATAGAATGGCGCGGCACAAAGCTATTGATGTTCACCAACATCCGGGAAAATATCGCGCGAATTGAAGAGCGAATCTGCGCGGCTTGCGACCGCAGCGGACGCCGGCGAGATGACGTTCGGCTGATTGCGGTTTCTAAAACTCATCCCGCTGATGCGATTCGCGCCGCTTTTGAAGCGGGTCTGCGCGATTTCGGTGAGAGCCGCGTGCAGGAAGCGAAGTCCAAGATCTTGCAGCTTGCGGATTTGCCGATTACCTGGCACCTGATTGGGCATCTTCAATCGAACAAGGCGCGGCCCGCGCGCGAACTTTTCCATTGGATTCATACGGTCGATTCACTGCGTCTGGCGGAAAAGCTTTCACCGTCTCCATCACCGGGCGGCGAGGAGCTTCCCGTGCTCATTGAGGTAAACTTGGGGGAGGAAGCCTCCAAGGAAGGCATTCGTTCAACAGAACTTGCGGCGCTCGCGCAGCAGATCGCGCAGATGGAAGGTCTGAGTCTGCGCGGCCTGATGGTCATCCCTCCATTCCTTGATAATCCTGAGGACGTGCGCCCTTATTTTCGTCGTTTGCGCGCGCTGGCGAGCGATACTGAACGGCGAAGCCTGCCGAACGTCTCCATGCGCGAACTTTCCATGGGCATGAGCCATGATTTTGAAG
Organism: Terriglobia bacterium; assembly: GCA_030040315.1. Taxonomy (GTDB): domain Bacteria; phylum Acidobacteriota; class Terriglobia; order UBA7540; family UBA7540; genus Bog-366. The sequence continues at coordinate 858 of JASHTY010000103.1, read as the reverse complement.
TGGCCATTGAAGAGGGTTCGACGATGGTGCGTGTCGGCACGGCCATTTTCGGAAGCCGGCCTCCGATTGACTGATGTCGAATCTTGAAGGGGAGTCAAACTTGAGCTTCAGCAGCCGCCTGGGGGAAATTCGCGCAGGATTTGACCGCGCCTTCTGGGTGGCGAATCTCACCGAACTTTTCGAGCGCCTCGCATACTATGGCGCGACGGCCGTGCTCGCCATCTACCTGACTGAGCAACTGCACTTCAGGAAGGAAGTTGCCGGTTGGATGATGGGCACGTTCGGCTTCGTCGTGTGGTTCCTGCCCGTGCTGGGTGGAACGCTTGCCGACCGCTTTGGATTTCGCCGCGCCTTGATGTTTGCATATCTCGTCATGACGGCAGGGTATTTCCTGCTGGGTTCCCTTTCTGCCCGCTGGATGCAAGGTGCGAGGGGAGCCCTCGGCGACAAATGGCTGGTGTTTGCGGTGCTGATGATTCCGGCGCTGGGTCCGGCGGTGGTGAAGCCGTGCGTGGCGGGAACAACCGCGGGGGCTTCGACGGAAAACGTGCGTTCCATCGGATATTCCATCTACTACACCATCGTGAATATCGGCGGCACACTTGGCCCCATCATGGCCTGGCTGGTGCGCAAACAACTTGGCTGGGGTATCGAAAACGTGTTTCGCGTTTCAGCCCTGAGCGTATTCTTGATGTTCGTGGTCACGCTGCTGTTCTTCCAGGAGCCTGCCAAATCCGGCGAGCAGAAAGTATTGAGCGTTGCCGACGCAATCAAAAACATGTTCATCGTGCTGGCCAATTTCCGCTTTGTTCTTTTTCTTCTGATCTTTTCCAGCTTCTATATCGTCTTCTGGCAGGA
>JASHTY010000102.1 GCA_030040315.1 Terriglobia bacterium | reverse complement strand
CATCTTCTTTTCTCCTGATCCGCACCCGGAATGGCAACTACTTCAATCCGTAAGCGTTTTTCCTTCACGCTCACCCAAAAGAAAGTGCTATTTACGCTCGCCAGCATGGTCGGCCTGCGCATGCTCGGCTTGTTCCTGGTGCTGCCGGTCTTCACGCTTTACGGCCTGCAATTCACTTCTTCGAAATTTCTGGTGGGTTTCGCCTTCGGCGCCTACGGGCTGACCATGGCGATCCTGCAAATACCCCTGGGCAGGCTTTCGGACCGCATCGGCCGCCGCAAAGTGCTGGTGCTGGGCATGACGCTTTTCAGCGCGGGGTCGTTTCTGTGCGCAATCCCAGGCTGGTTTCCCCACTCCTGGCAAATCTGGGAGCTGATTGCCGCGCGCCTGGTACAGGGCGGGGGAGCGATCATCTCCGTGGCGTTTGCCACCGTGGCCGACTACATTGAGGCGGAGAAGCGCTCGACGGCCATGGCCGTGCTCGGAATCCCCATCGGACTTTCGTTTGCGGTCGGAATCATTGGCGGGCCGATTCTGGCGGGATGGTTCGGCACGGCATTCCTCTTTTGGCTGACGGGATTTCTAGGTCTGTCCACGGACTTTTTGCTGATGCGCTATCTGCGCGATGAAGCGCCGGAACGTCCCGTTCCGGCGCCGCTTCGCGAGGTGATTGCCTCCTCGCGGCTTGCCGTTTACGCCGCCGGCGGCTTCCTGATCAACTTCTTCATGACCACGTTCTTCTTCTACTTTCCACTCATCGTTACCAATCAGCATCGGCTGAAGATGAACGACTATTACACGCTGCTGCTGCCCATGATGGTGATCAGCGGCATTACCATGTTCGGCTTCTCACAAGGCGCAGACCACGGCTGGGCGCGGGCGCTCGCCTCTTTCGCATTTCTCATGTTCATTCCCAGTTTCACGCTGCTGTTTGAGCCCGCGTTCGTTGGCATGGATGCCAGTCGGCTGATTCCAGTTTTTCTGGCTGGAACGTTTTTCTACATCGGCTTTACGGGCCTTGAGCCGATTCTGCCCAGCCTGGTCAGCAAGGCCGCTCCCGGAACCGCCTACGGAACCGCGCTCGGCTTCTACAATACCGCACAATTCTTGGGCAGCACCGTGGGAGCATCGGTGGCTGGGGCGCTAGCCAATTACCCCCGCGATGTCACGTTGTACACCATGCTCGGCGCCGCAGCAGTGGGCTTTCTGATGATGGCCGTGACGCGTCCCCCGGCCCCCAAGGAAGCGGCGTAGCGCTTACCGCCATCTGCAGTTTTAGATTCATTCAGCTTCTGGATTGCCCACAGAACCCATTGACGAACTGGTCTTCTCGCTGCGCTACTGAGTCAAATTACGCTCTCACGCGCAGATCTTCTTCCGAAGTTTGCGCCACGGGGTGCGCGGGCGGGGTGTAACCTTGCGGCAAATCCCCATTGTCGGCGCGCAGGAATTGCCAGTAGTGCGGTTTGAGCGAAGCGATGAGTTGGCGCCGCGTTTTGGTCTTGAGCGGCCGGCCGAGATAGGTTTTCCCCAGGCGTGCCAGGGTCTTCTCGGAAAAGAGGCCGGAGAACATGATGAGCGGCCATTTGAAGTTAGGGCCATTGGTGTGGCGCAATTTGAACATCCAGACGGCCAGCGCGCCGAACTTCCACAACAGAGGCGCCCACCAGGTGTTGGATGTGGGGCCCAGGTCCATACGCCAGCACTTCATAATAATCTGCCACTGCAAGGTGGAAAGCTGCCGCGTTTCGGTGACGCCGACTTTTTTCTCCATGCGCGTGTCGTGCAGGGGAGTGAAGATGGAGGGAACCAGGACTGCGAAGAGGTTGCGGCGCTCAATTTCATACAGCAGGTCGAGCGTGGCGCGCGAATCTTCGTCAGTCTCGCCGGGGTTGCCCACCATCAACGTCAAAACAGGGAACCAGTTGTTTTCGTTGGCCACGCGCAGCCCTTCCAGGACAACGCTGGGCCAGTCTTCAATGGAAAAGGGCACGGCCTTGCTGGGCATGATTTGTTTGGCCATGCGAACCGACCCCGTTTCAAGCCCAATCAGCGGCGTGACGGCGCGCTTCTCCGGGTGCGAGCTCAGGCTGATGCGCACGGGGCTCTGGTCCAGCAGCTTCTGGGAGAGATTCTTGATGAGCAGCGGATCAACCACCAGCGGCGCCATGGTGCAATGGCTGAGCATCTGGCTCTTTACGCCGGGGGTTTCCGCGATATCGGTGTAAAGGGACAGCAGGGCTTCGCGATTTGGAAAGAAAAACGGCGTTCCGGTGCGGACCTGCCCCCAGATGAACATGTCTTCCGTTGCGAGGGAGATTTGAGGGTTGCCCTCCCGAACGTTGGCTCGCACCGCCGCCATGATCTTGTCCTTGGGCACATCGATTTGAGGGTTCAGGTCGGGGACGCAGAACTGGCAGCGCCGCCCGCACCCCGTGGTCATTTCGATGACTCCAAAAGTGGTGCGCTTCTCCGGCACCAGGATCCCTGCGCCGTCGACGGGATGCTCCGCGTTAACCCGGCGCGGCAGGTTCTCGCCCCGGATAGCCTGATGAAACAACCTTGCCACCTCCGCCGATTCGC
>JASHTY010000101.1 GCA_030040315.1 Terriglobia bacterium | reverse complement strand
GGCCGGGGCACGTAATAAAACTTCCCGTCGGTCAGGACGCCGTCCACATCCATCAACAGCAGCTTGATTTTCTTGGCGCGAGCCAGCAGCGAGCGCGGGTATTTGACTTTTGCCATAAGTGTTTCCACTGAAGTGTTCCACACACTCCAGGATTAATTACCACGTGTCCTGAGAGATTTCACCCCCCCGTTCGTCATATGCCTGGGAGAGGGCGCTTACGAACGGGGATAATATCACGTATCGGAATTATCTTCCGTGGAAACTTATCGCGAGTGCCGGCCTGGTTTGAACGTAGCGCCGCCGGCTTTACCCGGCCGCCACATCGGGCACGGCGGCCATGGTGACGCGGTTGCGCCCGCCACGCTTCGAATCGTAGAGGGCTTTATCGGAAGCCTGGATGATTTCTTCCAGGGTCTGGCCGTGTTCAGGGAAGGCCACGACCCCGATGCTTACGGTAAGCTGGGGCAGGGGTTTTTCCGTATTGGAGGGCACAACCATGGTCATGACCGCTTTGCGGATGCGTTCGGCGACCAGCATGCAGGCCTGCACGCCGGTGTCGGGGAGGACCACCACAAACTCTTCGCCGCCGTAGCGCGCCGCGAGATTGGTTTCACGCATGCAGTTGGTGACCGTCTTGGCGAAATGGCGCAAAACGCGGTCGCCGATCTCATGACCATAGATGTCATTGAAGCTCTTGAAGTGATCCAGATCCAGCATAATCACTCCCACCGGCTGCGCGCGCCGGCGGGCAATGGCGAAGAGTTTGCGCGCGTAATCCTCCAGAAAGCGGCGATTATAGAGTCCCGTCAGCACATCGATATTCGCCTGTTGTTTCATGCGGTCGAGCAGGCGAATGTTGGAGAGCGCGGAAGCCGCGCCGTTGAGATAGCTCTCCAGCAGTCGCTGGCGCTCCGGCGTCCACAACTCTCCTGCCGCTTCCATGCGTACGGCGCCGATAATGATTCCGCCCGCGATCAGGGGCCCGCAATAGTAGCTCCCCTCCGTCGGCAGGAGAAAATTCGAGGGGCAGAGCGGCTCAATCTGCACGTCGTTCACCGCGAATGACCGGCCGGTGCGCACGGCTTTGCAATTGTGGGGCTCTTCGATCACCGGCCAGGCGCTTTGTTCCTTGGGCATCGGCACGAGCGTCGAGGCCGCTTCCAGGTAATTCTCCGTGGCATTCAATTTGAAGATAATCACCTGGCGCGGCTGAAACCGTTCCCGCAGCGAGTGGAGCAGCAGATCGTACACCTCAACTTCCGAGGTACATTGGGTGACGGCCTCGGAAAAGTGATTCAGGGAGGCGATCTCTTCCCTTTCTCGCCGGAGGGCGCTGGTCATTTGGGAGAAACTTCGGGACAGGACCCCGAATTCATTGTCCACCACCGGTGGAAGCTCCGGGGAGAAATCACCGCGCCCCACTTGTTCCGAGGCGCGTATGAGCTGCAACACGGGCGCTACAATCAGGCGCGTCACAACACTGGTCAGGAAGATCAGAATGCCGGCCAGCACCGCAGCCAGGGTGACTCCCACCACCAGCATGCGCTTAATCACCTTCTCCGCACTCAACATCTCGGCGACGTTTTGTCCCTCATCCTCGTTGCGAAGCTTCATGACATGGGACCGGATATCCGCCATCCGCGTCTGGCCCTCGGAAAGGGCAGCTTCCTTGTTGAAATCCACTCCACTCCGAGTTTTGTCGATGGTCGGCACGGCCCACTGACTTTGCAATTGGTCAAATTCCGCTCGAATACGAATAACTTCCTGCAGTTCACCGGAATCCGCCGCGTCAAGTTGGACCAAAGCCAGCAATTCTTCCTCTCCTTCCTTTACCGCCTTGTCGTAGGCCGTCAGAGAATCCTGGCGACGGTTGAAGACGTATCCCCGAACGCTCATGGAGGCTTCCGTCGCGTGCCGCAGGAAGGATTCTCCCCGCACCACGCTTTCTTTCGATCGCAAGGCCGCGCGCTCCGTATTGATGGCGCTCCAATAAGCGTAGAAGAACAGCGCCACTGCGCAGAGCAATACAAATAGAGGGGGAAGGGTTACCAGGAGGATCTGGTCGCGGATTTTCAGGTTGCGGATCGTAAACGCCATACGCCAAAGCTGAGGGGCAGCACGAATCGTCTACGCGATCCTCCATTAGCAAAATAGCGCGATTTCCGCACCCCGTCAAACCATGCTGACGGGGTAGTAAGAATCGAATGAATTCGATGGCCCCCTTCGTACCGGACGGATGGTGTTTGCACTCCCATTTGGTATGGGATAGGCTATTGCCTTCGTCGAGTGCGGACCGCCTGGTCATGCGCTTTGGCGGCTCAAGACGCGAACTTCCCGCGATGGACCTCGTATCTGTCGAAATCTTACTGCCTCGCCGGGAGAGCCGGGGGGACCCTAACGGAGTTATGCTTGTGGGATGCCCGCGCCACAGCTCGCGGACGCACGCGTTACAAGGAGAACCAACATGGCAGACGAAAGCGGCAAGACAAAGAACCCATCGGGCGAAAAGACCCCTCAGGCAGAAGAGAAACCTTACGTCAATCCCCTAAACCTCCTCACCCCCGAGCAATGGAAAGAGGCCATGCGGAAGGGGCTTGAGGACTCAAGAAATCAGAGCGCCAGCATCCGGAGAGATATCACCATCTACTACTGGCGGACGGCAATTCCCGAAGCCATAGAGGAAGTGAGGAAGGCGCACGCCGCGCTGCGAGCCTACCTGGAAAGACCCGCCTCCCAGCCGCCCGACATCCCGCGCCACCGGCAATTGGCCGAGGACCTGAAACGGGCCACCGGCGAACTGAAGGCCTGCACCGACAAGTATATTTGGATGGCTTTCGATGACCCGTCCCAAACCCCCACGGGTTCGCGCTGAGTGGACAGGATAGCGCAAAGCGATCCCAGCTCTGCGATCCGCAGACAGACAGCGCAGACACCCAGTGGTTGAAACAAAAGCATGCCAATATCAGAAAATGCGGGTGGATGGTTAAAACTTGGGCTGGTGCTCTCGATCGCACTTTGGGTCGTCGTCTATTCGTCCTGGTCCATGCGTATCGCCCCGGATGCCGTGGGCCTGGTGGATGACGCGGCGTTTGTTTTGTTGTTTGCTCTCGTTTTCGGCCTGTTGGGATTTTCAAAGCCCGGCATCCTTCGCACGGCGGCCCTTTTCGTGTGGACTGCTCTGGTCGTTCTCATCTTTCTCTGCGATGTTCTTTATTTCCGATTTTTTCAGACCTGGATGCCGTTGAGCTCGCTCCGGCATTGGAAAGATGTTTTTGCAATTCGATCAAGCGTTCGCGGCCTTTTTCACTGGCCCGATCTTCTCCTGGGCGTCGCCGGTCCATTTGCACTGTTTGCCGTTGCCGATCGATTCGAAGTTAAAACCCGGGTTCGCGAACTGGTGTGGATGGGCATTGTCTTCATCTCACTCATCTCCGTTCATGCCTGGCTTGCGCCTGACATTATGAGCTTCAACAAGGGCAATCCGTTTTTCGAGATGGTCCGGCAACCCTACCGAATGTGGAAGACCCAGAACGAATACGAAGCCCAATATTTGTATTTTCAAAAGAACATTGATCAGTTGAGGCCGGTTAACAACTCCCTCTATGAACGGTCCCCTTCGGATCGTCATCCCTTGCGGGCGATACCGTTGATTAAAACCGAAATGGTGCAGAATCGATCCAGGCCCAACGTTGTTCTGTTGCTCATCGAGTCTTTTCGAGCCTTCGAATCAGGCGCTTACGGCGCCCATCCATCCCACACCCCACAGCTTGATAGAATCGCTTCGGAAGGAATCAAGTTCACAACGTTTTATGGCAATGGGTCTTACACGATCAGGGGGGAATTCTCGACGTTGTTCTCCTGCCTGCCCGATTTCTACGGGACGGACGCTTATAGTTCGTATCCAAACAACAGCTACGATTCCCTGCCATCTGTCTTGAAGCGAAATGATTACCAGACCTACTGGATCAGCGGCTTTTCGGTTGACTTTAACGGCGCCCGCTATTGCCTGAGCCACAACGGCATTGACTTTTTCTTCGACCACGTTCCGAATCCCCGAAAATTGACCTTGATGGGGCCCTCAGACGAGGACATCGAGTTGTACGCAGAGCGCACCCTCAGCAGTGCAAAGCAGCCGTTTTTCGCAGAGGTTATGACCCTGAGCGGCCACTTCCCCTTCATCGATGCTGGGGATGGCTGGGGAGATCATAAACTCGCAAAGGAGCACGAACCCACTTACGAAAATTATGTCCGTGCCATCGAGTACTCCGATCTCGCGGCGGGAGAATTCCTCTCGGCTGCCCAGAGGACGGATTGGGGCAGGAACACGATCTTCTTAATTACCGGCGACCATGGAGTTTGGATCTTTCCCGGCGATAAGTCGATTGACCGCATCCGGAAAAATGAAATTTATCACCGGCTGCCCTTTATCATGTGGAATCCGCAACTGATAAAGCCCTCCGAGAACAGCACCTTGGGAAGTCAGATCGACATTACGCCAACCTTGCTTGATTTCCTGGGACTCTACGAAGTCAACAATTTCCTGGGAACTAGCCTTTTGCGCAAGGATACGAATGTGCGCCAGGTTTTCATGCTGCAAGACCAGAGGTGGAATTATCGCCAGGGAAACGAGTACGTTTATGACGCGGGCGCGGAGGCTTTTACGGACCATTTTCCTTACATCTCAGGCGATTACTCCGCGGAGTTCGAACATCAGGGTTTCACCATGGACGAAGACTTGCTGCGATGTGAGAATCCGGACTTGCGGGCCACCATGCCCGCCGCCCGGAAGTCTTCGCTGGAGGGTTTTGTTCTTCAAAGCCTGGATTTCTATTCTTCGCTCTTTTACCGGAACCTGATCGCGCCAAGGCAATAAGCACAGCACGCAGCAGGTAGCGCCGAGTTGCCGCTTTTGGGGGTTACTCTGCGGTTCGGTACTGACCCTACGGGTTAGCCTTCACTGTGTCATTGTAAGAATGCCGCGCCCACCCAAAGTAGTGTGGATTGGCGCCATTGGCTTCGTCCAGCGTTTGGAGCATGCGGGGGAGCAGGGCGCCGTAATCCGAGGTGCGCAATCCGATGCTCATCTGCCCAAGATCCGGGCCGGGCAGTCCCTGATAGGCGGCTTGAAGGTATCGACTGCTAGCCGCGCGCAGCTTTTCAGCCTTGCGTTCGGGACCTTCCCCATCGTCGGGGCTGCTCAGCTCGTAGAGCATCAGGGTAAACCGCGGCAGCGCAGACAACAGCAACTGGCGCTGGCTGAGATCACCTTTTAGAACCTTAATTGGGATGTCGGCGTCGACGGGCAGGTGCACCGGGTCTGCGAGTTGGCGAACGGCGCGATACGACTCAACTAGCCCAGGCAAAAAGCCAAGGTTCAATGGTCCCTGGTTCTCGCGCCTTTGTTGCGGCTCGATATCGAGATGGATTCCATCGAACC
>JASHTY010000100.1 GCA_030040315.1 Terriglobia bacterium | reverse complement strand
GCCGGATCGGGCGGATTTGTGAACCGATGGCCGGATGACCCGCTTACATCACTCCGGTCAATCGCCGGATTTGCGCCCGCTGCCCCTCCCAGTGCCGCCTTCGATATCGCTCCACGGCAGCCAAGCTCAGGCTTTCGCCAAACTGCGCTTCAATCAGCTCCTTCACCGCCCGCCCCGGCCAGCAGGCGTTGAACATGGCCAGCACGCTCTCCCTTAAACCCGCATGCCGCGCTTGCAGGATTTGTAATTCGGGCCGGCGCATCAATGAGCCTCCTGGCAGGTCGTAGGTGGCAGGTGGTATGTGGGGAATTCCTGCATCCGAGAATTCCTTGGCATCCCCACGCCTGCCGCCTTGGTTTTTCCACCTACGACCTGCCACCTACCGTCCTACTTCGCTTCTCCCAGCGCCATGCAGCGGCGGTCGTATTCATCCACTCCATTGGCGGTGATGCGCGTCCAGCGGATGACTTCCGGCTGGCCGGCTTTCTTTTCGACGCCCAGCTCCACCCAGCCGCGGTCGCGCATGTAGCGCAAGTGAAACTCCACGCCCGCCAGATTCACCGGGCGCAGGCAGTCATCCAGGTAGATCACGATGCTCCGCGGGGTCACGGGCTGAAGTCCGCATTCGTTCAGGTAACGAAGAATCTCCGTGCGGTCCAACTCTTGCTCCGATTTGGTTTTCACCTTGGCCATGGGCATTCCTTCGAATGGGAATCGAAACTGGTCCCGCCTTGGCGGGATCGACGCTGCAATTTGCAATTTCAAATCTCAGATTTCAAATTTCGCCTTGCCCGCTCAGTCGCCCTCCTGCGCATAACTCAAAACGTGCTCAATCTTTCTGGACATCAGGCGGAGCTCGCGGCCAATCTGCTCGCGCTCGGCGGCGATCTTGGCCACCTCCTCGCGCGTGGACATCATCAGCCCCTTCAGCTCCATCACCTGGTCGGAAACCATGTTCTGCGTCTCGATTGCCTGCGCCACGCGCTCCAGCGAATCCGCGCTCTTCTCCAGGCTGCCGGGGACGCGAATCAGTTCACGCGTGGCGCCGGCAAACAAACGGTAAGCGCCCACGCCCGCCATGCTCGCGCCCAGAAAGCCTCCGGCGCCCATCAACAACGCTTGAATTTCCGTCGCAGCGATCATTCTTGGCTCACAGACAACAGTCGATAGCACACAGTCCACAGTTGACGATTTGCACGAATCAAGCCCTCCGGCTCGCACTTACGGTTAGCTGTGAGCTGACGGTTGTGAACTGAGTCCCGCCGGCTTCGCCGGCAAGATTTGCCTCCATAGCCCCTCGTACAATGCGTGCTGGCCGGCGAATTGCAGAACTGTGCTGACCAGGAGCGTCAGAAATCCATGCAGCAGCGTCGCGCCGTCGGGCCAGGTGACCGTAAGGCTGTGCGGCGTGTGCGCAAACTGGATTCCCATGGAGGTGGCCAGCGCCGCCGCTACGCTGGTGGCCACGCAAACCTTGGGCTTCGACTGGTCAATCCAGGCCAGCGCCTTCGCCTGTGACCGCTTTGCTAACTGAATGAAGAAAGGCATCATGAAAGTAACTAATGCCTGAACTTGAATCGAGTGTTGGTCCATAGTTTCCTTTGCTCCTCGTCCTTTGTCACTTGTCCTTGGTCCTTTGCTCCGTATTGGGTTGTCCTGTCACACCCGCCGCTGAAGGCCGGGGACGATTGGCAAAGGACCAGGGAAAAACGACTAACCCGCAGGGGGGTGTCCATGCGCCCCAGCAATTACGCCGTGACCGCTGCTAAATCCTTCTGTAGCGCCGCTAAATCAAACCCGCTGGGCGCAACTCCATTCGTCTTCAACCAGTCCGTGGAAATCAGCGCATACGCCTCGCTGCAATATTTTTCAAACCACGCCCAGGTCATCTTCTTGAGCCGGCCCCAGGTGACGCACGTCAGAAACCCGGGACTCGGGATACCGGATACTGGACACGGGGAAACCAGGCCGCTTGCGGCGGCCGTTGTGTGTCCGCCGGCCGACGGATCCGCTACGGCGGCCGCTGATTCCGGAGCCTTGAATCTTGAATTTTGAATCTTGATTCCTGAGCCCTGTATTTCGTACCCCACCACGTAGACCGCGTGCCCGCCCCACGATCCGGGCTCCGATTTGTCGCTCGCCGCGCTCGAATCGACGTCCCAAATGTCCTGCGTCTGCGCGGTGAGCGGCAATTCCAGGCCGATATAGATTCCGCCGAAAAGCCAGAGGGCGGTTTCGACCAGGTTGGCGCCCGATCCATTTGGCGAACTTCCGTTTGTCGCGATGGCGTTCGCAAGGTCAATCGCCACGAACGCGCTGAGGGTTTGCCCGTCAAATCCCTGCTGGCGCCAGTCGTTCAGAACATCCAGCTCAACGCCGCCCTGGTCGGTCGCGGGATCAGCGGGGTTGTAGCCGTCCCACTTCTCGTAATATTCGAGAATGGTTGAATCCTGCACGGTCAACTCGCGGCCGAGTGCGTTGCGAGTCCACGCCTGAATCGCGTGACCCACCGCCGAAATCGTGCAACAACCAAGTTGGTCGTTTAACATGACACTCCAGTCGCTGATCCCCATGCTGTAATCCACCGTCGCGGGCGGCGTGGGCAGCGGCGTCGCGAGATATCGTGCCAGCTTCAACGTACGCGAATCCCGCCTTGCCGCGCGCTTGCCGAGTTTCATCTGGCTGTGGTCCGTCATGGTTGAACTCTCAGTTCTCATTTCTTCAGGTGCCACGGTAACCGCTACGCGTTGCAGCATCCGTCAGCGGACGGATCCCCAACCGCGCCGGTAGCGGCAATCTTCGCATCGCCGCGTGGCGGCCCGGGACCGCCGCTAAAGCTTCTTCAGCCGCTTATCGTGCTTCGCGATTTTGTTGTACGCGCGCTTGAAGTCCTTCGCATTCCAGTGCTTCACCATTCTTGAATTGTGAATCTGGGCGTTTTGAATCGCTGCCGTCGCTGCGGCTGGCGGCACAAGTGCCGCAATCTCCGTCACTGCCTGCGTCAACAGCGCCACCACGCTCGTCACCGTGGTTTGCGTTGTGGCATTCTTGATCTGGGCCGCGCTTTCAAGCTGCTGCACGTTGCCGTTCACCGCTTCAAACGCCGCTTGCACCGCCTGAAGATTCGTGGCCGTGGGAGAGGCTTTGTACGCATCGAGAGTTTTAACCAGCGCATTGAAGCCGTCTTCCACCAGCGTCACCACCGGCGCCAGCGCCGGATCGATCACATCCACCAGGCTGGCGGCAATGGGCGCGGCAACCTCCGCATCCTGCTCAGCCGTGTTCACCCACGCCGGAACAGTGCACGCCTGCCACACCATCACGCTTGCCAACAAAGTTCCCAACATTGCCCGCTTCATTGCTCCCTCCCTTGATTGACTTGGTCAATCCCTCAGTTTTCTCGT
>JASHTY010000099.1 GCA_030040315.1 Terriglobia bacterium | reverse complement strand
TCGAAGAGTTTCCCGACGGTATGCGCGTGCCGGGCCGTCAGAAATTGCACGGCGCGGAAATCGACCCTCACGCTGACCATCGGATCGCGATGGCTTTTTCAATAGCCGCGCTGGTGGCCGAAGGCACAACCGTCATCAAAGACAGTTCGTGCGTCGATATTTCTTTTCCGGATTTCTTCGAGACGCTCGAGCGAGTGACAAATTAGGCAGCCTTCCCCGAAACAACCCACTCTAATTCCAGCGAATTTTCCCGCGGGGTCTCGGCGCTGCGTAGTGCCGCTGATGGAAGAAAAGAGATGCATAGGGCGGCGCCGCAACGCCGTTCCTGGTGCGCTGGCTTTTGCCTGGAGGCGCGGGTGGCTCCGGCGGCTTGGGCGGTTGCGAACCTGACTGCAGAATCCGGATCGAGCCATACTCAGTATTGATGCGAATCATAGGCCCGCCCTTGCCGTAGGCGCCGGTAATTGAGGGCTCGTTGCCTTCCTTCGAAACTTTCAGGCCCGGCCCTGAGAAATCGCATTCCACATCGCCGTGGCGTGAGGTAGCTTCGATTTGAAAATTTGAGCTGGGCGGTATGCTCAGTTCGACCCCGCCGTTTTTCGAGTCCACCTCAATGTCGTGAGTGGGCGGCGTGGAGGTCTGCAGGGTGATCTGGCTGTTGCTGTCGCTGATCTGCAGGCTGTGTTTGAACTCGCTGACCGTCACGTCCTTCTGGCTGGTTTTGATTTCGAAGGGGCCGTCAATGCCGTTCAGATCCAACGAGCCCACCTCCATGTCCAGCCGGCCGGTCAGTTTTTGCGCGGTCATGGAGGTTCGCTGGGATTCAAATCGAAAAGTCTGGCCGATGTTGTGAAACTGAAGGTCGCCGCCGTATTCGCCGTGCACCGTGACGGTGTCAGTGACGTCGGCAATTTCGATATCGTTGCCGCGGCCGTCGAGTTCCACGCTCCCTTTCACCCCGCGAACTTCCGTGGAACCGCCCGCCTTGTGTATCTTCACCAAACCTTCCACATTGGTGGCGCGCACATCGCCGTGCTGCGTGAACAGGGTCTGGTCGCCGCGCACTCCGTCCACCGCGATATCACCGCGCACGGAGGTGATCTGGTCGCTGATGGCCTGGGGAACGTGCATATTCAGGTCGAGTGAGACGCGGTCGCCATCATCGGGCAGCGAGCGCCGGTTGGTGCGCAGCACATAGTGTCCGCCTTCGTCCACCAGATCGAATTTCAAACGGTCGGACAATCGCTTCGCCGCGCTCTCGTCATCGGCTCGGATCGATTCCTTGATCGCCACATCGACGGACGATGTGTCTCCGCCGTGGACTTCCACCGGGCCTCGCTGGTCTTCCAGAATCAATACCGACCCGGCCTTCAAGGGCTGTGAAAACGTCCGGTCATAGGTGAAAGAATTCATGAAGAGGTTGGCGATCTCGTCGTCGTCAACATGCCAACCCCATCCCTGCCAGCCGGGGTGAAGCACGATTTTGGATATGATGGTTCCCAGCACCAGAATCAGGACCAGCATCACGACCTCGCTGCCGGAAAAGAGCGGAGGCGCGATGCTCTCGGGGCGGGATTGCGCCTGCAGGTAGTCGATGAGCTTGGAGAGACCCCAGAAGATAATCAGGATGGGCCAGTACTGGGCGATGATTTTCCACGGATGGACGTCAGGATTGAAATTCTGCCAGAGAAAAATGGCGCCCACGGCAATCAGGACCAGCGCCCAGAAGATGGATCCACGACGGTAGGTGTAAACGCTCATAGTGATCTCCCGGCGGAGAGGGCGAAATCTGGAAACTCGCGACTGGAAATTCGTAGACCGGAATTTCGAGTCGCAGTCCCCCCCGATTCCTTCCTAAATCCGCGGCCCTTCTGGCGGGCGTGGCGGCCGGGTTACATCCAGCAGTTTAATGATTCCAACCACCACCAGCAGTGCCGGCCAGGTTTTGCTGATTCCCCATCCGGGCACCAGTTGGTCCAGCAGGAACATGATTCCCAGTACAATCAGCAGGACAGGAAACATCAGCCCGCCCCGGCGGTACATCGGTGGTGAAGGTGTCGCTCCCATGAATGTCATCGTGTGCGCTCAGGCCGCCCGCCGCGCACGAACTCAGCCCTGCTGGTTAATACGCTGAAGCTCCATGTCCAGTTCCCGCATTTTTTGCTGATGCTCCAGTTCCGCCAGGTGGAGCTTCTGGTGCGTATCCACTTCCAGGTTGCGAATGCTGGCGAGATTGGCGATGGCCACAATCAGCACGACCATGGCAAAGACGCTGAGTGGAATCATAAATGGCGACATGACTCATGACCTCCTGCCCTGCCTCGCAATCACTTGCCGATATAATCGTTCACATTCGTGGGGCCGTGGAAGGGCGGGGCTGAAGCCCCGCCCTTCCGGCAATCCAAGCGCTTGCTTTGCTGCGGCAAGCAAGCACCTACGCTGCCTGGCTTGCGGCATTTCGCGCCTTGGCTTTCTCCAAATCGATTTCCAGCTCTTTCATCTTGCGCTGGTGTTCCATTTCCCTGATCCGCAGGTCCTGGTGGAATTGCAACTCTCTCGCCCGGGCTTTCGACCAGCAGACGATGCCGACAATGCCGACCGTCATCAGCATTCCGGCAATAGGAATGAATTCATCGGGAATTACCATTTCGCACCTCCGGCCAAAGTGCCCCTTGAAAAGTATTCGGGGAGGAAATTCACGCAACACGGCCGCGCGGGGTCATCGCGCCGCACCGGCTGCAATTTGCGCTGCCTTGGCTTTTTCCAGTTCCACTTCCAGCTCTTTCATCCTGCGCTGGTGTTCCATTTCCTTCACCCGCAGGTCCTGGTGGTATTGCAATTCCTTGTCGCGCGCCTTGAACCAGAAGACGATTCCCACGACAGCTATAACCGTTACGCAGCCGCCGAGCGCCCCCGCAATCGGAATCCACAACGGACTGATTTCCATTTAAGAGTCCTCCTCGCGGGCGTTCGTGCCGCCCACACCACGGTCAGGCGCTCTTTCCTGCGCGAGCTTTCTCCACTTCAAGCCTGGCTTTCTCGATTTCCAGCTCTTTCATCTTCCGTTCGTGGTCCATCTCCTGCTCGCGAAGGTGCTGATGAGCTTCCAATTCCTTCTCCCGCATTCTTTTCATGGAGGCAATGGCCACGATCAGGACTACCATGATGAAGGCTCCCAGGGGGACAACAAACGGACTCAGGTGCAGCATGGTTCCTCCAGTTTTTTCGATCCCGCCTTATGATTTCGCCTTGTTTCTATTGTGGATTCGATTGATTCGGCGGCGGAACATATGGACCGCGGCCGGCTCTTGCCTTGGCTGTGTTGTCAGAGTTTGAACTCTTGATCAGCCAAATCACGCCCAAGGCAATCGTGGCGACGGGGATTAAGGGTGAGGCTGCTCCGGCAAGTCCGCGCAGGAATCCAAACAGGCCAAAGAAACCGCCCACGAGGCCCGCCACTATTCCAATCGCTGCGCCGATCAGTCCCCCGATGATGCCGATGATAAACATGGTTGTTTCTCCGCAATGTCGATCAGAGCCCCTTCGCCGTAGGTATGTTGCTCGGTCCCTCGATGGAACTTGGCGGCGTCGGTGGTAATGGGTTGGGCGGAGCCGGCGGCTTGGGCCCTCCCACCCGGCGTTGCAAGAGCAGGACGCCGGCCACGATCAGCAATATGGGCCAGAACTTGCTGATTTGGGCGAAAACCGGAACATCGAGATTGTCGAGCAAAAAGAGCAGACCGAGTCCGATGAGAAGAGCGGCGCCAATCGGCGCGTTCATCTTGATCTCGCCCAGGCCGAACCATTCCGGCACCGGCTGATTGCTGAGCTTCGCCTTTGCCGTCTGGTAGGAATCGATCACCATGTAAAAGTAGAATGCGGCAGCGCCCAAGCCGAAGATCGTGTCCATAGGGCCGTGAATGCGGTCGCTCAACGCAATCAGCGAGCCAAAAATCAGGACCTGAAGAATGGCCTTGGCGACTTGCCCATTGTAGATTGCGCCCACACCAGGAATGAAGCCCAATGCCAAAGCCATGCCGGGGCTCGGTCCGGCTCCCACGCCTCCCCAGGGTGGAAGCGGGTTTTGCAGGCGGGCGGACAGGCAGTTCTCGCAGTACACCATGCCGCTGACGTCCCGCTTGCAGTCACTGCAGAGCGCGCGCCCGCACTGTCCGCAATAAACCGACGCATCGTTGAGAGGGTGGTTGGCGCATTTCATGGGTTCAGGCTCCTATCCGCACGAGTAAAAACAGCCGGACTTGCAATCGCAGGAAACGCTGGCGCGTTCCGCGCAACTATCCCTACGACCGGCTGCACGAGGGGCTGGACGACGGGGCCTGCGGTTGAGGCCTCCGTCTGATCATCAGGCAAGCTCTGTGACGTACCGCCTCCGGGCGCGGCGGGCTTGGGGGCTTCCTGCTCCTGTGCCGGCTGCTCGCCGTTCAACTGCCGGAAGCGCGACTCAATTTCATACACCACGCGCAGGTCAGAATAGTATTTATAGA
Organism: Terriglobia bacterium; assembly: GCA_030040315.1. Lineage (GTDB taxonomy): Bacteria > Acidobacteriota > Terriglobia > UBA7540 > UBA7540 > Bog-366. Next base: position 333 of record JASHTY010000099.1, on the reverse strand, counting down.
CCTGCCCGACGAGCAGATGTCCTTGCTGGGTGGCGCGGTAAACCCAGGTGCGGGGATTAAGATCCTCAACTCGCAAGTGCCTTAAGTTCAGCCCGGCGGCATTGACCAGAATCGAAAAAGTAAAGACCGACATGGCGATTGGGTAGGCCACGCGTGGCTGGAGTACCGGCCGGAAAAATGCGGCGATCTGCTCGCGCCAGGTCGGCTTGCGCTCGCCCACCGTGGCCAGCAGGATTTTGGAAATCAGCCAGGGCGCGGGTGTCACCTGTTCGGTCGTCCGGCAAAGCTCCATCGCATGGCGAACGTCTTCCAGCATCTCTTGGCAGGGCGAGC
>JASHTY010000098.1 GCA_030040315.1 Terriglobia bacterium | reverse complement strand
CTGCTCAGCACCACCTGCGTACTCGCCGCACTCACCGTCAAGCTCGTGCTCGTGTCACTGGCCGAGCTGAAGTTCTCATCCCCCCCGAAACTGTATTGAATCGTGTAGGGCGTCCCCGCTTCCCCCATCGTCGCCGTGTTCAACGTCGCCGTGAAGCTCCCTTGACTCAGCCCCACCGTCTGCGTCACCCCCGTCCCCACAATCGTCACCGTCACGCTGTCCGTATTGGGCGGCGTCGCCGTCGCCGCGCTCAGCACCCCGCTCACCGTAATGCTCCCCGTCCCATAGGCGATCGTCTGCGACCCCGTCAGATGACTGAACACCGGCTGCGCCTGATTGACTGTGAAATTGAGAGAAGCACTACTCTCCAAGAAATTCAGATCGCCGCCGTAGGAAGCGTTGAAGGTGTAGGGTCCAGCTGACAACGGAGGAAGGGCGAAGGTAGCCGCTCCCGAACCGTTCAGACCGGAACTTCCCAATTGCGTGGCGCCATTATAAAAGGTCACCGGCACGTCATCCGGCGACAGAGCACCCAGCAGATTGGGAGTCAGGCAGGCCAATAGAGTCACTGACTGCCCGTAGGTGCTGGAGGAGGTAGTTGGCGCGCAGGTATTTGTGCTACCGTTGAGCGTCAGGGTGGTGACTGCCGGAGATGCTGTCAACCCAATCGTCGTACTCAATGAAGCAGCAAAATTACTATCTCCCGGATAGCTGGCCTCCACCTGATGGGTGCCGGTTCCAGGAACAGGGACAGGCGACGAGGTGGTGGCAGTGGCCGTTTGATTTACCGAATTCAGAAGTACAACTACATTACTTATACCGCTTTCTTCACTCGCCACCGCCAGATCAGGGATACCTTTTCCGTCGAATGCTCCAACTACGACTGCGAAGGGAAGCGATCCCGATCCCGTCGAGACCGGAATCTGCGATTGAAAGGTGCCATCGCTATTTCCCAGTAAAATGCTCACATTACTACTTTCGAGATTGGTTACCACCAAGTCAGGGATGCCATCACCATTGAAGTCGCCAACCTTGACTCTACCGGGGTTGGAATTCACCGAATAGGTATTCGACTCGTTCTCTGAGGCGAAAGTTCCGTTGTTGTTACCCGGCAAGACACTGACTTGGTTCGATCCGTAATTTGTCACCGCCAAATCAGCAATGCCGTTTCCAGCGAGGTCCCAAACCAAGACGTTATAAGGCTCAGTTCCTGATGGCGTAGAGGACGTTACTGCCGTTTGAAAGGTGCCATCGCCATTCCCAATCAGCACTCCGATAGTGTCATCTGAAAAATTTGTGACGACCAGGTCGGCGATGCCATTCCCAGTGAAATCCCCTACTGCAACCGAATATGATCCAAACTGGACAGAGGAGCTTCCACCGGTCCCATACAGGACCGGAGTCTGAAAAGTGCCATCTCCATTCCCAATAAATACTGCCAGCTTATTAAGAGCAGATGCGGAATTCGCCACCACGAAGTCCGGAATTCCATCCCCGTTAAAGTCCCCCACGGCTATGTAGTAAGGAAGATCCAGGTAGGATGAAGGATTTTGTGTTGGGTAAACCACCTGAGGCTGGAAAGTGCCATCCCCATTGCCTAAGAGGACACCGATCGTGCCGTCAGTATAATTTGCAACCACCAAGTCAAGATTGCCATCTCCATTGAAATCTGCTGTCACTACCCCTTCAGGAAAGGTCCCGACCGCATATGAGACTGGGGTTGACGGAAATGTCCCATCGCCATTACCCAGATAGATGCTCACCCCGGGCCCGCTTCCTCCGCCCGAAAGGCTGACCGAAGTGTTCGTAATCGCCAAGTCGGGAATGCCATCTCCATTGAAGTCACCTATTGCAACAAAATGAGCTATCCCTTGATTTCCATAGGGAACGGCTGCCTCAAATGACTGCGACAAAGTCCCAGCGCTCAGCGTCGCCGAACCTAATACGTAGTTAGCATTGGAAGTGTCCAAGAAGGACACGATCCCTGTCGGCGAAAGAAAGCTGCCGGTCTCGACCACGGTACCCGTCAAAGTGTACGGGCCGCTACCCGTGGAGGAAACGGCCGTAGTCGTGGCGCCTGTTACAGAGAGTGTTTCTTCGGAAGAAGAACTGGACGCGGTCGAAACAGTACCATTCGGCGCCCCGTTGAAGATGGCCACGTAGTTGTGGGTTCCTACCGCCGGAATAAGTTTCAGAACAGCGGTCCCGCTCGAGGTTAACTGAGCATTTCCGACGACCTGTAACCCCGGCGTAATTGTGTGTTGTTGACAATACGCAGCGGTGGAATCGCAGAATGTCACGCGCCCTGGAAAGACTGGCGAGCTGTTCGACTGGAGAGTAACCGTAGCGGTAAGAGTTACGACCGTCCCGGGAGTTACTGACGATGACGATAGGGTCAAAGACGTGGATGTGGATGTTTGTGCCTGAACGATCACACCGGCAAGCATAATGGGAATCGCTATGATCGAAATAAGGGACTTCCTGATGAAGAACCAAAAGTGTTTGATGGATGACGGTTTCAATCGCCGTGTACCATTCGTCGCCTGCATTAGGAATACCTCGTTCGCTCGCATGATCCCCCTATCTCACCACGCCGCTGATGATCAGGATTTCGGCCCGCTGGGAACACTGAATGCCGCGATGTGATTGCCGCGTGAAATCGTGGTGTGCTGTTTCACGTCAAACCTGCCGGATACTCTTTGGCCTCGTTCAAATGTTGATCAGGGCTCCAGGGTTTTACCGTCCCTGAGCAGTTGCTACTTTAGATTTCTCTTAACAGCTTGGCCATAGTACTTTCGAACCAGCACGGCCGTGCTAGCTCAGCCCGATATTCTTAGATTTCAGTCAATTAGGAGGTCGGATTAATGGTAGTGATGTTAGAGCTCGGTCACCGGTACTTCTCAGGGATTTCGGACGATCTGTCCGAAAAGCGTAAACGCGCTGAAATCGGGACGGTGACGCAGGATCGACAGATTCCAAGAGCTGATGGGGAGAATGATGCCAGCTAACCTGAAGCGCATCCACGCCCTTCAGTTGCTTACCGCACCCTAATGCAGTGGAGATTACCCATTTTTGACTGGCGTGAGAACGTATGTTATGGTTTACCAACTTGAATTTTCCATTCGGACATCAGAGTTAGGCGATATGCATGACATAACCGATCGGCTGGCTGCGGCAGTCACGGAATCGGGGGTCAAGACCGGCGTGCCATCGTTTTCAATGTGGGCAGCGCGGCGGCAGTCGGCACGATAGAGTTTGAACCTGGGCTCCGGCAGGATATTCCGGCGGTCCTGTCAAAGCTGATTCCACCCGGCCGCAACTGTGGACACGAGCAAGCGTGGCACGATGGGAACGGGCATTCGCACCTGCAGGCAACGCTGCTCGGCCCGTCGCTTACCGTGCCCATATCAATGGGCAGACTGGTTCTCGGAACTTGGCAGCAGATTTTTCTTCTCGAATGTGACGCACAGGCGCGCCATCGGATGGTGGTGGTTTGAGTAACGGGCGAAGCTTAGGCGCACGGTCAGATTCAGACCGTTCTGACCTTTAATCCAGTGCAGCGGCATCTGTGCGCATTGTGGAAAGCAAGGAAATTGCGCGTGGGAATCTCGCTTTCAAAAGTAAGTCAACCGCCATCCCAACCTACCAGTATCAATATGATATGGTTGTATATCCTCTTCTTTTTTTCCGGCCTTCCGGCGCTCATCTACCAGATTGTTTGGCAAAGGGCTCTATTTGCAATCTACGGCATAAATATTGAGTCTGTGACCGTGGTTGTAAGTGCCTTTATGCTGGGGCTTGGGGTGGGAAGCTTTCTTGGTGGCTACTTGTCCCAGAGGTCCGGAGTGCCGCTCCTCGCTCTTTTTGGAATCGCGGAATTAAGCATAGCTGCGTTCGGGATCTGCTCACTGCACTTATTCTATGCGGTTGCGGCCTGGACTGGCGGCATATCCACCTTTGAGACCGGCCTCATAGCCTTCGGGCTCGTGGTGGTTCCCACGGCGCTGATGGGAGCAACTCTGCCTCTGCTGGTGGAGCAAATGGTCCGCATTTGTGGCAACGTGGGCCGCTCAGTAGGAATATTGTATGCTGTCAACACGCTGGGGTCGGCGGCGGCATGCTTCGTTGCCGCTAAGGTGATCCTGCGAGATTTTGGCATGTCAGGATCGGTGGCAACCGCGGCTACCATCAATGTTGCCGTTGGCAGCAGTGTCTTGATTGCTCACTTTCGCCTTTCCCGTCGTGCAGATCTTGCAAAGCCTATGTTCACAGAGCCGGCGGGCAGCGGAGTCCAATTGATCCCCTTCCCAGTCGGACTTGTGGTTGCCGGGTTTGCCGGATTCATTTCACTGTCTTACGAAATTGTCTGGTATCGCGTCTATTCGTTCGTTTCCGCCGGCACGGCCAAGAGCTTCGCCTACTTGCTGGGCTTCTTTCTCACTGGCATTGCCATTGGATCACTCTTCGCGCGCAGGATGTGCCGGGATCAAGTTCGCAACGACCGGGATCGCTACCTGCGAATGATTGCCGGGCTGGTGCTCGCAGCGAACATCCTTGGTTATCTCGTCCTTCCGATCGTGGTCCGGCTGGTGGTGTATATGAGATACCAGGCAACGATGCCCCTTGTTGCCATCACAACGGCTCTGATGGGCGCGACGTTCCCCCTGATGTGCCATGCCAGTTTGGCGCCCGATCAGCAAGCCGGGGAGCACCTGAGTTATTTGTACCTGAGCAACATCGTTGGGTCGGTTTTTGGCAGTCTGCTGGTGGGTTTCGTTCTCATGGACCGCTATGGCATCCAACAGATCTCGGTGTTTCTTGCATTGCTCGGCATCCTCGTTGCCCTCGCCCTCTGGATCTCAGGCCGGCCCTCCCCGTCCCAAAGGAATTTGGGAGTTGTGGCAATCGGGCTCCTTACGACCCTGATCCTGATGGGGGCGGGGCGCCTCTTCGATAGAGTGTACGAGCGACTCCAATACAAAACCCACTTTGAGCCGACATCCCGTTTCGCTCACGTTCTGGAAAACAAGAGCGGCGTGATTACTGTGGACTCGGCAGGAACTGTATTTGGCGGCGGCATTTATGATGGCGCCTTCAATACAAATCTGATTCATGACTCCAATAACGTCTATCGGGCGTTTGCCATCAGCGCCTTCCACGCGTCACCTCACGAAATTCTGGAGATTGGATTGTCATCGGGGTCATGGGCACAGATTCTAGTCAATCATCCTGCTGCCGAAAAACTGACGATCATCGAGATTAACCCGGGCTACTTGCAGCTCATCCCGAAGTACTCACCGGTAGCCGGACTGCTCCACAATCCAAAGGTGGAGATCGTGATTGATGACGGCCGCCGGTGGCTGGTGCGCCATCCGGACCGCAAATTTGACCTGATCGTTGCGAATACGACCTTTCACTGGCGCGCCCATGCGACCAATCTCCTTTCCAGCGAATTTCTCGAATTGATCCAACGGCACCTGAAGGCTGGCGGCATTTACTATTACAATGCGACGGGCTCCCAGAGGGCAATTCGCACTGGAGCTCTTGCCTTTCCATATTCCTTACGCGTGGCGAGTTTCTTGGCAGTAAGCGATAGCCCCATGGCGCTTGATGCAGATCGGTTCAGGCAAGCTTTGATTGCGTATCGCATCGACGGTAAACCAGTCCTTGACCTGACTCTGGCGGAACATAAAAAAAAACTTGAGGAGCTACTCGCACTTCTGAAAACCGCTGAGACTCCCATAATTGGAGAACCCGGCCCGACTCCGACACTCGAATACGGCGACAGTATACGGCGCCGGACAGCCGGCTTGCGCGTCATCACTGACGACAACATGGGCACAGAATGGGTCCCCCCCTATTAAGCGCCGGGCGGAACAGTCAAAGCGGGACGTCCAAATTCTGCATTGACAGTTCTATCGCGGCAGGTTACTGTAGAACTTCATGATTCGCACCGCGACACACCATCACCATCATCACTCAATCCATGGGGTGGAGTGTCAGCGGGCGAATGCTTAAGAAATCCAGCAGAATAGGCAAAGTGGCCCGCTGACAAACGAACTCAGCGGGCTTTTTCATTTTCATGCGAGGAGATTGATATGCTCCGACCGAAATTTCAGGAGGATGGTCTCATCCCGGCCATCGTTCAGGACCGGCAGAGCGGGAAGGTTCTGATGCTCGGGTACATGAATGACGAAGCCCTCCGCAAAACGCTCGAATCAGGTTTTGTAACTTTTTACAGCCGGTCTCGACAGAAGTTGTGGACGAAGGGAGAATCCTCAGGCCATCGACTGGTGTTGCGAGAGGTCCGCGTGGACTGTGACGATGACGCCCTGCTGGTGCAAGCCGATCTGACCGGGCCGGGGTGTTGCCACATGGGCTATCGCTCGTGCTTTTTCCGCAGGATTACGCCTGAAGGAGAGGAAATCATTCTCGACCGCGAATTTGACCCCTCGCGCGTTTACGGCGAGAAACATTCGGAGAGCCGGAAATGAACGTTTTGAAACTGGGAATTCCCAAAGGAAGCTTGCAGGAAGCCTCATTGCAGCTCTTTCGCCGCGCGGGGTACGAAATCAGCATCAGCTCGCGCTCGTATTTTCCGTCCATCGACGACGACGAAATCGAGTGCATGCTGATCCGCGCGCAGGAAATGGCCCGCTACGTCGAAGACGGCATTCTGGACGCCGGCTTGACCGGCAAGGATTGGATACTGGAAAACGGCTCGAACGTCACGGAAGTCGCGGACCTGGTTTATGCCAAGCAAAGTTTTGGCAAAGTGCGCTGGGTTCTGGCCGTCCCGGAAAAGTCGCCTTTTCAGGGCGTCAAAGACCTGCAGGGAAAAGTCATCGCCACGGAATTGGTGGGAGTCACCAAACGCTATCTCGAACGCAACGGGGTCAGCGCGAAGGTGGAATTCTCCTGGGGCGCGACGGAGGTCAAGCCGCCGGTGCTGGCTGACGCAATCGTGGAAGTCACGGAAACTGGCTCGTCACTGCGGGCCAATGGACTGCGAATCGTTGAAACCGTCATGGAATCGAACACCAAATTCATTGCGCATCCGGCTGCGTGGGCCGATACATGGAAGCGCCGGAAAATCGAGACGCTCATCATGTTGCTGCAAGGCGCAATCGAAGCCGCGGGAAAAGTTGGATTAATGCTCAACGTGCGCCGCGACAACCTCGAGAAGGTATTGTCGATTCTTCCCGCACTGAAGCGCCCAACGGTTTCCGCACTGAGCGACTCGGACTGGGTGGCGGTGAATACGGTGATTGAAGAAAAAACTGTGCGGGAGATAATCCCGCGTCTTAAGGCTGCGGACGCGCAGGGGATTGTGGAATATCCCCTGAACAAAATCGTGGTGTGAAAGACTGACCCGTTGCGCCCCGGTGGTACGGGCGTCCAGCCCGTGAAACCCTACAGCCAGGATCGTCGTGACTCGATTTCGATAGCCCGGCGCATTCCTATGTTGAATATCATTCGCAGCAGCGACAAGAATTCGATCGATAAGCTCTTGGGCGCAAGAACTTCAACCCTTGCAGAGGCTGAGGCCGTGGTGCGACCCATCATTGAAAACGTTCGCCGTCGCGGGGACGCGGCCCTCCGACAATACGCGAAAAGATTCGACAAGCTTGACCTCCGCGTCACGGGCCTCACGGTAAGGCGCGAGGAAATTCGAAACGCGTATCGCCTGGTCCCACCTGGTTTTGTTCCGGCCGTGCGAGTTGCGGCGGCCAACATTCGGAAGGCCGCACGACGGCAGTTGCCGCGCGCCTGGTCAAGTCCAACGCGGCCGGGCGTGAATGTCGGTCAAATCCTTCGGCCACTTGAGCGAGTTGCATGTTACGTTCCCGGCGGGCGCTTCCCTTTACCTTCCACCGTGCTGATGAGCGTCATTCCTGCGCAGGAAGCCGGAGTGAACGAAGTGGTGGTGACTTCACCTCGGTCTGCGCCCGCAGTCCTGGTTGCCGCGGACTTGCTGGGTATAAAGAAAATCTATCGGCTGGGCGGGTCGCATGCCGTGGCGGCGTTCGCTTACGGAACCGAATCCGTGCCGCGCGTGGACAAAATCGTCGGCCCCGGAAATCGCTATGTCGCCGCTGCAAAGAAAGTTGTGGCCGGTGATTGCGGCATCGATTTCATTGCCGGACCATCGGAGTTGGTGCTGGTGGCAGCGCGCGGCAACGCGGAGTGGATCGCCGCGGACCTGGTCGCGCAGGCGGAGCATGATCCTGACGCAGTGGCCATCTTCATCACTCCATCCATGCGCCTGGCGCTTCAGGTGCGGGCTGCCTCTGACGGAATCGTGGCGAGACTAAAATTGCCAGTCGCCCGTCAATCGCTGACCGGACGGGGTGCCATCATCGTCTCGCGTAGTCTGCGGGAAGCTGCGGAGCTTGTAAATCGGTTGGCCCCTGAGCACCTGACTCTTTTCGATGGGGCGACGTCATTGCTCCACCACGTTCAATCCGCCGGCTCGATTTTTCTCGGCGCCTACAGCCCGGTCGCGGCAGGCGATTATGCCTCGGGAACGAACCACATTCTTCCTACCGGAGGCGCGGCGCGCGTGCGTGGCGGCCTGAGCGCAGTCGACTTTGTGAAATCCATTTCCGTCCAGCGCCTCACCTCGCGCGGATTGGCGGGGCTTAAGAAGAGCATCGTCACCCTGGCGAATACGGAGGGGCTGAAGGCGCACGCATACTCTGCCGTTACGCGATTCGCTGATGAGAATTCTGACAAAGGTCCTCGATGATCAAGCCTAGGAAGGCCATTGAAAATCTGAAGAAATATCGCCCCCCGCAGGAAGGGCGCGGCGGGAAGATGCGGCTGGATTTCAACGAAAACACCGTCGGCTGCCCACCGCAGGTCATCCGCGCGTTGCGGCGCGCCCTGAATCCGGAAATGATGACGCGCTATCCTGAGTATGACGAAGGCCGCCGTACCCTCGCCGCTTATTTTCGCGTCAAGCCAGAGGAAATGGTCCTTGCCAACGGGACGGACGACGCAATCAAAATGGTTTGCGACACCTTTGTTGACCCCGGCGACAAGCTGCTGGTACCTGCGCCTACTTTCCCCGTCTACGAATTTTTCCACAACGTAGCGGGCGGAAAGACCCTGCGCATTCGCTACGACGAGCGATTTCGCCTGCCTGCGGACGAATTCGTCGCCCTTCTCAAGAAGGATCGCGTGCGCTGGGTTGCGCTGGCCAATCCCAATAATCCCACGGGCACCCAGATTCCCAAGTCCGCACTTAGAGCCATTCTGCTCGCCGCGCCTGAAACCGTGATTCTTGTCGATGAGGCCTACCAGGATTTCTCCGGCCAGACCATCCTGCCGTGGATTCGCCGGTATCCCAATTTAGTCGTAACGCGAACATTTTCTAAGGCGTTCGGCCTCGCTGCCCTGCGTATGGGCTGCTTGTTCGCGAATCCTCAGCTTATCGAGCCCCTTCAACGCGGGCAGAATCCTTTTGCTGTGAACTCACTCGCCCTCATGTGCGCCTGCATCGCGATCCATCATGATGCTCAGGTGCGCGAATATGCCCAAACCATCCGTGCCAACCGCGTGGGGTTGTGCCGCTGGCTCGACGCGCATGAAATCCCCTTCATCCCGAGTTCCGCCAATTTCGTTCTGACGCGCGTGGGCGAGCACGCCCCTGAAATCGCTCGCCTGCTGCGCGACAAGAAAATACTGGTGCGTGATTGGAGTTACGACCCACACTTGAAGGGCTATCTGCGTTTCACGGTCGGCTCGCTGGCGCAGACACGCCGCTTGATAATGGAACTCGACCGCCTGAAGCATCTGATTCAGACGCCGAACGGCGGCCGGGCGTGGAAAAACATAGTCGCCTACAATTCCGCAGGATGGTTCGCATGAAATCACGCACCGCCAGAGTGCATCGCAAGACCGCGGAGACGGATATCCGCGCGCTATTGAATCTGGATGGACGCGGTGTGTACAAAATTTCGACCGGCGTCCGCTTTCTCGACCATATGCTGGAGCTCTTTACACGGCACGGGGGCTTCGACCTGGCGCTTGAAGCGAGCGGCGACCTGGACGTCGATCAGCATCACACTGTCGAGGACGTGGGCATTGTGCTTGGTCAACTGCTGCGCGAGGCTCTTGGTTCCAAGAAGGGAATCAACCGCGCCGGCTATTTCATTATGCCCATGGATGAGACTCTGGCAATTGCCGCCATCGACCTGAGTGGCCGGCCGTACTTGGTGCTGGATGCTTCACTTAAGGTGCGATTCGTCGGTGATCTGCAAACCGAACTGCTGGAAGATTTTTTTCATGGCTTCACCACCACGGCCGGCGCCAACGTCCATCTGAAGGTCGCATACGGACGCTCCAGCCACCACGCTGTTGAAGCGCTTTTCAAAGCATTCGCGCGCGCATTGCGGTTCGCGTGCTCGCGCGACTCCCGCCTTCGCGCGCAGCTTCCCAGCACCAAGGGGCTTCTATGATTGCCGTTCTCGATTACGGCGGCGGCAACGTGGGCTCGGTGCTTAAAGCCGTCGAGTATCTCGGAAAGTCAGCGCAGAAGGTCGATCAGCCCGCGGCGCTTACGGCAGCGGAAAAGATCATCTTTCCCGGCCAGGGTCATTTCGGAGCGATGATGAAGGGTCTGGAAGAGCGCAGCCTGCTTGCGCCGCTGCGCGAGGCCCTCGCTGCCGGAAAACCTTTCCTGGGAATCTGCCTGGGTCTGCAAGCTCTGTTTGAATCGAGCGAAGAGGCTCCCGGGGTTGCGGGTCTAGGCATTCTGCCCGGACGCGTGGCCCGCTTCCAGGGAGTGTTTAAGGTCCCGCACATCGGCTGGAGTCAGATAGAATTCCGCGCTAAGAGTCAACTCCTCCGAGGTGTCCCTGATGGAAGCTTTGTCTATTTCTGCCATTCGTATTACGGGCCCATTACACCTGAAGCATGCGCGGTCACTGAGTACGGCCAGACTTTTTCAGCAGGGGTCGAGAACAAGAATATTTGGGCCGTGCAGTTTCATCCGGAAAAGTCAGGCGAGGTTGGGTTGAAGGTGCTGAGCAATTTTCTGAGTTTCTAAATTCCGCCTGCGCAAAGTCATAATTTATGTTCGCCAAGAGAATCATTCCCTGCCTCGATTGCAAGAATGGCCGCGTGGTGAAGGGCATCCACTTCGTGAACTTGCGTGACGCGGGCGACCCGGGCGAGCTCGCTGAAATGTACAACCGAGAGGGAGCGGACGAGTTGGTGATGCTCGATATTTCCGCCTCACGTGAAGGCCGAGCGACGCTGATGGAAACGGTGCGTCGAGTTGCCCGGCGGCTGTTTATTCCGCTGACTGTCGGCGGTGGCGTGCGGACATTTGAAGACGCGCAACGCCTGCTTTCAACCGGAGCGGATAAGGTGGCCGTCAACACCGCTGCGGTGGAATCTCCGAATCTGATTAGCGAAATCGCTGAAAACTACGGTCGCCAGGCAATTGTCGTGGCCATCGACGCGCGAAGGCGGAGGGAAAGTGGCATGGCCTCCCAGGCCGCGCTCACGGACGGCACGCCTCCGCCACGGCAGCGCGGCGCAGCAGCACAATGGGAAGTTGTTACCTATGGCGGCACCAAACCAACGGGACTCGATGCGCTCGATTGGGCGCGCCGCGTCGAGGAATCGGGTGCGGGCGAGATTCTTCTGACCTCAATGGACACTGACGGCACGCAGGCCGGATTCGACTGCGAGCTGACCGCCGCGCTCGCGTGTGCCCTGCATATTCCCGTCATCGCCTCCGGAGGAGCCGGCAATGCGCAGCACTTTGTCGAAGTATTTCGGAGGGGTTGTGCTGACGCCGCGCTTGCTGCATCCATTTTCCATTACGAAACCCACACGATTCGAAGCTTGAAGGAACACCTGCGCGCACACGGTGTCCCGGTGAGAATTTAAACTGACAATTCCTATTGACCATGATCATCCCTTGCATCGATTTGATGGATCACAAAGTGGTTCAACTTGTTCAAGGAAAAAAGAAATTCCTGGAACTGCCGGATCCACTCGCCGTGCTTGCGAAATTTGCGGTCTATCCCGAGATTCAGGTCATCGACCTGGACGCGGCGATGGGCAAAGAGCAGAATAACGCGGAAATTGTTCGCGAGTTATGCCGGCGCAAGCCGTGCAGGGTGGGCGGAGGCATTCGCAGCGCGGCGCGCGCCCAAGTTGTCCTCGCAGAAGGAGCAATAAAGGCGATTGTAGGCAGCAGTGCCTTCACATCAGAAGGCGTCAATCACGATTTTCTCCGCGAGCTAGCTGGGACCGTACCGCGCAAGAAAATCATGATTGCCGTTGATTCCTTTGCAGGGCGCGTGGCGATTCACGGCTGGAAGGAAACACTCGCTCTCACGACCGCGCAGGCGCTGCCCGAACTCGAGCCCTACTGCTCTGGATTTCTCTGCACCTACATCGACGGCGAAGGAAAACTGCAGGGGACGAACATCGAATGGTTCCGCAGCTTGCGAGCCGTGACGCAGCTTCCCATCACCGCAGCGGGCGGGATTACGACTGAGGGCGAAATCGCTACGCTGGAAAGCCTCGGCATGGATGCGGCGCTGGGAATGTCCATTTACAGGAAGGTGTTTCCGGAATTCTTCGCCAACCGCCGGCCGCAGGCGGAACAATCCTGATCCTTCGCTTAACAGTACATCTTTGAAAATCATTTCCCGACAGACGCCTTGGACGGATCGCCGGTGGGCGGCGGCGCGTGATCTTCACTCGCGGGCGGCCCGAGCAATTGCGCAAAAATCGGCTTCAATCCATCGGCTCATACCTGATACCCTCGCAGCGCGGGATGCAGTTTGTCGGGATTCATCATTCCGTCCAACAGCCGGCCTTGCCCATCCGCCAACCGGCCATTCACGTTCAGGAACCGGATGTGTATTCCATCCGCCAGCCGGGCCAGTCTTGAATTAATGCGGTCAATTGTCGGCATGACTGCCATGTTGTCGTTGCGTGGAAAGATTGCGGTCAGGATGATCGTCGCTCGCGGAGCCTTTTCCTGCATCACGCGGAGAATGGCCTGAATTCCCCGCTTTACGTCATCGACTTCGGCGGCTTCGCTTCCCGCGGGCGGGCGATTGCCGACGTTGTTCGTCCCGGCCAGTAATACAATCACCTTTGGATTTACGCCGTCCAACTCGCCGTTCTCCAAACGCCAATGGATGTTTTGAATCTTATCGGCGCCCCAAGCGAAGTCAGCGGCGTTCCAGCCAAAGAAATTCTGCTTCCAGTTCGCAAGCAGTTCCGGATAATCGGTTGCGCCCCACCGGCGTGTGATGGAGTCGCCTTCGAAATAGATATCGACCGGCCACGTCGGGCTTTCTCCACCAACTGCTCATGAGCAGTCATGGAGTTAGCGTCGGGACGTCGCACCGGCTTGTCTGCAGGCGATCGAACGAGCTGTACGGCGAAGACTGCTGCAAAGAGAGGGAGCATGCCAACTTTCACGATCATCCATTCAGCGTCCAGCCCTGGCGATACGACCGCTTCAAATAGTCATTCGCCTCTGGCGCGTTAGTGATTCGGCCTTCGATGGAATCGTATTCCAGTTTCTTTCCTGCGCGATGCGCGACCAGCCCCAGCAGCATCTGTTCAATCATCACGCCGGAGTAATCGAAGTCACAGTGCGTTTTGCTGCTTGTCCCATTCACCACGCCGTCATACTGGCCCTTGCAGGCGGCGATCCATTCCAATTGGAAGGCATCGGGCATAAGTGGATGGCCGCTCTTCTCGGCATCGAGAATTGTACCGACTTCGGTATTCGGCAGTCCTATAGCGGCGGGAAGGCCATTCGTAAACATCTGGACCGTCGGGAAACCGTTCGCGCCGGGCTGGGCATTCGGGAATGCCGTGAATCCCTCCGGCAGTGGTCGGGCTGGCGAAGGCGGGCGGAGCGGTGCGGTCGGTTGAGTCGCCGTGCCTGTTCCATGCACGAGCGGCAAAAGCTGATCGTCCCGGCGTCGACGATAATAGGTCAAAGCGCCGTCGTCGTTATTGGGAATAATGGCACGGCTCATGAAGTCGCAAACGATGCTACCTTTCGTCCCGATAAAAATCGCGCCGTTGCCCATATTGCTAACGTCGATGTAACCCCGCGGAGCGGCCGGCTTCAACCCGCCCTGATACCATACCAACTCAATCGGCCCGCGCCAGTCGTTCGCCGGGTGAGTGAAATGCGCCTTCAACTTCACAGGGCAAATCTCGGGATTGTAGGGGTCACTGACCTCCTGATCGATTTCAATCGTGGCGGGCGCTCCCGCATCGACTGCGTTCCAGACCAGGTCCATGGTGTGCGCACCCATGTCACCCATCTGCCCGACGCCAAAGTCGCGATACATATTCCAGAAGAGGCAGTTCAAGCCGCTTGAGCCGCCGAAATACTGCGGGCTGTAGGGATGATCCGGCGAGGGACCGATCCACTGGGCGAAATGCAACACGGAGGGCGGCGAGCCTTCGCCCGCGGGATAACCGGGCCGCGGCAGTTGCCGGCTGTCCCAGCTGTGCACGACCTTCAGATCACCAACCGCTCCGTCTACAATCAATTCGCGCACGCGCTGGAAGTTTGGATAGGCGTGCCGCTGCGTCCCGTGCTGCGTGGCGACTTTGGACTTCCGCTTCAGGTAATTGGCGCGCACCATACGGGCCTCTTCAACGGTGATGCCCAGCGGCTTTTCGCAGAACACATGGAGGTCGCGGTTCAGCGCCCAGTTGGCGATGAAAGCGTGATGATGATCGGCGGTGCAAATCACCACCGCTTCAATTTCCTTCTGGTCCAGGCAACGCCGCCAGTCATAATAAGCTTTGGCCTTCGGAAAGAGTTTCAATGCCTCCTGCGTGCGTAGATCGTTTACGTCGCAGAGCGCCACCACGTTCTCGCGAGTAAGCGACCGGTAGTGAGCGGTTCCGCGGCCCCACACACCCATGAGTGCAATGTTGAGCTTGTCGCTTGGAGCGTTCCCAGCGCGCATTGAACCGCTTTTGAGTATGGTCAGCGCCGTTGCAGATGAGGTAATGGATTTGAGAACGTCACGCCGTTTCATCGATGAGTCCTTTCCAAGTGTGCGTGGCCTGTAGCGCGGGCGTCCCCACTCGCGTTTTCGGCCTATGCAAGAATCAAATGCCGCGGGTGGGCACACCCGCACTACAATTCGCCTCAATCGACATAAATTCGCGGCACGCGTTTGCCGATGGAGCAGAGGATTTCATAAGGAACCGTATCGAGCAACTGGGCGATCTCAACGGCAGTGATGGAGGTGTGGTCTTCTTGGCCGATCAAAATAACTTCATCGCCGATGTCGGTTCCGGGAATGTCTGTAACGTCGAGGAGCGAGAGATCCATGCTGATGCTGCCCACGATGCGGGCGCGGCGGCCACGCACGATGGCGTAACCGCGGTTGGAGAGCGCATGGTTCAAGCCGTCGGCGTAACCCACCGGCACCGTGGCGATGCGCGATGGCCGGCGGGTGTGGAATGCGGCGCCGTAGCCGAGCGGCGTACCGCTCGCGACGTCCTTCATGTACACGATGCGTGATTTGAAGGTGAGAACCGGCTCGAATTCCGGAACCTTGGGCAATTCCTGGCCCGGCGGCACAACCAGCGGCATGCAATATCCATAAAGCAACGCGCCCACTCGCACGAGGTTTTCGGGAAATTTCCGGCCGGTCAGCAAAGCGGCACTATTTGAAACGTGAATCCATTCCGGATCCACCTGCAAGCCGCGCACTTGCCCGAGCGCCGCCGCAAACCGCTCGCCCTGTTCATCGGTTTGAGAGGCTACGAGGTCTTCCGCTGAGGCGAGGTGCGTAAACAAGCCCTTCAATTGCAGCCCCTCGACCTCGCGATAATGGTTAACGAAAGCAGTAACGCGGTCGAGCGGCAGGCCCAATCGCCCCAATCCCGAATCCACCTTCAAGTGAAACTCAATGGGCCGGCCATATCGGCGCGCGCATTCCGCGTAAGTATCCAGCCGCATGGTCGAGGAAATTGACGGCGTCAAACCGTATTCAATCAAATGTGCGGGGTCACTCATGTAAAGCCCACCGAGCAGAAGCACGGGCTGCCGGATTCCCGCGCCCCTTAATTCCAGGGCTTCTTCGACCGTCGCCACCCCGAACCAATCCACGCCACAATCTGCCAGGGATTTCGCGACCGGAACGGCTCCGTGACCATAGGCGTCGGCCTTGATCACCGCCATCACGCGGCGCGGTCCGGCCAAGTCGCGAACGCGCTGGAGATTGCGACGAAGCCTGGGGAGGGAGATTTCAACCCAGGTCGGGCGTAGAAGCTTGTCGGTGGAAGGATTCACAGGTTTGATTGAACTCTTGTCTCCGGCAACATCACTCGTAGGGCTCATCACCGTCGTCGAGCGCCTTGTTCTCGAACGTCGCGTAGGGACGCAGAAAGACAACGGGCACGTCACCGGTGGGACCGTTGCGCTGCTTCCCGACGATCAGATGAGTCTCATAACCGCCGTGAGCATATTCCGCCTCACCATCCTCCTCCGCAGCCTTCATTTTCTCACGGAAAATGAAGATGACCACGTCGGCATCCTGCTCGATTGACCCGGATTCGCGCAAGTCGGAAAGCTGGGGACGCTGGCCGGGCCGCTGTTCGGGCGCGCGGCTTAACTGCGAGAGCGCCAGCACGGGAACCTTCAGCTCTTTGGCGATGCTTTTGAGGCTGCGCGAAATGTAACTGACTTCCTGCGTGCGGTTCTCAAAGCGTCCCTGGCCGGAGATGAGCTGGAGATAATCGATGATCAGCAAATCGAGTCCCTTCTCCGCCTTCAAGCGCCGCGCCTTGGCCCGGATTTGCATGATGCTCAGGGCCGGCGTGTCTTCAATATAGAGCGGTGCTTCCGAAAGCCTGCCGAGAGCGGGAGTGATCCGGGCCCACTCCTCTCGGCTGGAAAATCCTGTTCGAAGTCTGTGACTGTCAATGCGCGCCTCGGAGCAAAGCAGGCGAATCACCAGCGATTCCTTCGACATTTCGAGCGAAAACATCCCTACAGCCTTGTGGTTTTCGATGGCAGCGTGTGCACCGATATTAAGCGCCAGCGCAGTCTTGCCCAGCGAGGGCCGCGCTGCGACTACAATCAATTCACCCGCCTGCAAACCGGACGTTATGTCGTCCAGATCTTTGAGTCCGGTCTCGATGCCCGTCACTCGCTGCCCGCGATCGAACAACACATCAATCTTGCCGAAACTCGATTTGACAATCTCCCGAACGTTGGCGAAGCCCGACTGGACACGCGCCTCCGCAATTTCAAAGATCTGGCTTTGCGCGAGATCGATCAGCGTCTCGGGATCGTCATTGCCCTCCAGGCAACGCGACAGGACGTTGTGCGATGCGTTGATAATTCGCCGAATTGTGGATTTTTCCTTGACGATCCGGCAATACTCGGCCATGGCCGCGGTGGTGCCGATGGGAATGCCGTCGGTCAACGCCGAGATGTAGGCAGCGCCACCGGCTTTCTCCAGCAAGCCGTCCTTGGCCAGCTCCTCAGAGAGCGTCACCAGGTCGATGGTGCGATTTTTCTCGGAGAGTGCCGTCATCTTCTCAAACGTGAGGCGATGAGACTCGGAGAAAAAATCCTCCTTGCTCAGCAGTTCGAGAGCGGAATTGATGGCGCTGTTGTCGAGAAGGATCGAGCCGAGCAAGGCGCGTTCGGCTTCAAGGTTGTGAGGAACTGACCGGTCGCTGGCAGTGGCAGTGGGCAAGACAACTCCAATGGGAGGTGTTAAACCCCCATAAGTTTACACTAAATCCGACGAGGAGGGGCTGCTTCGGTTGGATTGTGTCACTTCCTGGAGAATGTGGCCAGTGGTCGGCGCGCTTGCTTGTGGATAACTCTGTGCAAGACGCCGCAAAACCTGTGAAGAAGCCAGGCGGCCCTGTGGATTTCAATTGCAGCCCGCGCTCACTCGCCGATGGGAAACAGGGTTGCGACAACTCAGGAGCTCTTTGCTTCGTTTGCCGCCGTTGCTTCGGAGGTTTCCGGAGTGCTCTCGGTGGTTTTGGGTGCTTCTTTGGGCGCAGAAACGGCTTCAGCTTCGGCCTTGGCGTGTGCTTCGGCTGCAGCCAGAATCTTGGCCTTGGACTCCTCATCCGGTTCAACTACCACCTTCACCGTACCCGTGACTTCGCGGTGAAGTTTGACCGGAATGCTGTACTCGCCCAAAACCTTGATGGGCGAGCCGAGATTGATTTTGCGCTTGTCAATGTGATAGCCCTGGGCGACAAGTTTTTCTGCGATGTCGCCCGAGGTGACCGAGCCAAACAGGTTGCCCTTTTCGCCGGTCTTGCGAACCAGCGTGACAGTCACACCCGCCAGCAACGCGCCGAGGTCGGCGGCATCGGCTTTTTCCTTGGCTTCCAGTTTTAGAAAGCGCACACGTTGTTGCTCCACCCACTTCTTGTTCTGCGCCGTGGCAGCCAGCGCCAGTTTCTTGGGCAGCAGGTAGTTGCGCCCGTAACCATCGGCCACTCTTACCAGTTGACCGCGGCTTCCAAGTTTTTCAATATTCTCTAGCAAGATAACTTCCATGTCTGAACTCCTGTAAACAGTATACGGGATACGGTAGACAGGAAACTGGCGTGGCGAATGCCGTGTGCCGTCTACCGTCAACGGATCTTCCGTCTACCCACCCGCCGCGAACGGCAGCAGGGCGATATTCCGAGCGCGCTTGATGGCTTCCGAAAGCGCGCGCTGATGCGTCGAGCAGGTGCCCGTCAGCCGGCGAGGCAAGATCTTGCCACGCTCGGCGACAAACTCGCTCACCATGCGCACGTCCTTGTAATCGATGACGTCAATTTTCTCCGAACAAAACTTGCACACCTTGCGGCGGCGAAAGTACTGCTTGCGGCCGCCGCCGGGACCTCCGGGCGGACCTTCACGCCGCGGGGGACGCTCGCCCTGGGGAGAGCCTTCTCTGGGACCTGGCATAATTCTTCGCTCCTTTAGACCTGCGCGTTCTCTACTGGCTGCGCAGGAGCGGCGGGCGCAGGAGCGGGTTTGCTCCTGCGGCGTTTGGCCTCCTGCTTGGCCCGCAGAGCCTTGAACTTCTCGGCGCGCTGTAGAATCTCATCCGTGCAGATGGTCATGTGCTTGATCACCGTATCGGTCACCTTCAAACGGCGCTCAAACTCCTTCACCGTGTCTCCGGTTCCCTGCACGTGGAAGAGAACATAAAACCCCTCGCGCTGCTTGTGAACGCGGTAGGCAAGCCGCCGGCGGCCCATCTTTTCGACTTTGTCCACCTTGCCACCCGCACCGGCCACCACGCCCTCCATCTGCGCGATGAGCTTCTGAACATCGTCGTCCGCCACGTCGGGCCGGACGATAAACATCATTTCATAATTACGCATGTGACCTCACGACTCCCGAGCCTTGCGATTAAAACGATTCATCGCCCTTTGCACACCTTCGGAAATAATCACGCGCACCGCTTCCCCGGCCAATTCGAGCATTTCCTCGATCACCTTCCGGTCTGACGGTTGAAACGGCTTCAGGAGGTATGAAACGTAATCCTCCACTCCGCTTTCCGGCCGCACGCCCAAGCGAAGGCGGGGGAAATCCCCCGTATCAAGAGCGCCGATGATAGACTTCATTCCGTTGTGCCCACCGGCGCTGCCGCGGGGCCGGATGCGCAACATGCCCAGCGGCAAATCGATCTCATCAACCAGCACCAGCAGATCCCGCGGCGTCAAATCGTAGTTACGGAGCAGACGTGACACGGCCAAGCCGCTGAGGTTCATATAAGTTTGCGGTTTGGCCAGCACCACGTGCTCGCCCGCCATTTCCGTCGAAACCGTAAGCGCCTGCCCCTCGAGCCGCGACAGGTGCTTGCCGCAAGCGTCGGCCAGGCGGTCAATTGCCTTGAACCCCAGGTTGTGGGGCGTTTGCTGGTACTCGTAACCGGGGTTCCCCAAACCGACAATCAGCTTCACGCAACACCCGAAATTCGAAATCGGAAACTGGAAACTCGAAATCGGCGGCTCACATCTGCCGGACGCGGACGCCGGGAGTGAATTCCCATTTCTGAGTCTCGCCCTCGGGAATTCCTACTTCTTTTCTTTCTCCTTCTTCTCGCTTTTTTCCTTCTTGTCATCGGCGGCTGGCGCTTGTTCTGCTTCGCCTTCAACTTCCGCCTTGCCCTTGCGGATGACCTCCGGCTCAGCGGGCGCGGCTTCAGCCGTTTCCACGGGCTTCTCCTCTTCCGCCTTCAGCGTCACTACATGCGCTACCACGCGACCCGGGTCGGTCAAAACCTTTACCTTGGGACTGATGGGCAAATCCGAAACCCGCAATTGCTTGCCCAGCGTGAGCCCGGAAACATCCACGCTGATGGCTTCGGGAATGTCGTCCGGAAGGCATTCAATCTCCACCTCGCGCAGGATGAATTCAAAAATGCCCGCCTGGAGCTTCACGCCCTCGGGCTCGCCGGTGGTGTGAATGGCAACCTTCAATTTCAACTTGGAGTCGAGCGCGATGCGCACTAAGTCTACATGCAGCAACTTGCCGTGCACAGGCTCCGCCTGGCAATCGCGGATCATGGCCCGCGAAGGCGCCTTGCCCTTGACCTGGAGCGTAAAGATGGCGTTGTGACCCGATTCCGAGTGGAGAATATCGCGGATAACCTCGGGATCGACCGCCACCGGAATCACCGGACCGCCCCCTCCATAAACCACGCCCGGGATGCGCCCGCCGCGACGCGTGCGGCGCGCGGAATTCTTGCCAAAATCCTCACGCGGCTCTGCTTCAACCGTAAATGCCTGACTCATGGCTTCTCACTCCTGGTTGGAACCGAAATTCGCCTTCCCTAAATGAACAGCTTGCTCACCGACGTCTCGTCATGAATCGAGCGAATCGCATCGGCGAGCAGCCTTGCCACACTCAAAACCTTGATCCTGCCGCATTGCTGCGCTTCGGGCGTCAGCGGGATGGAATTGGTCGCCACGACCTGCTCGATGGGCGCATCCAGAATCTTCTTGATAGCCTGATCGGCAAACACCCCATGCGTGCAGCAGGCGTAAACCGTGTCCGCCCCTTTTTCCATAAGCGCCCGGGCACCCTGGGCGAGCGTTCCGGCGGTGTCGATCATGTCGTCAACGAGCAAACAGGTCTTGTTTTCCACATCGCCGATTACGTTGAAGACTTCGACGGTGTGCGCGTCTTCGCGGCGCTTGTCAATAATCGCCAGGGGAACATTCATGCGCTTGGCAAAACCCCGCGCGCGCTCCACGCCTCCGGTGTCGGGAGAAACCACCACCACGTTTTTCAGCCGAAGGCGCCGGAAATAACCCACGGTGACCGGCGTTGCGTAAAGGTGGTCCACTGGAATATCGAAAAATCCCTGTATTTGCCCGGCGTGAAGCTCCAACGCCAGCACGCGATCGGCGCCTGCCGAGGTCAGCAGATCCGCAACCAACTTGGACGAAATCGGAACTCGCGGCCGGTCTTTGCGGTCCTGACGAGCATACCCGAAATAGGGCATTACCGCGGTAATGCGCGCCGCTGACGCGCGACTGAGCGCGTCCAGCATGATCAGCAGCTCCACCAGATTTTCATTCACCGGCCGGCAAGTCGGTTGAATGACAAAGACATCCGCCCCCCGCACGTTTTCGAGCACTTGCAGCCGCACTTCGCCGTCCGGAAAGCGTCCCACCTGCGCCTTGCCCATGGGCACGCGCAGCTCCTTGCAAATTTCCTGAGCCAGCACCGGGTGGGCATTGCCTGTGAAGATTTTCAGCGTGTGGTGGTTGCCCCGGCTTTTCATCGCACCTTTCTACCTCTGCTCAGCCCTGCAAAGTCTGGCTGGGAGGCCTGGATTCGAACCAGGGTTCCATGCTCCAAAGGCATGTGTCCTACCACTGGACGACCTCCCAAAGAATTGTTCCATTGAATCATTGCTTCATTGATTTATCTCCTCGCCCCGCTCGTGACGCAGCCAGAGAATTGACTCCATCTGCTCAAAGCTTCAAATGGATCAATGGTTCAATGAACAAAAATTCTCCGGTGGTATTCTGCGCGCACCAAGGTGCGCGTCAGAAAACTCAACCACCCTTTGGGAATGAGTTTTTGGGCGCGGGCCATCAGCCGAGACGAGGGGAAGAGGGCATAAATCGCAGATCCGCTGCCCGTCAGGGAGGCAACATCGGCCCCGGCCCGGATAAGCTGTCGCTTCAATTGCGCCAGCTCAGGCCACCTCGCGAAAGCGACCTGCTCAAAGTCGTTTTCGGCCGGTCCCCAACTCATCTGGGGAAAATGTGGCCACGCACCGAAACTATTACTGTACGAGGTTTCGCCGGATTCTGTCAACCGCGAACTTGCCTCACGATAGGCTTCGGCGGTGGAGATGGAAAAGCCTGGAAAAATCACCAGGCAGGCCCGCGCGGCAAGGTCGGTGAGGGGATAGACCTCCTCGCCGCGGCCGCAACCGAGCACTCGCCCACCGAGGAAAAACAACGGCACGTCGGAGCCCAGGGAGCAGCCCAGCTTTTGGCGCGCCACAACGTCCAGGCGCTCGCCGGTCAAGCGCTCGAGTCCCATAATTGTCGCCGCGGCGTTGGTGCTGGCACCGCCCAATCCGCTTCCTAGGGGAATCGATTTCTGGATTCTTACCTGAATGCCGCCGCGCCAGCCGCGTGCCCGCGCCCAAGCCTCGCAGGTTCGATGAACCAGATTGCCCTGGCCCAAAGGAATCGCCGGGTTGTCGCATTCCACATGAATGCCCGCCGCCGACTTGGATACGCTCATTTCCAATCGATCGTGCAGGCCGATGGTCTGATAGATTGTACGAATTTCGTGATAGCCGTCCTCTCGCCGCCGAAGGATCTTGAGCCCGGCGTTGACTTTTGCGAAGGCGCGAAGGCGAATTGTCTCTTTCAATTTTGGATTTTGGTCGGGGCTAGAAATTTAGACGTTTGTGGGCAAGCGAGTAAGCGTTTAACTCTGACCATAAAACGGATTTCGCTGAAACTTTGGAGCTATTATGTGGTGCTAACACCATTGCTTTCATAAACATCGTGGGTTCGGCACGGCAAGCCTACTATTATTAATGACATCGTCGGTTCAATCAAAAACTAAGAAAGTCGCGCTTTGTTTTCATCAACATCGCAGGCTCGACCTTCATGTATGAGTTCTCCCTCCATTCCTCTGGTCAATTTGTCGCCTTGTTGTGCCCACCATGACTCTTCAGGTCGTCGAGCTGTTTCTGAAGCTCCTTTGCCTGCTCTGCGTCGAAGTCGCTGGAAAGCGAATCGGGCCATTCCTTCAGGGCGCGCTGCCATTCTTCCTGCGCCCGAGCGGTCTTTCCCTGGCGCAAATAGAGATTGCCCAAGTGCTCGTGAATAGTCGGGTCGTTTTGAATCAGGCGCGCGGCGCTTTCCAGGGGAGGCTG
>JASHTY010000097.1 GCA_030040315.1 Terriglobia bacterium | reverse complement strand
CGGGGGTCGGTTGGGCCAGTCGTGCGTTGCCAGCGCGCCCCCTCGCCGCTGCGTATCGAGCGATTCCAACTGAAAAGACGCTAAATCTATAGTCGGGGAGCGTCCGCGTCAACTGGAAAGTTGGGAGATGGGAAAGTGGCATGGGCATCCTGCCCATGCGCACGGCCAAGATGGTCGTGCCACATCGACAACGCGCCTGCTTACTCACACTTTTTCGAGCGCCAGTTCCAAATCGCGGATGATGTCGTGCCAGTCTTCCAGGCCGATGGAGAGCCGGATGCCCTCGGGGTGCATTCCGAAGGCGCGTTTCTCTTCATCAGGAAGGGCGGAGTGGGTCATGGAAAAGGGGTGCTCGATGAGCGTCTTGATCTGTCCCAGGCTGACGGCCAACGTTACGGAATAGGCGTGCTCGGCGAGATAATCCACCAGTTTTTCTGCGCGTGTCTGCTTGGAAGTGCCGGGCTTCAGGACGAAGTACATCATGCTGCCGGGGGCAAATTTGCCGTCGGGATTCAGCATTTGCCGCCGCGCCAGGGCTTTTTGCGGAAAGCACTCGCCGCCCGGATAGCTGACGCTTTCCACCTTGGGATGCTCGGACAGGAATTCCGCCACACGCTGCGCGGTCTTCTGCATATTGCTCATGCGCGTGGCGAGCGTGGGCAGGCCGTAGACTAGCACGCCCCAAGCGCTGCGCGGTGAAAGGACGCCGCCGAAATCCTTGCGATAGAGCATGAGCAGGTTGTACCAATCCTTGGATGCGATCACGGCGCCGCCCATATCCGTGCCGAATCCGCCCAGCCCTTTGGTCAGGCTTTCCACCACGACGTCGGCTCCCAGCCGCATGGGGCGCTGGCAGAAAGGCGTGGCGAACGTGTTGTCCACGATCACCAGCAGCTTGTCTTGATCTTCACGTCCTGCATTGGCGCGGTCAGCCACGCCGCGGATGGCGGCGAGATCGATCAGTTCCATGGTGGGATTAACGGGGGTTTCGAAATAAAGCACGCGAGTGGAGGGCGTAATCGAGGCCGCTACCGATTCGGGCTTCAGGAAATCGGTGAAACGCGCGCACATTCCCATGCGTGGCAGCCAGTTGGTCATCAGGCTGTACGTGCAGCCATAGAGCATGTGATGCGCCACCACTTCCTGGCCTTTTTGCAGCGCCGCCCCCAAGGCCCCGCTCACGCTTGCCATTCCGGTGGCAAAGGTCACGCAGATTTCCCCGCCCTCCGCATAAGCCAGATTCTCCTCCAGCATGGAGCGTGTGGGCTCTTCCAGCCGGTCGTAGATGTAGATGGGAATGTGGCCGCTCAGGTGCTCGTCCGCAGAGGCGAATTGCACGAAGCCGCGCGCACCACGGCCCAGCGAACTTAGCCGGAACGCCGTGGTGTGCGACACGGGCGGCACCACGTGATGGTCGTAGTCCCACTTCTTGCTCTCGTAGTTCCCATGAATCATGTGGGTGCGCAGCTTGTAGTCTTCTTTCTTGCGGAAGCGTTTGCGGTTTTCCATTATGGCCTCCCCTTGCGGGTGTTGTCCGTATGAATAGCATACCCCCGATTTAGCGCCGATGGGGTGGCTGTGACCGGTGGTGGTGCAATCTCAACCTGCAGCGGCGAGTTCACCTCGCCAAGTGGCGGCGTAAAGCCGCCTCTACGACAAACTGTACCACTACGCCGTAACCAGCGATCGTAGGGGCGGCCCTTGTGGCCGCCCTCCTCGTGGCTGGGTGAAAGGGCAACCGCGAGGGTGCCCCTACGTGCCGCAAAATGCGAAGCGGGGAGTCAGTCTGGGCGACTGGCTCCCCGCCTTTGGTGTCGGTCGTTTGTGCCGTGGCAGCGTCCGCGGGGCGTTGCCATCGGTGCGCGCCGCAAGAGTGGCGCTTATTTACGACTTACACGTGCGTGCCCGGTGGAGTAACATCTCCGTCGGTCACCATACAATTCCCTTTTACGCCTTTCGCAGTGAAATTGCAAGCGCGCGGGATTGTAGCGCAGGTGTCCTTACCTGCGGCCCAAGCGCGGGTTGAGACAGCCGCCCTACAGTCCCCCTAAAAGCCAACGGGGAGTTCGTCTATTGACGAACTCCCCGTCTTGTTGGTCGTTGTCGCCGCGGCAGCCTCCGCAGAGCGCCGTTGTCGGCCGCACCGCACTAGCGGTGTGATTTAGACGACGAACACATGCTCGCCCGGTGGACTAGCTTCTCCCTCCGTCAGCATGCTTCCTTGATACGCCTGTCAACATGGATTGGCAATCGTACGAAAGTACCCGTACCCCGCCCTCAATTCTTTTCCCTCTGCCAGCCACAGGAGTATATTGTTGCCCGGATGTCGCGCCATTTCTTCCCCCGCACGACGATTCCTTCCGGAGCGATCCTCAGGATCCCCAGCAAATTCGACCGCCACCCCAACGGGCACCATCAGGAGGCACCATGAAGGGAACGACCAGAGTCGCGGTAATTCTTCTTATGACCGCGCTAGCGGCAATTGCCGGACAGGAATCGCGGTCGCAACAGATGTCAAATTTCGACCGCGAGCGCATGCTCGATATGCTCGACGACGTCGCCCAGGACGTCCAGAAGCGTTACTACGATCCCACGTTTCATGGCGTTGATTGGGCCGCGAAGGTAAAGGAAGAGCGGCAGAAGATCAAGAATGAGACTTCCATGAACCTCTCGCTCGCGCACATTGCCGCGGCGCTCGACTCTCTCAACGATTCGCACACTTTCTTCCTGCCGCCATCGCGACCGTATCATCACGACTACGGCTTCCAGGAGCAGATCATCGGCGACCAGTGCTTCATCGCGCGCGTACGGCCGGGCAGCGACGCGGAATCCAAAGGCGTGAAGCCGGGCGACGAACTCCTGACGCTCGATGGCATCCACCCCACCCGGCAAATCCTTTGGAAAATCGACTATCGCTATAACGTCTTGCGTCCGGAGGCTGGCTTGCGCCTGGTGCTTCGCGATCCCGCAGGCCAGCAGCGTACCTTGGACGTGGCGGCCAAGATCAAGCAGAAACAACACCTCACCGACTTGAGCAACCCCGAGAACCTGCAAAATCTTCTCTTTGATATGGAAAAAGACGCAGGCCTGCTGCGCGCTCGAGCTGAGGATAAGGGCGAACAACTCCTAATCCTGAAACTCCCCATCTTTCTCTTCAACCAGGTTGCCGTGGACGAGTGGATTGGCCAGGCTCGCAAACACCAGACGCTCGTCGTGGACCTGCGCGGCAACCCGGGCGGAGCCGTGGATACCCTCAAATACCTGGTGAGCGGCCTCTTTGAGGGCGACGTCAAGATCGCCGACCGCGTCGGGCGCAAGGAGACCAAGTCCGAGATCGCCAAATCCGGCGGCCACAATATCTTTTCCGGTAAGCTGGTCGTGCTGGTGGATTCCAAGTCCGCTTCGTGCTCGGAGTTGTTTGCCCGCTTGGTACAACTGGAAAAACGCGGCGTGGTGATGGGAGATCGCTCGGCCGGCGCGGTGATGGAAGCCCGGCGCTACGAATACCACAGCGGGACCGATACCATGGTCTTCTACGGCGCGTCGATCACGGAGTACGACCTGATCATGGCCGACGGCAAAAGCCTGGAGCACGTGGGCGTCACGCCGGACGAGCTGATTGTTCCCACCGCCGCAGACTTGGCCGCCGGGCGCGACCCCGTGCTGGCCCACGCGGCAGAAGTCGCCGGCGTCAAGCTCAGCCCCGAAGAAGCCGGGAAGATGTTTCCGTATGAATGGCAGCCGGAGTAACTGAAACCAACACACTTCAATCGAGGTAGATCATGCAGCGAAGGCTTGGGAGCTCATTGTGCGGATTGCTTTTAATATTAATGAGCACAACCGCCGCGCTGCGCGCCGCAAATTTCCCAACGCCGCAGGAAGCGAACTACATCATTCACGATTTTCATTTCAAGGACGGCGAAACGCTTCCTGAGCTTCGCCTGCACTACGCCACACTGGGCACGCCGGCTCGCGATGCGAATGGTAGGATCACGAACGCCGTGCTGATTCTGCACGGCACGGGCGGTTCGTTGAAGAATTTTACCGGACCCACATTCGGCGGCGAGCTTTTTGGAACGGGGCAGCCGCTCGACGCCTCAAAATTCTTTCTGGTGATTCCCGATGGCATCGGCCATGGCCAATCCAGCAAGCCGAGCGACGGCCTGCGCGCTCACTTCCCGCACTACAACTATGACGACATGGTTGCCGCCCAGTACGAATTGCTGACCGCGGGCCTGGGCGTCAATCACCTTCGCCTGGTGATGGGAACATCCATGGGCTGCATGCACTCCTGGGTTTGGGGTGAAACCTATCCTGACTTCGTTGATGCGCTCATGCCGCTCGCCTGCCTGCCGGTGCAGATTGCCGGGCGGAATCGCGTTTGGCGCAAGATGGCGATGGATTCCATTCGCGACGACCCCGCGTGGTCGAACGGCGACTACGCCACACAACCGCTTGCCGGCGTGCGCTTCGCCGCTTATCTGCTGCTGCTGGCCGGCAGCGCCCCGCTCCAATGGCAGGAGCATTATCCCACTCGCGACCAGGCGGATGATTTCCTGAGGGATGGCGTGCGCTCTAACCTGAGCCACTATGACGCTAATGACCTGCTCTATGCTCTGGACGCTTCGCGCGATTACGACCCTTCAGTGAAGCTGGAGACCATTCAGGCCGCTGTCATGCACGTCAACTCCGCCGATGACTTCGTGAATCCTCCCGAGCTGGGCATCGCCGAGCGCGAGATCAAGCGCGTGAAGCGAGGCAGATTCGTCCTGCTTCCCATTACCGAGCAGACCCGCGGCCACGGCACCCACACGCTCGCGGCGATCTGGAAACCCTACCTGGAACAATTGCTCGCCCAATCATCCTGCGGTTCGGGCAAGTAATAGAAACATAAGTCATCCAATTGGCAACACCAGAGGCAAGGTTGGAGCGACGCAGACTAACCTGAAGGCAATAGGCTAGAACGTGACCCTGACGGCCACGCTGGTTTTGACGGACTTCTCTTTAACAGTAGGGGGATTAAATTTCCAGGAGCGTGAGGCATCCGCAACCTGCTTGCCGAGGCCTCCGGTGTCTTTGATGACAGGGCCGGGAGTCACAGAACCGTCCTCGCCGATATTGATGGTCATCATGACAATGCTTCCGGGCGCGGCGCCGGGGATGGCAGCGATGGACGTATTGATGGCCTTAAGGCCTCCGTCCACCGCGGAGTTTGGGTACACCATTCCCTTCTGAACGGCGCGCGTCCACGGCTCACTGGGATCCACCAGAACCGTGACGGTGGGGTTTTTGCCAGAAGCAGCAGGAGCGGAGGTTGACGAACTCACCGCCGTGCTGGAGACCACAGGCTTGGGCTTGTTGGACTCGGCAATTAGAGCTTGTACCTGCGCGACCCGCGATTGTGCCTGGTCTTTCATAGGTCCGGAACCATCCGCGATGGTCTTGAACTGAGCCAGCGCGCCTTTCAGGTCTCCGGAAGATTGCAGATGGTCGGCAGCGTCAAATTGCGCCTTGGCGGCGTCCATTTGTTGCTTTGCGGCTTGGGCATTAAGTGCGTCGGTGATTTGTTGAACGTGATTTTGCGCGTCTTGCATGAGGGGACCGGACTTTCCGGCAAGCACCTTGAATTGTGCAAGAGCGCCGTTCAGGTCGCCGGAGTTTTGCGCGCGCACCGCGGCATCAAAATTGAACTTGTCTGTGATTTCCTGCACGTGGTTCTGAGCATCCTGAGCGAAACTACCGGGCTTGGCGGCAATGGCTTTGAATTGCGCCAGAGCGCCGTTCATGTCGCCGTTCTTTTCCGCCTGAATCGCAGCGTTGAACGCCTGCTGCGCAGCCTGGTCATTGATCATTCCATTCAGTTTGGGAATTCGGGCGTCCGCCTGATCTTTAAAAGGCCCGGAGCCCGCGGCAATTTTCTGGAATTGCGCCAGCGCCCCTTGAAGGTCGCCGGAATTCTCCGCCTTGTCCGCCGCGTCGAACTCCGCCTTGTACTTGATTGTCTGGTTTATTTGATCTACCGCGGCCTGAGCTTTCGGCGCCAGCGTGGAATTGGGTACATGCAAATTAACGACAATCTGATAAAGACCGCGCGCCACGGAGTATTCATTCCTCTTCATGGCATCTTCGGCCTGTTGATACTGCTGCTCCTCGATTTTGGAGATGTCGCCTCCGCGCTGCAGTTGCATGTCAATGGAAATGGCGCTGACCGCCTGAAATCGGAGGGGGCCGTTCATGGCAGCAACCTTCTGGTAGAGACCGATGGCCTCGTCCCAATGTTTCTGATCTTCTGCGGCCCTTGCCTGGGAATAGAGACTTTTTTCCTGTTGCAACTTGCCGCCTATCAGACTGATCTGCCGGTTGGCCTCGTCTTTCAGCACTCCATTCCTGGCAGCCAATTCCTGCCATTTGACCAGGGCAGCGTCAAGATCGCCCGTTTCCTGCAGCGCCTGGGCTGCGGCTTCCAGACGGGTTTCCTCAACGCTGGGGCCGCTGGGGGGTTTCTGCCGCAAAAAGACGTAGGCGCCGCCTGCCAGCACAAGCACGAGCAGGATGATTACGGCGACCAGGGCCGTTGAAGACTTCTGCGGGGCTGGCGGGCTAACTGCAACAGGAGGAGCAGGCGCAACGCGAGGCGACACGCGGGTGGGCCGGATTTCGGGCTTTTGCCCGGGCGCGAGTGCGGGCCGGGTTCGAGTTGGAGAGGACGGCGTAGGTTGCACGGCCTTAGATTTCTTCGTGACCCGTGCGGACAGGGGGGAAGCGTTCAAGACGTTGGTCGTCTCAATCGGGCCCGCCGCCTGGGCGGGAGCGGCCTGTGCGGCCCCAGGAGCTGTCGTATCCTCGTCATCCTCGATCTCGCCGGTGTCCTCCTCGTTCTCACGCGCCTCGCGTTCAATGCGGATGGCATCCTGGAGTTCCTTGCCTGCGGGATTCTCCTTGTCAAGTTCCAGAACGTGCTGGACGCGCTTTTCGGCTTCCTCCAGGTTGCCGAGGCGCAGGGCTTTCTGTCCAGCCATCAGGGCATCGCGTAATTCGCTGGCGCGTTTGTGCTCGCGTGAGGCGCGTTCCTGAAGTGCCTGGGCCTCCTTGTCGAGCGGGTGCAGCTTCTGCGCATCGGAAAAGGCCTGGAGCGCCGCTGCGAATTCGCCGCGCCCCATGGCTTGCTGCGCTTCTGTCACCAGGCGCTTGGACCTGACCTCCGGCGGCAGGCGCTGGATGTCTGAGTTGATTTCGCTCTCCAGGCGCTTCGCGTCAGAGTGCGTGTGGTCGAAAAACAGAGCGGCACGAACCTTCTCCTGCGCGCCATTGAAATCCCCGCTTGTGCGCAGGGTTTGCGCCTCGCCCAGCAGGTTGCCGATAAAATTCGACTGCATGCGGCGGGCGACCGGCAGAATTTCACCCAGCATGTCGTCCAGCGATTGGTAACGATCGTCGGGATTTTTCTTCAACGCTTTGGCGATGACCGCGTCCAGCTCCGGCGGTGAGTCCGGGGCGCAAGCGCTGAGAGGCTCGGGTTCACTCGTCAGGATTTTGGCGATGACGGACGTCATCGTCGATCCGTCAAAGGGCTTCTTGTAGGAGATCAGCTCGTAAATGACGCATGCCACCGACCACAAGTCCGAGCGGCTGTCCACACGCCCGTCATTCACCTGCTCGGGCGGCGCGTAGTGAACCGTGCCCAGGAACATTCCCGTCTTGGTGAGCGTCGTGGTGCTCAGGTGGACGATGCCGAAGTCCACGACCTTCACGATGCCTTGTTTGGTGAGCAGAATATTGGCGGGCTTGACGTCGCGATGGACAAACCCATGTTTGTGCGCGTGGCTAAGACCCTCACAGAATTGCTGCGCCAGCCGCAGCTTGGCAGCGATGGGAATGTCGGAGCGCCGGTTAATAATGGCGCGGAGGCTCTCACCTTCGACGTATTCCATGACGATGTAGGGGCAGCCGTCCGCTTCTCCCATGTCATGGATGGTGACGATGTTGGGGTGCTGAAGAGTTCCCGCGGCCTGGGCCTCGCGATAGAAGCGTTTGAGCACTTCCGGTTCGGAAACCAAGTCGGGCGTAATCGTTTTGATGGCTACGAGACGGCCGATGAAGGGGTCGCGGGCCTTATACACAACTCCCATGCCGCCTTGACCTAACTCCGCGACGATTTCGTACTTACCAATTTTCTGAATGACCTTCTGGTCCATGGGTCAGCGCCTGACGACGTCGCAAAAACCAAGCGGGCTCATTATTCACGGGGCGGGTCTGCTTAAGTCGATGATATACGCCCTGGCTCCCCTGGCAATGGGGAATCTGTACCGAAATGTTTGTAATTCAATGCGCTTCCATGGCTGCAAACACACGGCATCTTCTTCCTCATTCCGCCCGAGGATGCCCCAACCCGCCCTTTCGGTCGCATCGCGGCTTAATCGAAAACAAGTACAGCCTCATTTTATCCGAAGATTCTGCAATTGCAAGGTGGCCGCTACTGGCCAGCCAAGACTAGAGCTTGTTTCGCGCGACGCCCATTTGAGGAACGCATTCACCAGGGATGTTCCGCAGCGGCTCATTCCGTATGGCTTTTTGGAGGAACTGGCGGGGGAAATTCAGAAATCTCGAGATAGCCTCCGGAAATTAACGTGCCGATGAACTTGGCAAACTCCTCAGGAGGGGTTTCCGCGTGGATGAAATTGTGACCCTTGCACCTCTCCCAGAGTTGTCGAACCGTCGTCCGGCCATCGCACATAGGAATAAGAAAGGTGACCCAGGGGTCAATACGGCAGTTCATGGCAAAGGGGTCTTCCGTGTGCAAGGCCAGTTGTTCGGGGAGAAGCTCGCCATCCTTCATACGGTGGATCGTACGCAACTCGAGCGAGTCGCGAACGCGAGGGATCATACCCTGAAGGTCTTCAAAAGCGGAAGGCCCGGCGGCAAAGGTCTCCCACTTGAGAAGCCAAGTTATCTCCTCCTCCCCGGTTCGCCGGCCAGCCGATCGCCGGACGGTGAAAACTTTGCGGGCGCAGTTTTTTCGTTGCACGATAATCCAGCCGTAGGCCATGGACTCAACGCCCAGTCGAGCGAGGCTTTCAAGCATCAGGTCGACCGTCTTGAACCCGCCCTCGGATTTCAATGCGTAAATGAAGGCGGCGTTCTTGGGGTCGAGTGCCCGTCTTTCCAGCACGGCTATATCGAAATCCGCTTGCCCTTCGCCCAGCCAGGTCCGGACGCGTTGCTCCAGCGCACCGTCCTTGCGGTCGGACCCTTGAGCAAAGCAGTAGAAGCAGCCCCCAGGCTTCAGGTAGCGCGGCAGACCTTCCACGCTGCGCCGGGTGATCTGTTCTCCATCGGCCCCGCCGCCATAGAAGGTTTGCTCGGGGCGCAACACGGGCATATAGGGAGGGTGTGCCACGATGCGGTCAAATTTCAAATCCTCCACGCCCTCGTAAAGGTCACCCCGCAGCACGGTGACGTTGTCGAGTCCATTCAGTAAACGATTGAACTCCGCCATGTGCGTCGAACGTGGCGTGATATCGATCGCCCAGCACTTCCTCGCATAAGCGGAGGCGGCGAGAGCCACCGCGCCCGTGCCAGAACACAATTCCAGGAAGCTGTCACATGGGGTGAGGGGCAGTGTGGCTATGAACTCCAAGGTGTTTCGAGTGATCGCCGGGTAGACGAAATCCTCGGGAAATTTGAACTCCTTATTGTCCGGTGCAAGCCAACGGTCGGAAACAATGAACTGTTGCCCAAAAGGATAGAGCACCACGGGGCAAGAGATCCGGCCGTCGGCTCCCGAGTCAAAGCCCGCCACTCCCAATTCAAGCAAAGCTCCGACGACCGGGGGCGAAAGGACGGATTCCAATTCTTCCCGCGGAAAGGATTCTCCCAAGAGGAGCAGCCGAGTGAGGAGACTTAAGTGATCGGTCTCTTTAAACGTTTTCAGCGCCGTGCACTGGCTCGATAGAAGGTGATATAGCCCGTCAATTCCTAATCGGCCGCAGATCGACTTCTCGCTGAAGCCGGTTGAGCGCAGATGATTCCGGAGAATCTCAAAGTTGGAGGACTTTTGAAGTACCAGTGTCATTTCGTCATCCGATCAGCACTGCCGCCCGTGCCGCTTGTTGGAGAAAATCGTCCATTTGCTCGTCAACGGACTTGCTTACAATGGTCATGTCCAGGATGGGCTTGCCGTCTTCGCCGAGTAATTCGAGAGTGCCGGCGCCAAAAAGGTCCAGCACATCCGTGCGCAGAGTGGCACGGTCGCGCGTACCATCGAGCAGGGATAGTAGTCCGCGCTGAATCGGACCGCCTAGTTTCAAGGTTCGCTGGTGGAGCGTTGACACGACGTCGCCGACTCGCGCCTGGCATCGCGCCAATGGACTGGCAACCGGCCGGTCGCTGACGGACGCCACAAAGGGTGGGACGTAAACGTGCAGGTCCACCATCCCCGCGCAGTAGGTGCTCCACAAAAGCTCCGCGATATCGGCCGTCACATCCTGGCCCTCTTTGG
>JASHTY010000096.1 GCA_030040315.1 Terriglobia bacterium | reverse complement strand
CCAGAGCCGAGCGGAACTTTGCGGACGCGTCTTCAAAATACGGCGTGCCGGGACCGACTTTCGGCTGCGTGGCGCAGGCGGCGCCGGCCGGAATGAACGACTCCCGGCCATCAAGCTTGAATCCAACCCACCCCATGGAGGTGCGAACCAGGCCTGCGCCGGAATCATCCACGTGCAAGGTATAAGCGCAACCGAGGTCAACGGTCGTGGCCGAAGGCGTGTCAACCACGAACTGACCGGGCGGAGCCCAGATTCGCGCATGAATCGTTCCGCGGTCAAGCGCCACGCGCTGGAGGTTCGCGCCCGTGCTCAGCAGTCGAAGGCGAGTGGCGGGATCGACCTCAATGTCTCCAACGTCTTCTGCACTCAAACTGGCGCGCGATTGGGAGTCCGTCTCAAGTGTTTGGCCGGCGCTTAATGAGCCGGTCTCATCGCGAGCTAACGAACTTGATCCGATGCGCGGCTCTCCGGCAATGATCAACACGTTCCAACCCGGCCCTGTGACCGGGAAGGGTTTGGTCCCTCGCACCAGAAGGATGGCGAGGATCAGAATGGAAACCGTCGCCGCTGCCAGTGCTAGCCTGGGAGCAGGGCGCAGCCACTTTGGCAATAATCGCGCGCGTACTTGTGGAATGAACGCTGGAAATATCGGTGCGGGGCGCCGGTGCTGAAAACGTGAAAGGTGCTTTTCCAGCTTCTGAATCTCAGGATCCGGCTCGCCCGATTTGTCCCACAGGTAATCGTTCCGGTGATCCATGGCTTAAGAACTCTCCTGTCCCGGACGGTTGCCGGGGCTTGAATACAGCTTTTCGCGGAGCAGTTGCATGCCGCGATGCAGGTTAACTCGCACGGAGCCGTGCGTCATTCCGGTGCGCGCCGCGATCTCGGGTCCCGTCAAGTCTTCCACAAGGCGCAGGATCAGCGTCTCGCGATAAGCCTCGGGCAGCCTGCCTATGGCGTCCAGAATCAGCAGGCCCTCGGGGTAATCTGTGGCCGCAGACGCACGCTCAGCGCCGGGCATATCCTCTGCCGGCTGCTCTTCTGTGTGCGGTCGCCGGTGGAAGTCGTTGGCTGCGTTGCGGGCGATGGCCGCAATCCACGCTCCGAAGCTGGCGGGTTGGCGAAGCGAGGTGAGCCGCCGCAGAGCCATCACAAAGACGTCTTGTACAAGATCGTCAACAGAACCCAATGGCACGCGGGCCATCAGGATTCCATGGACCATGCGGGCGTACAAATCGTAGAGCCGCCCGAAGGCCGTACGGTCGCCATCCCGCGCCGAAATCACCACACGCTCGACGTCCGGCGCTTCCGTCGAAATGATATTGGAGATGCCGGGTGAGACGTCGGGCTCGGATCGAGTCTTCACGAGCCGATAATCCCAGCCCGGAGCGACCAGGTCAACATGGGAATCCAGCCTCGAGGCCATGCGCGCATTTTCCCCACTGCCTTTCAGACGGTTTAGCTCGGAGGAGTGTTAACGAGCCGAGGCGAATATCACCAAATCTCCCCTCGTGTGGCATTGGACACACATCGCGAATACATCGCAATCGGTAAAGCCTGTAATTTCTATGAGATGAATTCCGCGAGTGTGGTGCGAGGAAACCGTCAGGCGCGGTTTTACGTCCTATGGAGGTGAAGACAGCGGGGTTTATGAGGGCTTGAAAAGGGAAATTGATGCGACATCTCAAATCTTTGCGGAAGAACATGATCACGCTGTTTTCATTGGCACTAATTACCGGCGGAACTGCGGGTCTGGTAAAGGCGCAGGACCCGCCATCCTATTCGAAGGCCGAACTCGACAGGCTGGTGGCCCGGATTGCTCTTTATCCGGACCCGCTTGTTGCGCAGATTCTTGCCGCGGCGGGCTATCCGGACCAGATTCCCGAAGCGGCTGCCTGGGCGGATGAGCACCATTATCTCCAAGGCGATGATCTGGCGCGAGCCATTACCGAAGACCGCCTTACCTGGGACGCCAGCGTGCAAGCTCTGCTGCCGTTTCCTTCCGTAGTGGACATGATGAGTTCCGACATTGATTGGACGGCTGAGTTGGGCAATGCATTCCTCGCCCAGCACGGCGATGTGATGGACGCCATCCAGCGGCAGCGCATGAAAGCCAGGGATTACGGCTATCTGCAGACCAATGCCCAAGTGGTGGTTTCCCCCGGACCGTATATCACGATTCTGCCGGTGAATCCGGCATTCATCTGCGTTCCCGTTTATGATCCGTTGGTGGTTTTTGCCCCGGCGCGGGCGGGATTCTTAGTGGGCGGCGCCATTCGCTTTGGATTCGGCATCTCAATCGGCCTCGCATTCGCCCCCTGGGGTTGGGGCACGACGACGCACTTCGATTGGGGCAGGCATGACCTTTTCATTGCCGGAGCGCACTGGGGCCGCACTTGGGCTAATCGCGGCACTTACGTGCATCCCTATAGCGCCTTCCGGGCATGGAAGGGACCTCGAGGCCCGGAACACCATGACTTGAAGGCGCGCAGTGAAGAGGAGAAAAAGGCCGCCCGCGAAGGGCGCCCAGGAGTTGAAGAACACCATGGGAAGCCATAACGGATGAAATGGACTGCCAGCGCCGACGCTTCCCCGGCTCACGAAAGGTCAGGCCAAAGCGCTGGCGTTGGATTGCACCTTGTGGAAGGCTTCCAAGACGTCGTCCACATCGCTCCTTTCGCCGATGAGCATATTCTGCTCCAGCAGAAACGCCGTGGCGCACAACTGGTCGTTGCGGGGTAGCTGGTTCTTGCGCCGGTAATTCTCCAGTCGCTCGGATGAGAAGGCCAACTGAAATCCCCGTGAATTCAGGCTTCGCTCCAGGTGCGGCTCCTTGTTGTGCGGGTTATATCCGGCTTCAGCCATGATTCCTTCGGCCTTAAGCGCCGCCACAACCTTTTCCCTCGGAACGTTTTCGAAATGCTCGGGGTCGAAGCGCACGCCGAAGCAGTAATGGTTCTGCCGCGTGGATTGGGGATAATTTTCCTGGGTCACAAATCCCGGGATGGCTTTCATCTCCGCCTGCAGATACGCCGCATGAGCCTCGCGCTTGGCGCAGAGCTCCTCATAGCGCTCCAGTTCGCCCACCAGCACTGCGGCGGCGAAATCCGAGATGCGATACTTGAAACCGCGCATCTCATAACGGTGCGTCTTTGGATCCAAGCCGAAGTTCCGGAAATTATAGGCCCTCGAAATCAGTTCCTCGTCGTCGCTCACCAGCGCTCCCGCCTCACCCCCCGGAAGGACTTTGGATTCCTGGAAACTGAAGCAGCCCACCGTGCCAAACGTTCCGACCTTTTTGCCATTCCATTCCGCATGATGAGCCTGGCAGGCGTCTTCGATGACCGGAATGTTGTGCTTCCCGCCAATCGCCAGGACTTTGTCGAGGTCGGCCGGCGCGCCGTAAATGTGCACTGGCATAATGGCTCGCGTGTGCTCGGTAATGCGGTGCTCGATGTCGTCCGCGTCGATCTGGAAGGTCTTGAGATCGACATCCGCGAAAACCGGCAGGGAGTACCCCATCATGATGGCGTCGATTGTGGCGATGTAGGTGTATGGTGAGGTGATGACCTCGTCGCCGGGGCCAACGCCCAGGAGTTCCAGGGCGATTTGCAGGGCGTGGGTCCCGCAGGGAGTCATCACGCAACCACCCGACCCAACTTTGCCCGCCCATTGCTTCTCAAACATGGGAATGAATTCCGCGTCCGACGTGCACCAGCGGTGATTGCGCAGGGATTTCAGGATGTTCTGTTCTTCGACCTCCGTGGTCTGCGGCCACACGGGAAACGGAGTCGAGCGCACAGGCGTGCCCCCGTGCAGAGCCAGCCCTTTTGGACCGGCCGAAACCGCAAAGCTGCGTGGGGCCGCTCCCGCCACAGCCAATCCGGCTGAGGTTTTCCCCAGGAATTCTCTTCGGCTCAGAGTTTTCTCTTTTCCCATAGCGGGTACCTCTCCTCAACGCCCTACCCGGCATATTATGACACACAAGCCTAATGGCTCGTTTCCTGTTCGTTCCATCCCTCGTGTTCCTGCCAGTCCATGATACGCAGATGCTTTTCCTCGCGCGGAAGTTCTGCGAGCGTGCGCTTGTTTCCCTCAGCCAGATTTCCGTCCTGTGATTGATAAATCCAGGTTGCCTCCTGGCGCAGTGCAGCCGCTTCGCCGCTCAGGTGGACAACGTAGCTCTCATACTTGTAGGGGGCGGGTTTGAATCCTCCCGAGCCGTAAACCTGATCCGCCAGCACAATCGTGTGAGGGTCGATGGCCTTTTGCTTCAGCAATGCCTGGCATGCCTTTATCGCAAACCAATTTGCCGTGCGGTGATCCACATGCCGCTCGTCGGGGCCAGTCAGCGCAATCATCGCCGGCTGAAAGGTGGTGATGATTTGCCGAATTGCCTCCACGACGGCTTCGCGCGAGTAGGGAAGATTGGGTTTATAGACGTTTTCATACGGAGCGTGGTCGCAGGCCAGGTAAATGGAGAGAAAGGGATTGGATGATTCTTTGTGCTCGAACCAGATTGCGCCGGAGCCGCCGTCCGGCAGGCCCAGATCGATGAACTTATCGCGCGGAACGCCCAGATGTTCAAGCACCTCAGCAGTTTCCTCCATTCGCACGGTGCCGAATTCGCGTGCTTCGTTCGGTCCGCAGGGCTTGTCGAAGTAACGCTCGCACTCGCCAACGTCGCCTGCGGTCAGGGTGAGGAGTTGCACGGGGATTTTGGCCTCCACAGCCGCGCGAATCAAACCCGAGTATGCCAGTTCGTCATCCTCATGCGCGCAAATCACCAGAAGCGATGCGGCAAGTGGATTCACGGCAATCTCCGTAGTGGTGTGAGCCAGGCGACTACCTCCATTACCAATCAAGGTCAAATCCACCATGTACGTGCCGGCGGTTTGAGCGTCGGGAATCTTCCAAGCATCCGCGCCCACTTTCTGCGTGCCGCCCGGTGAGAGGTTGATGCCGGATGCAATCGTGCCCGAATATTCTTCCTTGCCTGATGAATTGAGGATGCGCGCTTGCAGACTCGCTCCACTCCATGCTTCCTCACCCGCGTTCTTCACAGTGGCCGCGATCCGGGTTGTGTCGCCGGGACGATATAGGGTGTGAGAGTCGTCCACTCGCAGCCCCGGCGAGATTCGTCCTGGCGGGTAGAATTCCCGGTATCTGGTGAAGTCAATGAATGAATTGTAGGGATGAGTAAAATTGCGGCTGTAAGGCTTGGGCAGATCACGGTCCCAGGAGCGCACAATCGCCTGCGGACTGAATTGCATGTCGTAGAGTATCGTACGGTCGGCATTCCACAAGGCCACGGTGTAGAAGTCCACCTCCGGTGGCGGGAGCTTCTCGTTTCCCAGCGCCAAACCAGCGCCCATCACATCCCGCTGCTTCCCCTGCAGGAAGGCGGCAGTTCCGGCGAGGGTCATGGGAAGCGCGACGGCGGTTCCGGCGGCGATATCCAGGTGGTCTCGGATCACCTTGATAGCCAGATCTGGATTTTCATGGCCATGCTCGGAATAGAGTGAGATCCAGGGGTAGTTGGCGTTCGAGAATTCAAGCCGTAAATCCTTGTAGGGTGTGTCGGAAAGGTTCTCAATCCCCACCTCGCATTTGATGGGTTCGCCCACGATGTAAAGACTTTTGTCGAGACTCACATGGGAGATTCGTAACGATTTCTTGTAGACCACGAAGCCGCGCACCTTCTTCCGGATTTCGGGACTGTGCTGAATGCGGTCCTCGACGTGGAGAGTGAGCGTGTAGAGCCCGGTGGGGGCTTGCGGTGGAATGGGCCAGCCGACTTGAAATTCTTCAATCCCGGGTCCTGAGTCCGGAAGTCGATCCATTTCCACACTGGTGCTGGAGGTTGTACCGTAGTATTGGATTTCCGCAAACACCACGTAGCGCTTGGGCTGGCCGGCGAGGCCGTGAACAGTGGCGTGTATCATAGCGAGTGAATTGCTGTTGAACCCTGTATCCATCGGCCCGCCCTCAATCGTGACCTCCACTCCGCGAAGCGGCGCCGTGAATAGGAACAGCGCTCCTGCCAGCGCAGTCCACCACAATCTTCTTTCGAGCATCTCTTCTCCTGTTCCCGATGAGGGATTGTCTATTATTGCCGGGACTTCCAGTCAGTTCAAATTAATTCGTCTCTCAGACCTTGCGCTGGCTACGCTTGGCATTTAGAATGTGCGCAACCGGTAAGCCTGTGAAAGAAACGTCATTTCGAACTCGTTCCCGTGGTCTCTGGCGGTTGGCAGCTTCCTTTTGCGGGGTCGCGTTGCTTGCACTTTTGCCAATCTGCGCGCGGAGCAGTTTCCTCAGCTCGCGCGTGGCCCGACAAGCCTCCAGCTTGAAGGAAGACAGCGTCGGCGTCCACGCTTCCAACCCTGCGCAGGAAAGCGTAGCTGCTGCGGTTTGGCGCGACAGTCTCGGTGATGGATTCCCGGACAGCGCGCGTCTCGAGAGTGCCATTGACCGCGAGAATTTCTCGCACTGGTTTACCTTCCTGGCAGAGGATCAGTATTACGCGCCCATGGCCGCGGCGAGCACGGAAATTCAGGACTGCGCGGGCCTGGTTCGATTCGCATACCGGAACGCTCTGATATCCCATTCACCCGCATGGAGAGAACGCGCAGGGCTTCCCTACGATCCCGGGTTTGGTGATGTCGCGAGCTATCATTATCCATTCGGGCCGCTTCGTGAAAAGCTCTTCCGGTCGCGGCCGGGTCCGCTCGCACCGGAAGACCAGAAGCAAGGCGCGTTTGTGGAATTCGCCGACAGCTCCACGCTCCTTCGTTACAACACCTATCTGGTTTCTCGCGATTTACGTGCGGCCCAGCCCGGCGACCTGCTGTTTTTCCATCAAGCCGTGCAGCACGAATCTTTCCACACGATGATCTTTGTAGGAAGGTCCCGCTTTCAGTCCCAAGATGCGGATTGGATTGTCTATCACACCGGAGAGGTCAATGGCCACCGTGGCGAGATCCGGGAAGTGCGCGCGGAAACGCTTCTGCAGCATCCCGACCCGCATTGGAGGCCGGTCCTCAACAACCCCAATTTCATGGGGGTCTATCGGTGGGAGATTTTGCGTTAGCACGCTTATGAGGCATTGCGTCAATCATCGCACCCGGTCACAGTGCGCGCCATTGCCGAGACGCCTAACAGGACAAGGCGCGCGCGGCGTGCTCGCGGGGTTGCTGCTGGCCATGGGATGGCTCGTGGTCGCGTCTCCGATTCGCGCCCAGGACGAACCTGCATCTACCGAGCCTTCATTTTCCGTTTCCTCGCGCCAGACCTTCGCGCCTTCGCAGGAACCACAGGTCTGGATCAGTTTCCGCCAGGTCGATCATTTGGATTTCCGCATCTACCGGGTCAAGGAACCGGTTGAGTTCTTTTCCAAGCTGAAGGATGCGCATACTTTCGGAAGTGAGAAGGCGGAGCTGGCGCGGGAGAAATCGTGGCTCGAGCTATTTCACGAATGGAAGCGCGGCATGCGCTCCAGAATCCGCGACTACTTTCGAGCCCAGGTGAGCTTTGAGACGCGGGTTCACTACCACTCTTCGACCATCCAGGCGCAAAAACAACAGCGACTGCCCCTCGATGTCGCTTCGTACGCGCAGGTGCCACTCCTGAACTCACAGCAACTGGCGGTCGGGTGGCGCGAGGT
The DNA here is from genome assembly GCA_030040315.1 of Terriglobia bacterium. Classification (GTDB taxonomy): domain Bacteria; phylum Acidobacteriota; class Terriglobia; order UBA7540; family UBA7540; genus Bog-366. The sequence continues at coordinate 13,567 of JASHTY010000096.1, read as the reverse complement.
ATTGCCGAAAACACGTGGCACAGAGTACAGGGAAATCCCTGTGGATTTGCACGAGAAGGGCACCTACCTGGTTGAAGTAGCTTATCGCGAGCTGCGGGCCTATACCTTGCTGATGATTACGGATCTGGCGCTGGTATCGAAGACCAGCCCTGGCCAGGTGTTACTGTTTGTCGCACATCGCGACTCCGGAGTGCCGGTTGCGGGCGCCACCGCTGCTGTCTTCAACAATCATCGGGAGCTGACGCGTGGGACAACTGATAATTCCGGCGTATTCCAATCGACTTTCGCGCAAATCAAAGTCGACAATGCCATCATGGTGGCCGCCACAGGTCAGGACGCAGTCGCCACCAGCGTCGAGCCCTTCTTCTTTTCCGACAGCTCCGCTACGGATTATGTGGGATACATTTACACAGACCGTCCCGTCTACCGCCCCACGCATCAAGTGAATTTCAAGGGCGTGGTGCGCGCACGAACGGGCGGCAAATTCAGTTTGGATATCCCCGGCCCCCTGACCGTGGAAGTTACCGATTCGAATCAGAAGACCATATATCAGCAGAAGCTGGACCTGTCGCCATTTGGATCATTCCACGGCACGCTGACTTTGGGCCCGCTGTCATCGCTTGGCACGTACGGAATTACCGCCCACATCGGAGACAAACAACTCTATGGTTCATTCGAAGTGCAGGAGTACAAGAAACCTGAGTTTGAGGTTGCGGTTTCAGCCGACAAAGCACGGTATCTGCAAGGTGAGACGATTCAGGCCACTATCAGCGCCCGATATTACTTTGGCGCCCCGGTCTCGGGCGGGCGGGTGAAATATTCTTTATACCGGTCGAGCTATCAATTTCCATACTGGAGAATTCTCTGGGATGACGAGGATTTTGACAGTGACGAGGGTGAAACGAACATCAACGAAGATTACTTTGGCCAGGAAATCAGCCAGGGGGCCGGGCAGCTTGACGCGGACGGTGTGCTGCACGTTTCTCTTCCCAGCGAAGTTGATCAGCAGAAGCGCGATTATCGGTACCGCCTGGAAGCGCACGTGACGGATGCAAGCAACCGCGAGATCACAGGTGGTCATGCGGTGACGGTCACTTACTCAACCGTTGTCGTCCTTCTGGAAACGGACCGTTACGTCTACGCGCCCGGCCAAAAGGCCGACATCACAATTCACACTTTGGACTACGACTCGAACCCCATTTCCGCAAGCGTTCAGTTGAACTTTGCGGGTCACTCCTCCTGGGACTCTGGCGGGTACGAGGAGGATCTGTCACAGGCGAGCATTTCCACCAATGCCCATGGCCTTGCCCATTACGCCTACACGGTTCCTGAGGTTCCCTGGCTCACCATTCACGCCGGAAGCACCGACCGAAATCAGCGCGAAGGCACCTTTTCCACCAGCCTTTGGATCTCCAACGTGAAAATCTCCGGCGAAGGCGGTGAGGAGCGCCGCATCGACGTCTTTCCCGATAAGCACTCCTATAAGCCCGGCGAGGTCGCGCACGTGCTCATTTTGACCCACGTTCCGGAATCACAAGTTCTTGTGACCGCCGAGGGGCAGCAGGTCTACACCTGGTCGGTCCACCCTGCCGGCGAATCGCTGACCGTGGACATTCCCGTTGAGGAGCGTTTCGAACCCAATTTCTTTCTGGACATTTCACTTATTAAGAACGAGCAGCTACTGGAGGGGTCGAAGAATATTTCCGTTCCGTCAACGGAGAAGGTCTTGAAGGTGTCGGTTGAAACCGACAAACGAGAGTACCGGCCGGGTGATCAGGTGACTTATACCCTTACAGCGCAGGGGGCCGACGGAAAACCTGTGAGTGCGGAGTTGAGTCTGGGCGTGGTGGATGAGGCCATATATGCCGTTCGCCCCGACGATGTTGAGCCTCCAGAGAAAATTTTCTACGCGCATAAGTGGGACAGCGTCTTCACGCAATTCTCTACTGCATATTGGTTCATGGGGTACTCCGGCCGGCACAAAATGGAACTGGCCCAACTTCGCCCACCTACGCGGCTTGCGGACTTCAAGAACCCACAGGCAGTTCAGCCCAAAGTGCGCAAGTATTTTCCCGACACTATTCAATGGCTGCCGGCGATTGAGACCGGCGCCAACGGTAAGGCGCGCGCGACCTTTAACTTTCCAGATTCACTCACCACATGGAGGGCAACCGTCCGCGCCGTCACGCGCGACACACTGGTCGGCCAGGTGATCGCCAAAGTGGTGACACGCAAGAACCTGATTCTTCGCCTGGAAACTCCGCGTTTCATGAACCAGGGCGATACCGCTACGCTGGTGGGAATCGTCCATAACTATCTCGCCGCGGACAAGACAGCCAAGGTTTCGCTCAGTGTGCAAGGTGTGGAATTAGCCGGTCCCGCCGAATCGAGCGTGAGCGTCCCCAAGAACGGCGAGGCTGTGGTTACCTGGAATGTTCGAGCCCCCACAATCGTACACGCAAAACTGCTGGCCAAAGCGCTGACCGATGAGGAATCCGACGCGCTCGAATTGGAGATGCCGGTCGAACCTTGGGGACTTCAGCAAGACACGGCGCAATCAGGGGCCCTGCGCGGCGATAAGGATGAAATCAAAGCCTCCTTGCAGCTCCCGCAATCAATCAATGCCGATGCTTCCACGATTCGCCTCGATCTGGCGCCATCGATCGCCGGCACATTGATGTCTGCCTTGGATTTCCTCGCCACATACCCTTATGGCTGCGTTGAGCAAACCATGTCCAGCTTCCTGCCCAACATCCTGGTGAGCAAGGCTGTGAAGGACTTGGGACTCGCTCCTCCGCCCGAGTCCGACGAGCTGGAAAAGAAGATCGCTGCGGGCCTTGAGCGTCTCTATATGTTCCAACACGACGACGGGGGATGGGGTTGGTGGCAGACGGATGAAACCCACCCCTTCATGACCGCCTACGTCGTGGCCGGACTTGCGCAGGCGAAAGAGGCAGGCTATCCGATTGACGAACAGCGGCTCAAGAATGGGCGGGATTCACTGCTGAAACAAATCAACGAGAATCCACGCGCGCTCGCGGACATTCGGGTCTATATGGTCTATGCATTGGCCCTGAGCGGCGACGTAAGCCACGAACTGTTGGAAAGCCTCTACGCCTCGCACGAGAAGTTTTCTGCGCACGGCCAGGCGTTGATGGCTCTGCTCCTGATGCGCCTGAAAGACGCGCGCGCCCGGGAGTTCGTAAAACTCCTGGAAGCGAATGCAAGAGCGGAAGGCCCTTACGTTTCCTGGAAATCTGAACGCCAGGAGATGCTGGACTTCGGCTCCGATAATTCCTTTGAGACTACTGCTTATGCGCTGAAAGCACTGGCGAACCTCGACCCTCAGAGCGAATTGTTGCCAAGCGCCGCGCGCTGGCTGCTCGAGCACCGTTCGGACGGTTACTATTGGGATTCCACCGAACAAACCGCCACGGCGATTTATGGCTTGATCGATTACCTGAAGATCTCAGGCGAACTGAAGCCTGATTACGTGTTGAGTGTCTTTTTAAATGGCCAGAAGATCGCCGACCGCCAAGTCACCGGCAAAGACGTCGCAAATCCTCTGCCCATCGTGCTGATTGCCGCCTCCCCGCAGGTTCAAGCAGGTGAAAACGAGGTGCGGATTGTGAAGTCCGGCGCGGGAGTTCTTTATTGGGGGGCGTCCGCTTCCTATTTTTCCAGCGAGCCGAAGCCGGCGCCGCAAGGCAGCACTGCTTTGAATGTCGTGCGCGAATACTTCAAATTGGAGCCCGAGCGAATTAACGACCGAATCGTTTACTCCCAGCAACCCCTTACAGGGGAGGTGCAGACGGGCGATGTTATCGCGGTGCGACTCACCGTCACCGCCATGAATGACGAACAGTACCTGGAAATTGAAGACCCCATCCCTGCGGGTTTCGAGTTTATTGAGCAGGAAGGCCTTTACGAGCTGAAGGAAAAACCGCCATGGTGGGATTTCTATTACACTCAGCGTGAGTTTCACGACGACCGTGTCGCGATCTTTTCAACGACATACCGTCGTGGGCAGGGCCAATTCCATTATCTTTTGAAAGCTGTCACGCCGGGAACGTTTCAGGCAAATCCCGCGCGCGTGCTGCCCATGTATGAGCCGGCGCGACAGGCGTCAACGCCTGCGGCGTCGATGACTGTGAAGTGATTCAACCACGATGAAAAGCCTGTTCACACCATTCGTGTGGAGTCTGGAGGTGGTAGTTTTCAGCTACCGGACCGTGGCGGCGCTGGCAGGGCTGGTAGCGCTCTGGTGCTGGCTGGCGTACGAGTGGCTCGGCCTGCCGGAGTCGTCAGCGCTCATGCTTATCCTCGCGCTTCTCTGGGCCCTTGCACAAATCGTTGCGGCATCGATCATCGTGGGTGGAATTGTGAGCGGCGCCGTCCATGCAGCCGCCGCCGAAGGTATGGATCTTCCCATAAACTCGCTGTGGAAATTGAGTAAACGGAGTATTTTGAACGCCCTGATTTTCTTAATGCTCTGCGCACTGGTGGCGCTAGTGTGTTCCGACATTTTGGGCTGGATTGGTGATCATTCGCTGGAGGTCGCGTCATTCCTCACCGTGCATCTGGGCAGTCCGGTGAATCGTGTCCGGATTGACCAACTTCTCGAAGGAATTGAGGGGTTGTTCTGGATTGTTCTATCAGGATACTTTCTAAGCCTATTCACTACCCTGCTGCGTGAAGGCTGGCGCTCTGTGCGGAAACAAAGATGGAGACTTCTTGGACGTTCAGTATTTCACCGCCCTATGGTTGCCAGCTTGCTGAGTGTAGGCGTGTTCGGCCTTCCCGCGTATAAGCTCGTGAATTGGCATCACACGGTCCCTCCTGGATTCTGGGATTACACTCAGCTCGTCATGCGTTTCTCATTCGTTTTATTGATCATTTCCGCAGGATGGTGTTTTTGGGTGCTTTCGCTTGCGCGCCAGCAGGTGGCTCAACAGCAGCCTCCCGAAATCTGATCACTTTTCAAACCACTGCAAATCATCCGCACCTGGGTGAGTAAGGACGCGCCAGAGCGCAGTCTCGCCCCCGTTTTGCGCCAATTGGCTGACGCGCTTGAGCGCCTGGGCGTAGGCTTCATGCATTTGCGCTTCCGAACCGGGCCTGGTGATGGCTGCCTCCAATGCCGCCGTGGTGGTTCTCAGATTCGAGGGCGCATCAACTCTCTCCCCCGTCAAGTAGAGCACGCAACCTTCCTCAAACCATCGCGGCACGCCCTTCGCCCTGAGACGATGCACAATCAGGTGCGTCAGCTCATGCCGCAATGTTTGATTCAGAATCTCTTTTCGCGACAGTAGGGCGAGCGGTTGCAGGGCAATCGCGGAGCCGTCACTTGAGCCCGCCATCCATCCGGGCTGGCCCGTGGCCCGAATAAACTCTTCGGTGGTGGCCCAGGTCTCCACTCTCATGCGCCCCGGCAGGACTGCGGAATGCGGTGCCATTTCCTTTTGCCATTGCTCCAGAGTCTCGAGGGTTTGCTTCACCCACGGCTCCTGCGACGCCGGATAGATCAATTCAAAATGTTCGCTGGCGGCGATCGGGTCGTCTTCGTCCACGAATGAAGACACGATCTCCGTTCCCGGGAAGTAGGTCATGAGGATTTTTGATGTCGAGACCCCCAATCGAGCCATTTGTTCAGCGCCTGCCTGGCAGAGCCCCACACCGTGCCCGAGCCCGTGCCCGGAAAAAGTCCAGGTGTCCCCTTCGCGCTGGATAACATAAAGATTGCTTTGAATCTGTCCCCAGCCCAGGCTGCGGTCGATGGCGTAGCGGAACTGATTTGCATCAATTGTCCGGGAGCCGCCCGCGACAATGTGCAGGGTGAGCGCCCGGCCTGAGGAATCACGTTTTGCAACAGAAAGCTCGGTCAGCGTGCCGCCGGCGGGGAGATTCAGTACGTCCTGCAAAACCTGGCGCACGCTTTCTGCTGGCAGCGACTTATTCCAGGAGTTGTGCGGACTCGCGGCACAGTATGGGTCGCGGACAGAAATCAAGTACGGTTGCGAGCGGTCGGGCCAGATATTCCCCGCGGCCTCCGTCATTCCCCCGCAGCAAGCTGAAAAGTAAGGGTCGGCAAGAGCACCGTGAAATTGCAGCACCTGCCCACGGGTCAGGCGAGCTGCTGAGTCCAGATCGTCACCAGCCTCATCGGCGGTGCCCTGCCTTGGCGCAAACACCTGGCAATGGGTCAGCGAGCAGAAGTCAAAACCCTGTCCACTGTGCCGCCCGCTCCAACGCAGCGCCCATGTGCGCGCCAGAATCGCCATTGCCTGGCGTGCCGCACCAGCCTGCAGCACGGACGCCTCGCCTCGCAGGACGCCGGAGACGTACGATCCCAGGTCGACGCGCGTAACGATCTGCAACGCGCCGTTGTGAACGTTGACTTGAGCATTTTGCAGCAGAACGGATTAGGTTGGTTCATTGGTTTTGAGAAAGGTGGCCATCAGTCGAAATGCTTGCGGTGATTCCAGCCTGATTCCTGTGAAGGTTTGCTCCGGGAGATTGAGCTGGCAACGGAGACCGCGATCGGCGAGGCACGAAATTTTCGATTCTGGCGCTAACTCCACACAGGATGAGCTAAACTTTGGATCGCATGCTTTTATCCCTTGCCTTGGTGCTTCTACGGAGATCGATTTCACAATGCGGTTCGAAAACAATTCAACCTTGAATTCGGGACTCGCTCCGTGTGCCGGGAGCGCCGTAGTTGCCAGAGCCAGGAACGCCAGCGCATTGCTCTTCATGGCATGTGCGCCCTCTCTGAGAAGTATTCGCGAAGGATTTGGGCCGCCAACGGCGCGGCATTGGCGCCACCCGTGCCGCGCTTCAGAAAAATCACCAGAGCGATTTCCGGATCGCTCGCGGGAGCATAGCCGACAAACCATGCGTGCGTTACCCGGCTTCCGTCTTCTGCGCTTGCTGTTCCAGTCTTTCCCGCTACGCTCACGCCCGGGATCGCGGCCGCACGACAGGACCCGGCTGTAACGCATTCGCGCAAGCCCTCGGAAAGAACCGAAAGAGTTTCCTTCTTTAGCGCGATGACACGATCCAGGCTCGCAGCCTTGTATTCCCCGTGGGGAGTGAGTTTAAAAACCTTCCCTTGTTCGGGGATGGCGGAGTATGCCAGAAGAACTTGCGAAGGAGTGGCGGTAATCCCCCGTTCACCCAGTGCGGCAAGGGCTTTGTCGCGCGGGTTATCAGAAATGATCACTTTGTCCGATGGCGCGGTCTTGTCCGTAGCGCCGAACCCGAAAGCCGCATACCAGTGAGCCAGTGCGGAGGCGGACAGTCGCACACTCAACTCCGAAAAGAAATAATTGCACGAATTGGCGAGTGCGCCAGCCAGGTCGAAAGGCAATTCCGCGGGCGGATGCGAGCAATGATGCGCCTCTCCCAAAAGCCGGGGAACGCGCCGGCAGAGGATTGTCTCTGACGGCGCGATGGCCCCCTCCTCCAATGCGGCAGCGCTGGTTACGATTTTTGCCGTGGATCCAGGCGGATAAGCCTCATCGAATCCAAGTTGGGGATTCACCACCGCGATGATTCGTCCGGTTCGCGGGTCGGATAAGATCGCAGCGCCGTCCTTTTGTGACAAGAGCCGGCTGACGAAGGATTGAAGGTTCTGCGCCCCGCGCAGGTTGGGGCCACTTGTGAGGGTCGCCAGGAGAATGGCCGCGACCACCGAGCTTCTGAATCTATGTGGCAGTTGCAAAATGCCCCGCATGGCCGTTCAACGTGGCATATTGAGCGGGTGAAGTCAAATTCACTCAATTGCAGCAAGGATTATTCAATGACCGTCGAAAGCTTAGTCCAGGGAATCAAACTTTCTTGCTTGCCGGCGGGGATAACGGCTCAACTCGTGCGGTTTTGCTCCGGCGTTTTCGTCCTCGCGGTTTCCGCTCTCTCTCCTGAACCACAATATGCTGACAATCCGAACAGAGCAGATGGATACCGCTTGGGGAAGGCGCGAGTCGGGGTGAACCGCAGCTCGGGCAATTCGGCTGAGGGTCCATGACAGCCAAAATTTTAGCACATTTGAGGGTGCCATCCCGACTGCGAAATATGGGGCTTCCGTGAATCTCTTTAACGAGTGAGCCCATGTTATTCCAGGGTGGCCGGAAATCGGGATGTTCCAGCGGACTGCCGGTGCGATGCACAAAATGCCCTGAATTGAGCGATACTGTACATTGTTTCGCGAGTGAAATCGAACATGACGCGTGAGGAGCATCAGGAGGCGGTCTACGGCCGCCGATTTGCCGGGAATGAACAACGGCGCTCGGAGGTTTGGCAGGTCCTCACCCGACACTATTTTCAGCGTTGGATCGCGGCGTCGGACACAGTCGTAGATTTGGGTGCGGGGTATTGCGAGTTCATTAACAATGTTTCTGCTAAACAAAAGTTTGCGCTGGACTCAAACCCCGCCACCACCGGAAAAGCCGCGCGGGACGTTTCCGTGTTGTCGCAAGCAGCCACTTCGCCCTGGCCTCTTCCTGCAAATTCTGTCAACGTGGTTTTCACAAGCAATTTCTTTGAACACCTGACCACAAAGGAAGATCTTGCCAGTTGTCTCGCAGAGGCCCACAGAGTATTGAGACCTCAGGGGCTGCTGATTGCCTTGGGGCCGAACATCCGCTTTAGCTATGACGTTTATTGGGATTTTGTGGATCATCATCTGCCGCTCAGCGATCGCTCGCTGATGGAAGCTCTGGAGATCGGCGGATTTCGAAAAGAGCTCGTCAAGGCACGCTTCCTTCCGTTTACGATGAGCGGCCACACTCCTCCCAGGGCATGGCTCGTACGTTTGTATTTGCTGTTTTCCCTTGCGCAGCAATTGTGGGGAAAACAATTTCTGGTGATTGCGCGCAAACCGTAAGAAGGAATTTTTCGGATGCCCCCTCGAGCCGCGCGGCAGATTGCCTGGACCGCCTGTTTCATTTTGGTTTTTGTCTCCGCATTTTCCCCCAGCGGTACGCAGCAACCACCGCTTGAACTTGATCCGTCCTGGCACGCCGCAATCGAATATGCCGCTGCGCACCATCTGCAATTTGGCACGCAGATTGTGTTCACCTTTGGGCCTCTCGGATTTTTGAGCGCCCGCACCAGCCTTGGGCACTTGGTTGGACTGCGCATTGCCTTCGCCATCTTTTGGGCCGCGATTGTGGCTTTAGAAACGATTGCATTGACGAAACGGTTGCAGGGCTGGGTTCGAATTGTGCTGCTCGCATGGTTGATGATTCTGGCCCTTTCTTCAGGGCTCGACCAAATCGCCTTCTTCGTTCTGGCCTGTGGAACAATTCTGGTGTTGCAAGACAACCCCACGGAGCGATGGCAATTTCCCATTCTCGTCTTTGCCTTCATCGTTGCTTCACTTATCAAATTCACCTTCGCGCTGGCGGCGCTGGGAAGCCTTGCACTGATCGTTGTCTGTTGGGCCGTGCAGCGAAAAATTCGGAAGGCAGTTGCGCTCGCGCTGGCGGCGCCGGCGGGATTCGTGGCTTGCTGGACGGCGTTGGGCCAGTCGCCCACGCACATTCCCGTGTGGTTCAGGCGCGGCCTGGACCTTGCGTCAGGTTATAGCGGAGCCATGAATCTGGTTCCCAAGACTTCCGTGCTTTGCGCGGCGTTGGCGGCGCTGGCGTTATTTGTTTCCGCGCTCGGAGCGACCCTGGCGCGTGCCAATCGAGATTTGGTCGCCTGGAGCATTTTGATCACTGCCACGCAATACGTATTTCTGGCGTGGAAGGAAGGGTTTACGCGCACGGGAGATTGGCACACTTTCGTATTCCTTTGGTTTTTGCCGCTGGGGCTGGTCCTTCTTTTTGCTGTGGCGCCCAAGGATTCATGGGTCCTTCACCGGCACATCTTGGGGACCGCGTTCGCCGCCGCTATGGTGTTTTGCCTGCTGGCGGCGAATCTACAGATTGCGGGCTTCGCCTGGCGCCAGGTCGTTGGCTGGCCGCGGCGTGTGGTCGAGAATACCGAAGCTATGCTTATCGTTGCAACCGGACGCGCAAGCGACCTCTATGGCGGCAATCGCAGTGCCAGTGGAAACTCGATGCTCGCCCTAGACCGGGCGAAGGACGTAATCGGGCAAGATTCCGTGGACGTAATGAACTTTCTTTTGCTGGCCGCGGTGGTGAACGGCATGAATTATCAGCCGCGCCCTGTCATTCAAGGCTTCGTGGCGTATACGCCGGCACTTCAAGAGCTGAACGCGGAATACTTCCGAGGCCCCGCGAGGCCGCGCTACATTTTGCTCGCGCACGACGCCACAGATGGGCGATTCCCCATGTTCGAGGATTCCGCCGCGCTGAATTACGTTCTCAACAACTATGTGCCGGTGGCGCGAGATGGAGTCTTTCTGCTTTTACAGCAGCGAACATCGGGGGACCCTGATTTCCATCTTGTTCATGAAGCAAATCTGAGATACGGAGAGAAATTGGATTTGCGCCGCTGGAGCCATGGGCCTCTGTTTATTTCGGCTGACATCCTCCCGACGCTGCTCGGGGATGCGGCCGACTTTTTCTATCAGCGCCCTCCGCTCTACTTACGGGTTGGACAAGGCGATGGGGTAGAACTATTCCGCATCATTCCCTCCATGGCGGAATTGCCGTTTCTGATCAGTCCTTTGCTGAAAAGCAATCATGATGTATTGAATTTTCTGACTTCGCAGGCCGGAAGCGAACCTGAGACTTTGACGTTCGATCCGCCGAAGCGAGGATCATTCGAATTTGCCCCTCAAATCCATGTGCGGCTCTATACGGCGCGCGATTTTCCTGAGGCTTCCAGGGAAGTGCCCGCTTCCCGCATACTTGCTGATGTGCAGGGTCGAGTGTTTTGGCCGGAACCTAAATCGGTGCAAAGCGCCAGCTCGGGCCGCGTAACCATTATTGACGGAACACCTGCATTGTTGGTACGGACCCCAAGCCGCGTCGAGCTGCGAATTCCGAATGATGCATCCTGGTTTTCCGGTTACTTTGGCATTCCCGACGAAGCTGGGTCATTTCCCGAGACCTCGCAGGGCCTTGAGATAGATATTTCCATTGAGGATCGGTTGGGGCATCACCGCAAGGCGTTCGACCGAATTCTTCAATCGGAATCCCAAACAAATGGCCGGCTTCCGTTTCGAATCCCGATTTACAGCGCCCACGACCGCGCTTTGACGCTGACCACAAGCCCTCTCCCGGCCGGTACGGCCGGCGGCTGGTCATTCTGGTCGGAATGCAGATTTGATCCGGCCAAGACTCAGTGACATCCGTATTCAAATCGATGCTGAGCTTGACACGCACCTCGACTCAGCCCATTGTTTAAACCGACGATCACATTCCATGCTTCAGGCGGTGAACTAATGAACCGGCGAACATTTATGGTCAGAGACCTGCCAGCGGCGACGATGGGGTACGCGGCTGGATCGCGATTTTCCGTTGCGGCCCCAATCGGCGACAAACCCACAGCTTCTTCCTATTTCGAATTCTTTTGGATTCACATGCAGAATGGCGACCAAACTTCGCGAATGGCGAAGTGGCTGGAGAACAGCCTGCTGCCCATTTGCCGGAAGAACGGTTTCGGCCCGATAGGATTTTTCACCGTGACCGTCGGCTCAAATCTTCCAACCACACTGATCATCTTCGCTTATCCCAGCCTCGCGGAAATGGAGTCATTGTGGGGAAAGCTCAACTCCGACGCCGATTACAGCGCGGCCGTGGGGGAAATCGAGAAAGACGAGCCGGCCTTTCATCGAACGGAGGCAATGCTGTTACGCGCGACTTCCTTCTGCCCGCCCCTGGCTGCGACTCCGGCCGGCGAGCCGCCCCACAAGTTCTATGAGATGCGAATTTATGAATCGCCGACGAACCGCCAGCTTGGGTATCTGCATGACCGCTTCGCGGGCGGAGAAATTGACATCTTCCACAAGAGCGGGATTCATCCCGTACTTTACGCGGATTCCGTGTTCGGCCCCAACCAGCCCAACATGACCTATCTCATCCCGTTCGAAAGCGAATCACACCGCGAAAAGGCCTGGGCCACCTTCAATGCTGATCCCGACTGGGTCAGAATTCGAGCTGAATCGATCCGCCGCGGCGGAGAAATTGTACGGAACATAACGAATATGTTCCTCACACCCACAAGTTTCTCCATGCTGAAGTGAGCTTGAGTGCTGTATTGGATTCTTGCCGTGCGAGAGTTTCTAGAGTGCGGGGTTCGGATATCTCGCAAGTGGCGTGCCGTCGTCTTCGCGGCTGGCCCCGCGCAGGAAGTCAAAGTCGCACCCCTCGTCGGCTTGCAGGATATGATCGAGAAAGAGTCTGCCGTAGCCGCGCTCGTAACCTGGGGCGGGCGGTTTCCACTGAGCAAGCCGCGAATGGATTTCCGCGTCGGGCACGCGGAGCTCAAGCCGGCGGGCCGCAACGTCCAGCTCAATTTCATCGCCATCGCGAACAATCGCCAGCGTGCCGCCGACCGCAGCCTCAGGCGCAACGTGCACGATAATGGTTCCAAAGCTCGTGCCGCTGATGCGCGCGTCGCTTAGCCGCACCATATCCTTGACTCCGGCTTTCAGAAGCTTGGCGGGAATGGGGAGATGGCCCCACTCCGGCATGCCCGGCGCCCCCTTGGGTCCGGCGTTCCTGAGCACCATCACGGAGTTTTCATCAACCTGAAGGTTTGCGTTGTCAATCCGGGCCAGCAGGTCCTGATTGTTTTCAAAAACCACGGCGCGCCCACGATGCTTCATGAAGTGCGGTGATACGGCCGACTGTTTGATCACCGCACCCTTAGGCGCGAGGTTTCCATTTAGAACTACAACCCCGCCCTGCGGAAGCAGAGGCTCCTGCAAAGGCCGGATCACCTCACGATTGAAGCAAGCCGCTTGCTTCAGGTTTTCTCCCATCGATTTGCCGTTGGCGGTGATCGCATCCAGGCGGAGAAGCGGAGTGAGTTCCCTCAAGACCGCCTGCACGCCGCCCGCGTAACTGAATTCTTCCATCAGGAATTTCCCCGAGGGCTTCACGTTGGTAATGAAAGGCGTAGTGGCCGCGAGGTCGTCAAAAGTCGAAAGCGGTAATGGGATTCCCAGGCGCCCGGCAAGGGCCACCAGGTGAACGATGGCGTTTGTGGACCCGCCAAGCGCCATCAAAAGGCGGATCGAGTTCTCAAGCGCCGCGGCGGTCATGATGCGCGAGGGGCGCAGACCTTCTTTAACCATTTCGACGATGCGGCCCCCGCTACGTTCGGCAATCATCATCCGGCGTGAATCGACGGCGGGGATGTCCCCGGCGCCGGGAAGGGTCATTCCCAAACCTTCTGCAAGGCTGGCCATGGTTGAGGCCGTGCCCATCACATAACAGTGACCGGAGCTGCGCGAAACGCAGCTCTCGATTTCGCACCATTGCTCTTCGCCCAGGCGGCCGGCGCGAACCTCTTCCCACATTCTGCGCACATCGGTGCCTGCGGCAAGTTGCCGGTCGTGCCACATCCCGCTCAGCATCGGACCGCCCGGCACCATGATGGCGGGAACGTCCACGCTCGCGGCGCCCATCAACTGCGCGGGAGTGGT
>JASHTY010000095.1 GCA_030040315.1 Terriglobia bacterium | reverse complement strand
CGGTTCTGGCTTGGGCTTCCTTGACCCAGCTTTGGCCACAAGTCGCCCAGTTCCTTCACCCGGTGCCCGCGCAGAAGCAGGTGGCAGTTCTGCCTTTCGTGTTCGCGGGCGTGGATGCGGGAAGCAAGGCCTTTGCCGATGGGCTCAGCGATGTCCTCAGCGCAAAGCTTACCCAGCTCAATACCCGCCCTCAGCTTCAGATTGTTCCCGTCAGCGAAGTCCGGGCCATGCATGTGTCGACACCGGCTGAGGCGCGCAAGGAATTCGGCGTAAATCTGGTCATTACGGGAACCTGGCAGCAGGAGGGGGACAGGATTCAGGTGATGGCCGTCTTGATTGAAGCGGTCACTGGCCGCCAATTGCGCGCTGATGAATTTGTGGAGGCAGCGTCCGATCCCATCACTCTGACCGCTGCGGTTGCCGCCGGCATCCTGAAGATGCTGGATGTCGAGCTGAATCCGGTTGAGAAACAGTCTCTGCAAGTCACCGGCGCACCGGAGCCGGACGCTTACGCGCATTACCTGCGCGGGCGTGGTTACCTGGAAGTGCCGGAGAAGCCGGAGAACATCGATGCCGCCATTGCGGAGTTTGACCGCAGTCTTCAGCAAAACTCTTCTTACCCTCAGGCGCTGGCGGGATTGGGTGAAGCCTACTGGCTCAAGTACCAGGCCACACACGAACGCGAGTGGAGCTTGCTCGCCCGATCGAATTGCCAAAGGGCCGTGGACGTGGCGGATGGGGAGTCTGCCGGGCACGCCTGCCTGGGACAGGTCCTGCTTGGAACGGGAGAGAAGGAGCAGGCGGCGGAGCAGTACCGACGCGCCGTGGCCATTGAGCCCGGCAACAATGACGCCGTAAAGGGCCTGGCGGATACCTATGACAGCCTCGGCCAGCCTGCTCAGGCGGAGGCTGCTTACGGCAAAGCCATTGCCCTGCGCCCCGCCGACTGGCGCGGATACAATGTGCTCGGGAAATTCTATTTCGTGCACGGCCAACTCCATGAGGCGGAAACCATGTTCAACCAGGTGGTTTCCATGGCCCCCGACAGTTTTCGGGGCTGGAGCAATCTTGGGGGCACGCTGGTGCTTGAAGGCCGCTACCAGCAAGCTCTGCAACTGCTGCAGCGTTCCATCGCCATCCGTCCTACGTACCCGGCTTATTCGAACCTGGCCATCGCTTTTTTCGACATACGGCGGTTCAGTGATGCCGCAAGCGCATTCAGGCAGGCGCTGCAGCTCAACGATCGAAGCTACATCGTTTGGGGCAATTTGGGCGATGCTCTGGAGTTCGCGGGTGACAAAGCCGGCGCGTCCGAGCCTTACCAGAGGGCAATCTCGATGGCTAAGGAAAGTCTTCAGGTGAATCCGCATGACGCCACCGTGCTGGCTGACCTGGCGCTGTATTACTCCGATCTGGCACAGTTTGACCAAGCCGTCGCGAATCTTTCGGCCGCACTTCAGTTGGCGCCCCATGACCCGGGAGTGTTGTTCAATGCTGCGCTGGTTTACAAGGAGGCCGGAAAGACGGACCTGACGTTTGACTTTCTGACAAAGGCGCTGAAGCAGGGCTACTCGCCCGACACGGTGCGCGACGCGCCCGCCTTTGACAATCTACACAGCAATCAGCGGTTCACTTCGCTTCTGCGCGAATATGCCCCACGAACCTCAGCTACAGAGGTCAACCCCCCCTGACGCGGGAGTGGTCGGGAATTCCAACCAAATTTTAATCCACTTAGATCAAAAGGAGGAATTGAGATGGCAAAGAAACAGCTCGCAAAGAAACGCACAAAGAAACGTAGACCACGTATTGCGCAATGCGATCCCAGTCCGGACGTACAAATCAATGTGTGCGAGACTAATCCCATGGTTGCACTCGCCCACTATCATAATGTGGTGCAGTGGCTGAATCCCAATCCGCAAGACTGCACCGTGAACTTTAGCGTAGATGGCGAACCGCTGGACCAGCCCAGCTTCACAATTCCTGCGGCCTCGAACGGAATACCAGGGTGCTGGGACACGGTTGTGACAACGAAGCAGGCGGGTACTTATCATTATAAGTGCCCTTGCTGCAAAATGTTAGGCGGCGGGCAACCAATCATCATCATCCAGTAGCGGACGTAGGGACTGGGGCGTTTGCGCCGGGCGTCTAGGTTTGCGCCTTTCGCGCTGTAGTGTCGACAGGTCGGTACGCTACCTGCGGCTTAGAGGACACTAATCAAGGAGCGAACCGTGGCAGTTGCGCCACACCTAGAGTTCCCTGGCGCTTTACAAGTCGCCCGCAAGTAGCTGTAAACATTAGGCCTACTATTTAACATCGAATTGGACGCCCATGTGCAAGTAAGTTGACTTGCGTCGGGGAGGAACTTTGGGTCAACAACTTACTCTGGCTTCTGCGGTATCACTTTCGGGTATTGGCCTACACACAGGAGTAATGGTCAATCTGCGGCTATGCCCTGCTCCAGCTCACACCGGGGTCGTCTTCAAGCGTACTGACCTTGACGGCTTTGCCATTGAGGCGCACTCCCGCCACGTTGCCCGCGTCAGCTATGCCACCAGCTTGATGAAGAAGGGCGTACTGATTTCCACCACGGAGCATCTGCTCTCCGCGCTGGCTGGGCTGGGGGTCGACAATGCTGTCGTGGAAGTCGATAACCTGGAGCTGCCCATCATGGACGGCAGCGCCCTGCCCTTCGTGAAGGCGCTTCGCCAGGTCGGCCTTCGCTCCCAGCGCGCGCGCCGCTCCTACGCAAAGATTCTGAAGCCGGTCAAATTGGAAGAAAGCGGCAAGAAGATTGCCATCTACCCCTCGGACACCTTTTCCGTGAGCTATTCCATTCTCTTCCCGCATCCCGCCATTGGAGCGGAATCACTAAACTTCACGCCGTCGAGCGAGTCCTACGAAACCGAAATTTCTCCCGCGCGCACCTTCGGCTTTCTGGCGGAGGTTGAAATGCTCCTGAAGAGCGGCCTGGTGAAGGGCGGGTCCCTTGAAAATGTCATCGTGCTCGATCAGGAGCGCGTGATGAACCCCGAGGGCCTGCGCTTTGCCGACGAATTCTGCCGCCACAAGATTCTTGACCTGCTCGGCGACATTTCCCTTTTCGGACACCCTCTGATCGGCCGCGTGGTCGCGGACCGCGCCGGGCACGCCATGCACGCCCAATTGGTTTCGCAGTTGCTCCGCCGGAAAGATTGCTGGACGCTCACCACTGCCCCGCCCGCACGCGCGACTACCCCAGCTCCTGCCGTTGAATACGCCGCGGTCTGAGGATTTGCCCATTTTAGAATCGCTTGTTCCTCATTTTGTCGCTAGTGCCCTGTCTCAGAAGTTCGCCTAAGAATTCAGCCCGCAAGGCGGGCGGCATATAGTAGCCCGCGGCGAAAACCGTGGGTTTGCGGCACCCACTATCTCCCCCAACCCCTCTCCCGTCCGGCGGGGGAGGGTAGCCGAAGGCGGGGTGAGGGCTCGCGGCCCCAGGGCTTACGCCCTGGGCTATGGTATTTCGCCCCTGCGGGGCTGAAGGCTTACATAATCCCTGGGGCGAAATATGAAGCGAATTCCTGAGACAGGCCACTAGGTCATCTGTTGGGCCGCGTTTTCTATGACCAAATGGCTAAATGGCCCAACCACTTCTGCTCGCCTAGTAGACTTCCATTCCCTTTGCTATACTCTCGCCGTGCCGTCGAACTGTGGCCAGGGTCAAAACCGCCGGCAAAAGGCGGCGCCCATCCAAACAAAACGCGGCCAATAAGTGACCAGTGAAACCGGCCGGTCAAGCGTGGCCACACAAACATGGGGGCAATATGAGCGTTGAAGAAAAGACAAAAGAGCT
>JASHTY010000094.1 GCA_030040315.1 Terriglobia bacterium | reverse complement strand
GAAATGAACTTTATATTTTACATTTTCGCCGGCATCGCCGTGCTGGCGGCGCTGAACATGGTGCTACAGCGCACGCCGGTGTATAGTGCGCTCTCACTGATTGTAGTGCTCTGCGCGCTGGCGGTGATTTACTTGTCGCTGGGTGCGGAATTTATGGCCGTACTTCAGGTCATCATCTACGCCGGGGCCATCATGGTGTTGTTCGTTTTCGTCATCATGCTGCTGAACGCGGGGCATGAGGTTCCGAGCCACCAGAGCCGCATGGCCAAATGGCTTGGAGCACCCCTGGTATCCGCATTTCTTGTAGAGATGCTGATGGTAGTGTGGAACCAGTTCCCGCCCACAATCGCAGCACCACCTAAACACCCGGATGGGAGCCCCGCGGCGCTCGGCCATCTACTGTTTCAGAGCTATGTGCTGCCCTTTGAAGTAACGTCCATTTTGATTCTGGTTGCTGTGCTCGGCGCCGTGGTGCTGGCCAAGAAAGGGAATTCTTAAAGGCAAGCGCTCTTGATTATGGTTCCTCTCTCACATTATCTGGGCCTAAGCGCGATTCTGTTCATCCTTGGCGCTGCAGGTTTCGTCTTCCGCCGTAACATTATTACGGTCTTTATGTGCATCGAATTGATGCTCAATGCGGTCAACCTGGCGTTCATGGCGTTTTCACGGTTTCTTGGAAATCTGGACGGCCAGATATTCGTCTTCTTCGTCATTGTGGTGGCCGCCGCCGAAGCTGCCGTGGGACTGGCGGTCATCATCGCGTTGCACCGGCATCGCCCGTCGCTGAATATTGAAGACGTAGATTCGATGAAAATGTAGGGTCGACCGGCGTTCGGCCTTTCATATCGCAAGCCTTATGAACCTGGAAATCCTACTCCTGCTCATGGTCCTCCCGCCATTGGTGGGTGCGGCGCTCAACGGCATTCTGGGCCGCCGATTTTCGCAGGCCACCGTTTCACTCGTGGGCTGCGGCGCGTCCGGGCTTTCCATGATTTTCGCGCTGCTTTCCGCGTGGATCTATACCAAGTCTGCAAGCCAGCCCGAACCCTTCACGTGGAGCTACTTCAAATGGATCCAGGCAGGAACGCTGCGCGCCGATTATGCGTTCTACTACGACCGCCTGACGCTCATCATGACCCTCACGGTCACGGTCGTCGCCTTCCTGATCCACCTCTACTCGCGCGGATACATGGAGCACGAAGGCGGTTACTACCGCTTCTTTACCTATCTCAACCTTTTCCTCTTCATGATGCTCACGCTTGTCACCGCCGGAAACTACGCGCTGATGTTTGTGGGCTGGGAAGGCGTGGGGCTCTGCTCCTATCTTCTGATCGGGTTTTATTTCACCAAGAAGTCCGCTTCGGACGCCGGCAAGAAGGCGTTTATCGTCACGCGCATCGGAGACGCGGGCTTTACCATCGGCGTGGCGATGCTGTTTTGGACCGTGCACTCGCTGGATTTTAAGGTCGTCTTCAACCAAGTTGTAAAGCTGCCGCTGGAATTCCAGGGCGTGATGACCGCCATTGGAATTTTGCTCTTCGTCGGCGCGGCAGGAAAGTCGGCCCAGTTGCCCCTCTACGTCTGGCTGCCCGATGCCATGGAAGGTCCCACTCCGGTCAGTGCGCTGATTCACGCTGCCACGATGGTGACGGCAGGCGTGTATCTCGTGGCGCGATCGAGCATCATCTTCGCTCATGGCCCGGCGGCGCTTGCTATCGTGGCGATCGTTGGCTGCCTGACGGCTTTCTTCGCAGCCACGATCGCCCTGACGCAGAACGATTTGAAGCGCATGCTCGCCTACTCCACCATCAGTCAACTTGGATACATGTTCCTTGGCTGCGGCGCGGGAGTGTTCGCGGCAGGCATCTTCCACCTCATGACCCACGCGTTCTTCAAGTCGCTGCTTTTCCTTGCCGCCGGAAGCGTGATGCACGCCATGAGCGGCGAACTCGACATGCGCAAGATGGGTGGCCTGCGCCACAAACTGAAGATTACTCATGCCACCTTCCTGATCGCCACAATCGCCATCAGCGGCGTTCCTCTGATCGGCTCGGGATTTTTCAGCAAGGATGAAATTCTGGCAGGCGCCATGGAAGGCCCACTCGGCAAGCCGTGGCTCTACTGGCTGGGAACCATCACCGCGGCGCTGACTGCGTTCTACATGTTCCGCGGATTGTGCATGACTTTTTACGGAAAGTCCCGCGTGGAACCGCGCGCCGCCCATCATCTGCACGAGAGCGGGTACGAAATGACCGTCCCCCTCATGGTGCTGGCGTTTTTCTCTGTTGTGGCGGGATGGGTAAGCTGGCCCACGGCCTGGAACGGCAGCGAGGCCTTCGACCGTTATCTCGAACCGGTTTTCGCCCCGGCCAATGCGGTGCTGAGAAGCGGCGCGGCGGAGCAGAGCGCGAGCCTCGGCCCCGGCGCCATTATGGGATTCTCCATCCTTGCGGCGGGCATCGGCATCGCTCTCGCGCTCTGGTGGTATTTGAAATCCACCGAAATCCCGGAGGAATTGGCCGAACGGTTCGCCGATTTCTACCGCATCCTGATACACAAGTATTATGTCGATGAAGCCTACAACTGGCTGATCGTGCGCCCGCTGCGCACGGTTTCTGAGAAGTTTCTGTGGCGCGA
The DNA here is from genome assembly GCA_030040315.1 of Terriglobia bacterium. Lineage (GTDB taxonomy): Bacteria > Acidobacteriota > Terriglobia > UBA7540 > UBA7540 > Bog-366. The sequence goes on along the minus strand of JASHTY010000094.1, from coordinate 4,671 downwards.
TGTGGATGCCGGCGCGATTGACGGCATCATGGTTAACGGCACAGGTGAGGGCACAGCCGACTTAGGCGGAGTTTTGCGAAAAATTCAATCCGGCAATATCCCGAGCTACGCAGCCTGGGTGCTGCTGGGCGCGGTTCTATGGCTCCTGTACATTTTAACGGCAAACGCCTGAACGGTTGTTATTTATCATGGACTGGCTGAACGAGCATACTCTCACCATCGTCATCTTCCTGCCCCTTCTGGGCGCGGTGGTTATCGCTCTTCTCGGGCGCACTCGCGCGTCATCCGCGCGCGCGGTTGCACTCTTGTTTTCCCTTCTCACCTTTCTCGTCTCTATGCGCGTCTACCTGGGATTCGAGACCTGCCATGGATTTGAGGAAATGGTCCCCTGGATGGGCTCCCCGCCAGTCAATTACCACCTGGCCGTGGACGGACTAAGCGCATTCATGATTCTCCTGACCGGTTTCCTGACGCCGCTTTGCGTGCTCGTCTCCTGGAAGAGCATCACCGAACGCGCGAACGAATTCTTCATCTTTCTGCTGGCGCTCCAAACGGGAATGATCGGAGTTTTTGCCTCCCTGGACCTTCTGCTCTTCTTCTTTTTCTGGGAGGTGATGCTCATTCCCATGTATTTCCTGATCGGCATCTGGGGCCACGAACGGCGTGTGTACGCATCGATTAAATTCGTCCTCTACACAATGCTCGGCTCGGCCTTGATGCTGACAGGAATCATTTATCTCTACAACGTTACCGGGAGCTTCGACCTGCCGCGCGTGATGGACCACCTGGTGAATTACTCCGCGCTCTCACCGGTGGCCGAGCGCTGGCTTTTCCTCGCCTTCTTCATTGCCTTTGCCATCAAAGTCCCGGTCTTCCCATTTCACACCTGGCTGCCCGACGCGCACGTGGAGGCGCCCACTGCAGGGTCGGTGATTCTGGCCGGAGTACTCCTCAAAATGGGCACGTACGGCATGCTGCGCTTCTGCCTGCCGCTCTTCCCTGACGCCGCGAACGCCTTTGCGCCGGTCATCTGCTTCCTGGCCATCGTGGGAATCATCTACGGAGCCCTGGTCGCCATGGTGCAGCCCGATTTAAAAAAGCTGGTCGCCTATTCTTCCGTCGCGCATTTGGGATTCTGCGTGCTGGGTATTTTCATCATGCGGCCGGAAGCCGTTGAGGGAGCCATCTACCAGATGTTCAGCCACGGAGTTTCGACTGGCGCGCTCTTCATGTTGGTGGGGATGCTGTATGACCGCCGGCATACGCGCCTGATCAAGGAATTCGGCGGCCTTGCCACCTCCATGCCGATATATAGCACGTTCTTCCTGATCGTGACATTGTCGTCGCTTGGGCTACCGATCATGAACGGATTTGTGGGAGAGTTCCTGATCATCGTCGGGTCATTCTATCGTCACGCCTCTTACACGGTCTTTGCCTCCATCGGAGTCGTTCTGGCTGCTGTTTATCTGTTGTGGGCCTATCAGCGCGTCTTCTACGGCGAGATCACCAAAGAAAAGAATCGCAACATCGCCGATTGCGACCTGCGCGAGAAATTGATTCTGACCATTATGGTGATCGTCATTATCGGCATGGGAGTATACCCCCAGCCGTTCCTGCGGCGCCTGGACCGCGGCGTAACCACCATGATGTTTCGCCTCAACCGGAAGTCCCTGCTCCTTACTGACCGCGCGCCTGCCCGGCATCCGGGGGTTGGCCGATGATGACGCTCCTGCCGGTCGACATGATGAGGATTTTGCCGGAGATTATCCTCTCCGTTTTCGCGGTGCTGGTGATGCTCCTTGAGCCGTTCGTCCGTGGTGCGAGCAAAAAACTGCTGGGCTGGCTGGCCCTGCTGGGAGTGCTGGCCGCGGCCGGGTCCACTGTTCGCATTTGGCTTTACCCCTGGCCGGGAATGGGTACCGCTTTCGGCGGCTCTGTCTCCGCGGATGAGTTCAGTTTCTTCTTCATCAACCTGTTCCTTCTCGTGGCAGGGCTGGTGATCCTCGGCTCGATGGATTATCTCGAGCGCAACCACGCCGACCATGGCGAGTTCTATGCCCTGACCCTAATGGGAACCGTGGGCATGTGCTTTATGGCCGCCTCCACGGACCTGATCATGATTTTCCTGGGCCTCGAGATTTCCTCCATCGCCACGTACATCCTGGCAGGTTACCGGCGGGATGACCGGCTGTCCAATGAAGCGGCGCTAAAGTATTTCCTGCTGGGCTCGTTTGCCACGGCATTCTTTCTATATGGAATCGCCTTCGTCTACGGACTGACGGGAACTACCAACTTGCTGGGGGCAAGCACCCGCATGGGCGCGCCAGGCCAATGGACCGCCTTCGCGCAGGCGGGATTGATCCTGATGTTCGTGGGCCTGGCCTTCAAGCTCTCCACTGCGCCGTTTCAAATCTGGGCGCCCGACGTTTATCAGGGAGCTCCCGCGCCGGTTACCGCGTTCATGTCAGTCGGACCCAAGGCTGCGGCGTTTTCGGTTCTCATCCGAATTTTCTTGGGGAGCTTCACTTCCGCGAACGCACTCAGCATGAAGATTTTGTGGATCTCCGCCGCGCTGACCATGTGCGTGGGCAACCTCGGCGCTCTTTGGCAGTCAAACGTCAAGCGCCTGCTCGCCTATTCCGCCATCGCCCACGCCGGCTACGTGCTGGTGGGAGTGGCGGCGGGCGGTTCAAAGGGAATTTCCGGGGTCATGTATTACCTGACGGCTTACGCACTGATGAATGTGGGGGCATTCCTGCTGATCGCGTACCTCGCCGGGCCGGATGAACAGCGCGTGGAAATCAAAGACTACCACGGGCTGGCTACCGAGCGCCCCGCGGTTGCCGCGTGCCTTACCGTTTTCTTTCTCTCCCTGGCCGGTTTCCCCACGACCGCCGGATTCCTTGGAAAGTTCTATCTGTTCCGTGCGGCCATTCATTCGCACCTCGTCGGCCTTACCATCCTGGCGCTTCTGAACAGCGCGGTTTCGGTCTACTACTACTTCAAAATCATCGTGGCGATGTATATGAACGAGGATAAAACCGAATGTGCTTCGGTCACCCTGCCTTGGCCCGTGCGCGCTGCGCTGGGAGTCAGCGTGGTCGGTATTTTCTATCTGGGCCTGGCACCCAATGATTTCATGGGACTTACCCTGATTGCCTCCACGTCACTGTTCAAATAGAGTTTTAATTCCAGTCAATACCCGATTTGATAAAAGTCCTTTGGTGCTCTTTCGGCAACCCTTCAGGTCTATTACCATCCAAGTGAAGGGTGGGTTTTCAGGAGGCAGGCCATGAAGCCCAGCATCGGGAGCGATCTTGTAAGGGCCCTGCACTCGATTGTGCGGGGAGTTCGGAAGTTCGCATATACCCGGCCGTCTTCCAACCCGTCAATTAACATCGCTATTGACCGGCCACGTATCGGCCTCGCGCTGGGTGGCGGTTTCGCGCGCGGCATCGCCCACGTGGGCGTGCTGAAAGTCCTCATCGAAAACGGCGTTACCGTAGACGCCATCGCCGGCACCAGCGCCGGTAGCATCGCCGCTGCCGCGTTTGCCAGCGGGTGCACGGTTGAGGAAATGATCGCGTCCGTCCGCAAGCTGCGCTGGCACAAGTTTGCACGCTGGAGATTCTGCCGGATGGGATTCGCCAGCAACGAACGGATGGAATCGCTGCTAACGGAGATTTTCCGTTGCCGCACCTTTGAGCAGACCAGGATTCCGCTCGCCGTCGTAGCCGCGGATCTCGCCACCGGCGAGGCCGTGACTTTCCGTGAAGGCGGTTTGGTTCTGCCCGTGCGCGCCAGTTGCTGCTTTCCCGGCCTGTTCGTCCCCGTCGAATACCGCGGGCACCGCCTGGTGGACGGAGTGGTTGTCGCCAGCGTGCCTGTGGCGCCGCTGCGCGATATGGGCGCGAACGTGATCGTGGGCGTCCACCTGAAAGGGAATCGAAGCTCCGCTCCGGTCACCAACCTGTTCCAGGTTGTCGGCGATTCGTTCCAGATCATGCAGGACCGAAATCAGTCCAACTGGCGGCACGAGTGCGACCTGGTCATTGAACCGAAGGTCCTGCACTTCCGCTGGGACGACTTCGAGCGTGCCGACGAGCTGGTCGCAGCCGGAGAAGACGCCGCCCGCGCGGCGTTGCCGGCACTAAAGCATCTTCTCGAGGAACGCACTCTCAGCTTAGTCTCGCCCCACAAAAGAGTGCGACGGATCGCAACGCCGGTCCTCGAACCCGGCGCCGGATCGTAGCCGCGCATTCACCCCATCAGGCTTTCAAGCCCAGCAAAAAAGGGAGGCCGAAGCCTCCCTTGAGATCGAAAACCAATTCTCGCCTAGGTTACCTTGATGAAGATGATGGCGAAGGTGTAGAGCGCCATCGATTCAATAAGGACCAGCGCAAGAATCAGGGCAAACTGAATTCCCGCGCGTGCTCCGGGATTTCTGGCCAGGCCCTCGCACGCCGCGGACGCCGCCTTGCCTTGCGCGTAGCCGCAGCCTGCTGAAGCAATCGCCATCGCGAAGCCGGAGGTCAGCGCGACCCAATTAACCGCGCTGCTCACACCTGGCGCCGCCCCTCCCTGCGCGAACGCCGGAGCCGCAACCAGCAATCCGGTAATCGCCGTTATCCACATGAGTGCTCGTCTTTTCACCTGTCTCTCCTTCAGCCC
>JASHTY010000093.1 GCA_030040315.1 Terriglobia bacterium | reverse complement strand
TTGGGGTGAAGTCGTAACAAGGTAGCTGTAGGAGAACCTGTGGCTGGATCACCTCCTTTCTAAGAGAGAACCGGTTCGGGAGTCTCACTTCGGTGAGACAGGTCCTGAACGGATGCACAGCGCCTTTGAAATCTCAAATTTCAAATTTGATATTTCCGAGGGGACGTGGCTGCTCAACTCAGAGGTCAAAGTAGCGCTTTGAGATCGATGTAGCGCCGGCCTTCAGGCCGGCACAAGTTAACAGTCGATAGTCGACAGTTTACAGTTTCAAAACAGAGGCCGCGCGCAAGCGCGGCCTGCTTGCTTTTGGGCTATAATTTCGAAAGAGGCGGATCATGAAACCAGCGAGAACAGCGCGGAGCACGGCTGCCGACTCAGGACTTTATCGGGACTTCCTGCTTCTCGACCGCGAACGCCGCCGCCGCATGGCCTTGCGCATCCTGCGCAATGAGAGATTGCTGGCGGACCTGTACGACCATTTCTTGATTCAGAACTCCATGAATGAACCCGGGCAGAACATCGCTTGGGAGTCCTATGCCCGCCAAGACGGCTCGGGGCGGTGATGCCGTACTCGATCCTGCTCCGTCCCGCAGCAGTTCGTGACCTCAAATCCTTGCCGTCCTCCGTCCGGAGTCGAATTGACAAAAGGATGGCCCGTTTGGCGGATGAACCCAGACCTTCAGGCACGAAGAAGCTGGTAGGATTCGAGGACGAATGGAGGTTGCGGGTAGGCGATTACCGGGTCTTATATGTCATCGATGACGCTCATCGGCAGGTCGTAATTGCTCGTGTTGCTCATCGCCGAGAGGTATATCGGTAATTAAACCGCCAGGGGGGCCGCGCGCAAGCGCGGCCTTTTGGTTTTGTAGGAGGGATTATGGAAATGTGTGCTGGATTTACGTCTCAGGAGTGGCGAACCGAACTCCGCCCTCACCTAGATGCAGATGACCCGGCAATGTGGGACAAGGCCATCGGCGTGTTCGAACGAAGAATTCAAGAGAGATTCTTGCGCTGCATTGATGCGCTCCTAGAACTGGATGACGCAAGGAATCAAGAAAGGAATCAATATCCGATAGTTCGGCCCGGATTCAGCATCATGGCCCTGTGCTGTCTCCTGGTTGAAACGCTCCAATCCTTTTACGAAGGAGGCCGAAACCCAGGCACCACCACCCTAGCTGAGCATTGCACGTACCCGGCCGGACGATGTGTGAAGGACCCGTCCACGGCAAGCGCGTTTAAACGCTTCCTTAAGCAGTCGCCATATTTCAAAGAGGATTTTAAGAACAGTAAAATCTGCGGTGATTTCGCCATTGACGTGCGAAATGCACTCCTTCACGAGGCCGAGACGCGGCACGGGTGGTTGATTACCCGTAGTTTCCCCGCAGAGCGCATCCTACTCGAATGCGAGGAGGGCTATAAGCTGAATCGGACCAATTTCTATCGGGCCCTCAGTGGGGAATTTAATGACTACTTGCTAAGGCTCCGTGACTCCTCCCAGGATGCGCAGCGCAAAAACTTTCTTAAGAAGATGGATTCCATTTCCGATACGCAGCCCAGCATCGAGTAAATGTGAGAATGGGGCAACATCCCTCTATCGAGTGCAATCTCAACGCACGTCAGATCGAAGACCTAGGTTAGTGTCCGCGGTTTTTCTTAGGACGTGTAGCGATTATAATGTGTGGTGGTAAGCTCTGACTTGCTCGTCCGACCCTTTTAGGTGCGATATCACCTCGGATGCCAATGAGTGTCAGCTGGGTGGTAACCATCATCGCGCTTGAATGGGGAGCGCATGCTTTCCTTACTCGGAATTGGCACCGCGCCGCTCTCCTGAGGCTCTATCGGACCGCCGATACCTTCGCTCCGTTGCCGGACATGGTGGCATTCATAACGGCCAACCTACTAGCAGCGGGCGTTGGCGTTTACCTTGGCTCGAAAATGGAGACGTGGGTGTTGCGGGTCGCGGTCTTTGTCGCCATCTTTTGGTTCACCGGAAAGCCGTTGCGCTTCGTGTCTTTGCTTGGCGTCGTCCGGTATATTGGTTTCTCCCCAGCCTATATCCTGAAGACGGTTCCCACGCCGAATGCCCAACGCGAACTGGCGACCATCTTGCAGGCTGAGACACTGCGTTTAATGGAGGAGCTCAAACTGGATGGTGACATCAGGCAAAGAATGAACGCCATGACCATTTTGGGGAAGTGGCTCGAGGCGGACGAGCCTGTCGCATTTCTCAAACACGTCGCGAAAAATGGTATTGCTCTCAGCAACGCCACGTTTGAAGGAGAGCTCGCTGAATTCAGGATTTTACACCTCTTCGAGAGGTAGAACGATCCGAACCGGGTAGCCCGGACGAAAGGTAGTCATCATCAGTTCAAGCTTCCAACAAAGACTGGGCTTGTAACTGTTCCGGGATATTGCATAGGAGGGGCGATGTTCCAAATTCGGGTCAAGGTATCAAATCCCGCCGACCGGTCCCGGTCGTTCGAGGAAGATTTCTGGGTCGATACCGGCGCGCTGTATTCGTTCATCCCGGAAGGGCGGCTCAGGGAAATCGGCATTGTTCCGTTGCGAACGCGGGACTTTATTTTCGCGGATGGCCGGCGCGACCGGCGGTCACTGGGTGAAGCTGTGCTTTCGATCCCTCAGCTTGACGAATCGCTGACTTGCCCCGTCATTTTTGCCCCCGCGGATTCGCTCTATCTGCTCGGTGCGACGGCGCTCGAGAATTTCGGCGTGCAAGCCGATCCAACCAGCCAACAATTGAAGCCGATCATTGCTGTCATCGGTGGTTTCCTCGCGTCAGCTTGAGCTCTGGGCTCTCATGAGACGCGGAAATCGCGAACGATGCGTCAGGCGAGTTGCTCCAAACCTTCGTCTTTCCACTGGTGGCCGCAGGCTTCGCACGCCCAGTTGTATCTTGGGGGGCCGCCCTCACCCGGTTCTGCGTCCAGGCTCTCCAGAACGATGTCGGCGGATTGGCAGTTGGGGCAAACTTCGACGCGCGTGTCGAGTTCTTCCTCGGGTGTGTCGTCGTCGGGGAAACTTGCCCGAATGACCTCGAGGGCACGGCCAGTGTCAGTTCGAACGACTCTCACATCATGCTGGTCTTCGGAGCCGCCGTCGGAAAATTCGACCTTCTCGTGGACGGTGCAGGCGGCGATTCCCGCGTTGTTAAGGGCGTCCACGACCGATTGTGCTCTGGCAGGGTCATTTATTTTCCAGATGCTCACCACATCCGTGGAATCGGGACTGGCGCCATCGCTGGAAGTAACCGGAGCCGGCTTGTCGAGCCCGCGCTTCGAAATCTCGGCGCGCAAGACCTGTCGCGCAATCTCCGTCAGGTCGTCGGCCCCATCGGCCATTTCCTGCAGCCGCGCATCGCTCATGTCCGCATAGAGCTCTTCGAGCTTGCGGTATGGGTCCGACGAAGAGTTGTTTTCCATAACTACGCGAAACAATAGGGCAGGATGGAATTGTCGTCAAGGTGCGGTGAGCCGGAGTAGGAAGACCGCTCATCGCTCAGCTCAACCGCAGGTTCTTCAGGTAACTGAAGCTGATCTTCATGCACTCGACCGACGGCTGGTTCCAACGGTCCTGCTCCACGTAGATGTGCTTGGTTCCGGCCTGCTTCGTGTGCGCGAAAATGCGCGGCCAGTCGATCTTTCCTTGGCCAACGGGCGCAAAAGGATTCGGCCCATCACTGGGCGGCCCTTCGTGCGGGTTGACCGGAACATCCTTGTAAAGGTCCTTGATATGAAGCAAGGGAAATCGCCCGGGGTATGTGGTGAAATAGTGCACGGGGTCGACTCCGGCGTAAGTCGCCCAGAAAACATCCATCTCAAACTTCAGCAGCTTCGGATCGCAATTCTTCGCCATGATGTCGTAACCGGAGTCGCCGCCGTCCGTCTCAAATTCGTGGAAGTGGGCGTGATAACAGAATTGCATTCCCGCGGTGAGGGAATAAGTTCCGCATTGACTGAAGAGTTCGGCGCGCCGCATCCACGCGTCGGAATCCATTTTGGGATTGTCGCCTACGACGATGTAGTGAAGTCCGAACTTGCTGACTCAGTCGACGGTCTTTTTCCAATCGTCGATCGTCTTCGGCGCATCGAGATACGCGCTGGGGATCGTAAGCCCGTCGGCCTTCACGTCAGGCATAAGCTCAGCGATCGGAAAGTCCGTGCCGATTTCAATCTCTTTGTAACCCGTTTCCGCAATCAGCTTCAGCGTTCCCGCGTGGTCTTTGGCGAATGCGTCACGAACGGTGTAGATTTGAATGCCGATCGGTCCGGGCCAGGCGAGTTTCCCTGCCGCTTCAAGGCGCGCTCCCGTGGCCAGCGCCGCCGCGCCGGCCAGAGTCTTCACAAAATTCCTTCGAGTCATCATAGGGTCCACTCCTCCGTCCGGCGGTCATTTAAACGCAACGCGCCTCCGAAGTCAACGAATCGCGCGATTCGTTTTCAAGCTGACGCAGGCAAGCAGGTCCCTCCAGCATTGCGAAACTCGCACGAGGGCGGCTAA
>JASHTY010000002.1 GCA_030040315.1 Terriglobia bacterium | reverse complement strand
CACCAAGCGATGCTGGTGGCGCATCTCACTCCCTATGATTTGCCCTACCGCAACGCCGTGCAGGGCGCGCAGCAGATGCTCATGACTCAGGGCGCGGCCCCCGTCGTAGCTCATGCGCAGGCGCAGGGAATGATTTACGGAAATCTGGTCCGCCAGGCGAATATGCTGGCATATGTGGACGCCTACTGGCTGCTCGGCTGGACCTTCATCGCCATGATCCCGCTGATGTTCTTCATGAAGAGCGTCAAGCCGCGCCCGGGGACGTCTGTCGCGGCGCATTGAGGGGAGGTTGGCGACCATACGATTCATACGAACACCGTGGAAGGGTTCTTTTGTATCCTGAAGCGCGGCCTGTACGGCACCTTCCACCACGTCTCCAAGCAACTCCTTCACCGCTGCTTAGATGAGTTTGACTTTCGCTACAATGCGAGCTGGTAGCCACGGCATGCTCCTTATGCCGTGGGTTCTTCGAAGAAACCAAAGCCCACGGCACAAATGTCGTGCCGCGGCTACCCGCTACCCACACGGGCAATTCAGGAAGTTTATCATATATACACTTGACGAGAACCGATAATGGTGGGACAATGGACAGGTTCCTGGCGAAGTGGAATGACATCTCGTGGCTCAGATTTCTCAATGAACGCGGGATGGAACACAAGCCGTTGCATCGCCGCGCTGGTCGCAGATTGACATGCGAAATATCCCTATCATCGGTAAGTCCCCAGAAGTGGTTGAAAACAAGAGGTCACACTTCGTGATTCGTGCGCGCAAATGGCAATATTAAGGTGCATCCGGGGATGTTTATGAAAACAAAGGACCGTAGGAACTCGATAGCAGCCAATGTGGGGGATTGTTCGGGCAGCGGAGCGCAAGAATTATCTCCCGGAGCCGCAGGCAAAGGCATCCGGGGAAACAAGAAATGAAGGCTGAACCCACGATGTTATTGAAAACAAAGCACGATTTTTTAGGACTTTGATCGAACCCACGATGTCGATGATTCGCAAGGAGTTATACGCTGTAACCCACGATGTTCATGAAAATAAATGGGTTAAACTCAGACTACGCTCACTGGGATTTCAGGATTGGGACTGACGCGTGCGGTCTTGGTTGACCGAGGATTTCAACGGACGTACTATCGACCTGACGGGCGGGTCAGTGGTTTCCCCGACTTCCGCATCGCACGAGTTCCTCCCGAAGTCCGCCCTGAATCCCCGCATGAGCAAAGGAGCGTCATGGCTAAATCCAAGGCAATCGATCCACTGAACAAGAAACGATACAGTCCCGTGTCAACGATGCTGACCGTGAGCGACATCAGGGCCGCGGCAGCATTCTATGAGAAGGCGTTCGGCTTTGAGGTACGAGCCATCATGGATGGACCGGATGGCAAGGCGATTCACGCTGAGTTGACCTATCGTGGCACGACGATGATGTTGAATCCTGAGGTCCCCCAAATGGGCTCCCGAAGTGCGAAGGCGTTGGGGGGATCGCCCGCCGAACTGTATCTGCTGACGGAGAACTCTGACAAGGTCGTGGGGCAGGCGGTGCAACTGGGTGCCACGGCGAAAGGATCCGTAATGGACATGTTCTGGGGCGACCGCTGCGGCACGGTGATTGACCCCGACGGGTATAAGTGGATGGTGGCCACCCACATCGCAGAACCCACGCCCGAGGAAATGCTAAAGAAGATGATGGAGCAGATGCCCGGCCAGTCGGCTGCTGCGGGCGCGTAGACGTGATTATTGGTGCGGTCCGTCCCTTGGGACTAAAGGCTGGATGGCGTAGATTGAAGATCTGCGGTTTTGTTGGCGCATGTTGGCATAGTCATAGAATCGCATCGCTGCGCTATCGCCATCCGACCCAATAGGCCGAACCACGGCTAAATCCCGAGCACGAGCCTATCCACGCGCTTCACCACGTCGCGCAGGTAGGCCTCATCGCCGCCTTCGAGTTCGGTGGTGGTCCAGCCGGTGTAACCCACTTCGCCGAACGCGCTGCGGACCGCGGCCCAGTCGATGTCGCCGTCGCCCAAGTTCACGAACTGGGAGGTCATAGGGCTCCAGCTCTTATTCGTTTTGAAATCCTTCAGGTGGACTTTTACGAAGCGTTTGCCGAGTTCGCGAATCCAGTCCTGCGGGTAACCGTAGAGCACCACGTTACCGACGTCGAAGTATTGCCTGACCCAGGGGCTTTTGAACTCATCGACGTACCGGGCCATTTCCGGCGGGCTCAGCAGGAATTTGTTCCACACTTCTTCGATGGCGATGATGACTTTCAATTCCTTCGCCAGCGGGATCAGCGTACGGATGTTGGCCTGCGAGCGCTTCCAGGCTTCGTTGTAAGGCGTGTCAGGATTGACGACGGCGGGCACAAGAAGCACCGTCTCCGCTCCCCAGAGCTTGGCATTGTGCAGCGAAGTCTTCATGCCGTCGAGCGAGGTTTTCACCACCGCCGGGTCGCTGGAAGAAAGCGGGTATTTCCAGTGCGCCATGTTCATGACGGAATGGATGGGGCATTGGGCGTCTTCTGAGGCTTTCTTGATTTCGTCGGCCACCTTGGGGTCTTCAACCGTCTGGGCCTCGACGCCGTCGAAACCCACGTCGCGCGCCAGCTTGAAGCGGTCCGCGTAGCTCATCGTCTTGGGGAGCATGTAGATCTGGACGGCCTTCTTGATCCGCTCGGGCGGCGGCGTGGGCTGAGGATTCGCGATCTTTGCATCTGTAGCATCCGCGCCCAAAGACGCCAGGGTGCCACCGGCGGAAATCTTAAGAAATTCGCGACGCGATTTGGTGTCAAGCATGAGTGCCTGCCTCCTTGGAGAAGGCCCGCAATGCCCGGCATCAACTTGGATTCAGGAGCACGAGCATTCCCGGGCTTGGAAGGGCCGAGCTTTAGCCCCGCCAACAAAAGTAGATGGTTCAGGGGCCTTTAGGCCCTGAAGTTGAACTCCTTCAGGGGCTAAAGCCCTCGACGAAATGCGCTAGTCGCGCAGCGGGGCTGAAGCCCCGCCCTTCCACCCTCGCAGAACGGACAGTTACGCAAACTTGGTGATATCGATCTTCGGATCGTAAACTTCCTTGGACTTTTGCAATTGCTCCCAGGTAATGGTCTTGCCGGAGTATGCGGCGTTGCGGCCCAGCATGGCGCTCATGGCTGATTCGGCGCCCTGCGCGGCCTGATTCTGGAATTGCCCGCTGGTGATGCTGGCCACAAATGACTTTTCCTTTTCCGA
>JASHTY010000636.1 GCA_030040315.1 Terriglobia bacterium | reverse complement strand
TCGCTCAGGGCCTCGATCGTCAAGCGCACGTCTCCCGGATTGTCTTCAACCAGAAGGATGTTGATTGGTACACCACACCTTTCTTCCATGCCCACCCCCTCCTGCTCATTTCGCTGCCACATCGCCGGCGGCGCGGCATGGCGTCTCGTGCTCGAAATGAACTCCACGGAATCCTATTCCAAGCAAGCATATTATCGGCATTCCGCTAAACCACCTTTAATCAAAAGCGGACATTCGGTCCCGTATCGAAATAAGAGGAATCTAATAGCCGGCCGGCTTGAATGAAATCGCCAATCCGCCGGTCCAGCCCGGGTAATACCCTTTGTTGCGGTCTGTGATTTCAGACGATCCATTCATCGTACGCAGCATTCCGATCTGCAGCCTCCTTGCTCGCGGATCGGATCACCCGCATCGCGAACCCGCAGAAGCATGCAACCGATTCACACCGCCGGCGCGGAACACAAATCCTGCGGTGCCGCTACCCGCTTGGCCGTACATTGTGCGAGAATATGAGATCAAGCAAGTAGTCGACAAGCATTGGGCAAACAGTGGTTTGACCCAGGGGCCTTAGAGGACAAATGCTAACCGCCGTTCTGCGCGAAGTCCATCGCCTGGTTTTGGAGGAGCGCCCGATTCCCGTTCCGGGACCCGATGAGGCACTGGTACGCGTGAAGTCCTGCGGCATCTGCGCAACGGATTACAAAGCCGTACGCGGCGTGAGGCAGAATGTCACATTTCCGTTGGTTCCCGGTCATGAGCCCGCAGGCATCGTGGCAGGAGTGGGCGCGCACGTTCGAGGTGTTAAAGAAGGTGACGAGGTCATCATATGTCCGAGCGGCCACTGCGGATACTGCCGCTATTGCCGCATGGGCCTGACGCACTACTGCGAGCAGTGGTACACGACCGGAGGTGACGGGCCGGAGGACGTTCGCCCAGGCAGCTTCGCCGAGTACGTGGTGACCGGCGCCAACACACTCTACCCCAAGCCGCCGGGAGTTAGTTTCGACGCCGGCTGCCAAACCGAGCCCCTGAGCGGCGCATGGAAGGGCGTCATTCACTTTTCGGAGATGAAAGTCGGCGATGATGTGGTGATTATCGGCACAGGCGGAATCGGAATGTACTGCCTGATGGTGGCGAAGGCCGCGGGCGCCGGCCGCCTGATCGCCGTCGATGTGAGTGATTTCGCCCTCGAAACAGCGCACAACCTGGGTGCTACGCACACTTTGAATCCGAAAAAGGGCGACGTCAAATCCGCGGTGTATGACATCTTACCGCATGGACCTGACCTGGTCGTCGAAGCCGCCGGACCCATCGAGGCCGTCAACCTGATGGTCAGCCTGCTGCGCCGAGGCACGCGCTGGAACTTATTCGGTATTACCACCCATGAGAAATTTGAGCTTGACGGCGGGCTGATGCATTTCCTCGAAGCGCGCATGGATTCCAGCTTCTCTACCAATCCCCTGGCCATGGAAAACGCCATCCGCCTGATGGAGCGGGGCGTTCTGGACCCTGAGAAGGTCATCTCCCACCGCTTCCGGCTGGAAGCTATCGGCAAGGCCATGGAAGTGATGGGAAGCCCGCGGCGAAACAAAATCATCATCAACCCTTGAAGTCGCAATACCGATCTCTACAATCGCCAATCACTGGATGGCGCAGACTCCTGGGGTATGGAGTCTGCGATCTCGAACGCACTCCGGCCACGCTACTTCAGACGCAGAGATTGGAATGCATCTCTGCGCCAGCCAGCGAGCTTCCGTACTCCTGTCAGAAAGAGAGATTGAAAGACATCTCTGCGCCAGCCGGCAAAGCCGTGTGGTAAACTGTCGCGGTGATTGACAGTGCCAGGCACCGCTCAAAATGAACCTTCGCAAGACCTCAAATCCGCAGGCTGCGCGGCGGCAACTTGAACAATCGGCACGTTCCCTGGAGGCGTATTAATGGCGACGCCCGTTGCCCTGGTCACCGGCGCATCGCGCGGAATCGGGCGCGGGATTTCCGTGGCTCTGGCGCGCGCCGGCTTCAGCGTGGCGATCAATTACGTTTCAAATCCCGAGGCGGCTCGCGAATGCCTGGAGCTGTGCCGGGAAGCGGCACCGGCGGGATCGAGTGCGTCGTTTGAAATCTTTCCTGCTGACATCTCGCAGGCCCGCGAGCGCGAAATCCTGCTGAACGCAGTCACGGAGCGCTTCGGCTGGATCGACGTGCTGGTGAACAATGCGGGAGTGGCGCCCACCGTGCGGCAGGATCTGCTGGAAGCCACGGAAGAGAGCTTTGACCGCCTGATTCGCATCAACCTGCGCGGACCTTATTTCCTGACGCAGGCGGTGGCGAAACGCTGGCTTGCCGGGCTTGCGCAACAGGGTTTGCACCCAAAGCCCAAAATCATCAACATCTCATCGATTTCCGCCTACGCGCCGAGCACCAATCGCGGCGACTACTGCATCAGCAAAGCGGGCCTTTCCATGATGACGCAGCTTTTCGCCTCGCGGCTGGCGGCGGATGGCATCGGAGTTTACGAAATTCGTCCCGGAGTCACTTTGACCGACATGGTGGGACCGGTGAAGGAGAAATACGACCGCATGATCGCCGACGGTCTTACACCGATCGCCCGCTGGGGCACGCCCCAGGACGTCGGCCGGGCCGTCATGGCCATCGCTCAGGATGCGTTCCCGTTTTCGACGGGTGAGGTCTTCAACGTGGACGGCGGGTTTCACATCCGGCGCCTCTGAAGAAAGCTTTCACCACAGAGCGCACAGAGTGACACAGAGATGTTTTTCTCTGCGAACCTCTGTGCTCTCTGTGGTGAAAGCTATTACCGGGATTAATCGAAGTCCGATGATTATAGTGGATACGAATCTTTCTCCGCAGAAGCTTTTTCCCAGGATTGAGCGCCTTTTCGATCTATCCGCCGGAAAAATCCGCGCCGTTGCCGCAGCCTTCGAGAATACCAAGGGTTCGCCCGTCATCACGGTTCAGGGAAAGTACGCGGGCCGCGACTGGACGGAGTGGACGGAGGGATTCCACTACGGCTCGGCGCTTTTGCAATTTGACGCGACAGGTGACAAGTGGTTTCTCGGCTGGGGCCGGCGCAAGACCGTCGAGCGCATGGCCGAACACGTCACGCACACGGGCGTGCACGACCACGGGTTCAACAACGTAAGCACCTATGGCAATCTGCTGCGCCTGGCGACCGAAGGCAAAATCGAAGCGAGCGAATTCGAGCGTCATTTCTACGCTTTGGCGCTAAAGGCCAGCGGCGCCGTACAGTCCGCGCGCTGGTCACGCAGCGCAGACGGCCGCGGCTTCATTTACTCCTTTAACGGCGCGCACTCGCTTTTTGCGGACACCATTCGCTCGCTGCGCTCGCTCGCATTAGCCCACCGCCTGGGACACGCTTTGCGCGGCGAGAACGACCGTCGCATTTCGCTGCTCGAACCACTGGTGCAGCACACCGCGGTGACGGCGGACTTCAATATCTATTACGGCGAGGGGCGCGACTCGTTCGATGTAAGCGGCCGCGTGGCGCACGAATCGATCTTTAATCCCGCCGATGGTGTGTACCGCTGTCCATCGACGCAGCAGGGTTATTCGCCCTTCACCACCTGGACGCGCGGGCTCGCCTGGATCATGTGTGGTTACGCCGAGCAACTAGAGTTCCTGGAAACTGTTGCGAATGCGGAACTCGAGCCCCTGGGAGGGCGACCGAAGATCGAGAGCATGATGCGGAGGGCAGCGCAGGTTACCTGCGATTACTATCTTAAGCAGTGCGCCGCAGACGGAATTCCCTACTGGGACACTGGTGCGCCCAATCTCGAAAAACTCGGCGACTGGCGGAACAAGCCGAGCGATCCGTACAATTCCCACGAGCCCGTCGACAGCTCCGCCGC
>JASHTY010000635.1 GCA_030040315.1 Terriglobia bacterium | reverse complement strand
TTGGCTTTTTCAGCCAGGCGCGGCAGGAGTGCGGCATGGGGTTCGCCGGAAAGGGACTCGCGAAAGCCCTGCACCAGGCAGTCCACGGCCATGCGGGAAGCGACTTCGCCTTGCGCCTGCCCCCCCACGCCGTCAGCAAGTACAAACAACCAGCCGTGCGAGCGCGCCTGCGCGGCATTCAGGGGCGCCACGTGCCCGTGCGCGTCCTCGTTCGTCGCGCGGACTTTGCCAACATCACTTTGTTCGCTGAATTCAATTTCCAGCATGCGAGCCTGGGGGATGCGGTGTTCCGCAGTCCAGAGTACATGATAACTGAGGAATTCGATGCTCAGGTTGCTTCCTGCGAGCTATACTGCGGCGGCCTTGCTTTCCACCAGCGCAGGCCGATTGGTTTTCCTGCTCGATCGTATGAAGTAAATCCCGCCGAAAACCGCCCAGACCAGCGCCACGCCCAGAGCCAGCAAGGGCTCCATCTTGGTTCCATATCCCATGAAGGGCCCGATCACGTAAAACGCCATGCAGGCGATGTTGGCCAGAGCGCCAAAAAGCGGCACGGCCAGGTGCCGCACAAAGCTGAAGCTGGAATGCTTGTGATAGGCCACCATGCAGATGATGCAACTGAACCCATAAAGCAGGAAGGTGCCGAAGTTCGATGCCAGCGTGATGGTCAGAAGTGAGTTGGGCAGCGCGACCATCTTGTCGTGAGAAAAGTATCCGAAGCTCGACCAGAACCCGTGCGGCAGCGCCTGAATCGCGGCGTCAGTGGGAGCGGCGGCGTCACCGAAAACCATTACCAGCGCCAGGCAGCCCGCCACCGCTGAAATCAATGCCAGCGTCCAGATGGCGCGATGCGGCGTTAGTTTCTCTCCGTGCAGAAGGCCGAAGTGTTCCGGGACTTCTTCGTCTTTTCCCATGGCGTAAGTCACGCGCGCGCCCGTGTTGATGCAGGAGAGCGTGGTGCCGATCAGGGCGAGGAAAACGGTTGCGGCTTCACACAGCATGAAGATGCGTCCGCGGCCGGGGCCAAAGAGGGCATCGCCCACGGTCACCATCATGTCGCCGATGGGCGCCGCGGAGCTGACGGCATTTTGCATGGTGTAGCCGCTGTTGAGAAAATAGTTGGCGCAGAAGTATTCGATCAGGTAGCAGAACGCCCCCTGCACAAGCAGTGAAGTGATGACGGCGATGGGAATGTGCTTCTTGGGGTCGCGCGCCTCACCGCCCAGCGAGGTACACGATTCGAATCCCACCAGAATCAGGATGGCGACCGTGGCCTGAACGAATACCCAGCCCCAATTGTGGGCCTTGACCACCGATGAGGCGTTTCCATGCGAGAGAAAATTTCCACTCGAATCCTGCGCGGGATAGTCGATGCGGAAGGGCACGGGCTTGCCTTCGGCATCGAGCTTCGGCTGAGGAACGCCGGTCGAGTCGCGGACGATTGCGTCCGTAGTTTTGCCGTCCGCCGTGACCTTCTGCGTGGCGAACTCGTAATTATAGGCATCGCCGGAGGTGGAATCGAACTGCCAGGCTACGCTGCCCGGCGGATGGTTCATCCGGTAACTCAGCGCCATGAATGAAAACACCAGCAGCGCGCTGATCTGAATGATGTTGATTGCGATGTTGACCGCCGTCGAGCCCACCACGCCACGGTAGGCGATGTACGAAACCGCAAATGAAAACACAATGGCGACCAGCATCATGAACGCCGGGCCGGGATTTGTGGCGTTCATGAAATTCGGCCGCAGAGTGCCCACTACGTATCCGACGAATATGCCCGTAACCGCCACCATCACGCCGGGATAGATCCAGTAGTACAGGTGAGAAGCCCAGCCCACGACGAACTTGGAAAGCCGGGCATAGCGCCATGCCTTATCGTGGTTCAGGAAAGATTGTTCGGCAAAGAAATAGGAGCTGCCCGGTCCGGGATAAAGTTTTGCGAGCTCCGCATAGGAAACCGCCGTGGCCAGGCACAACAGCAAAGCCAGGAAGATCCCGAGCCACATGGCCGGCGCGGTAACACCCTCCGTCGCCTGGGGCAGAAATGTAAGCCACAGAAAAGCCCCCGGGGCAATCAGCGCCATGGCGTTCATGGTCAAACCCGTCAGGCCCAACGTGGGTTTCATCGCCGGGGTTGTGCTCTCTGCCATCTGAATTCTCCTTTTGCATCGACACAATCACGCCCGCGGGATTTTCCTCGCAGGGCCGTATAATCCCGCACGCGCGCGGACTGGGCGATCAAACTTCAAGACTTACGCACCCGCCCCAGGAAGGTCAAACTAATAGATTTTGTCGCAACTATAAAAATAGCTTGGCGGTGAAAAACGGATCGCATTGAGTCTAGATCACCATTTGGCTTCTGGCTTGCATAAACAAAATTTATGGCGGATCCCGGCGGGCGGGGCCGATTCCAGCCTCTCCGCGCTTAATCTGTTAAACTTGGTGGGCATGAAAGTCATCGGCCTGCTCATGATGCCCGCCGGGTGGTTCATTGTCCTTGCGGCTGTTGCGCTGCTTCGATTGCTCTCCGCGCAGGAAGTGTTCGTCGCGGCGGGGTGCGCAGTGGAGATTCTTGGGCTGGTCTTGATTATCCGCTCGCCCGCGGGAGTGAAGGGAGAAAGCGAGTGAGTGTGGCGCCGCCCCAGGGGCTGTTTGCGGTTTCCCAGGCCCTTTGTACGCTCTTCATTCTTCTGCTCCCTCTTGCTTTGGCCGGGCTTGCCCTCATCAACACGGGCCTGAGCCGCTCGCGGAGTGCGGCGCACACCATGATGGCCACGCTGTGCATTGTGGGCGTGGCCGCGGCGGTTTTCTACGCCGCGGGATTTTCACTGGAGGGATTTGCCGCCTTGCCGTCGCACAGTTTGACCCTCCGCGGCAGGGAGTGGGGTTGGGTTGGAGCCGGGCGGTGGTTCATGCGGGATGTGCCGCTGGACGGTTCACCCGCTTCATTTGCCGCGCTTCTTCAGATGATGAGCGTCGGACTTGCGGCACTAATTCCCCTGGGAGCTGCGGCGGAGCGCTGGCGGCTGGGGGCTTGCTGCGTTTCCACCGCGCTCTTTGCCGGGATCACCTATCCGCTCTTTGCGCACTGGGTCTGGGGCGCGGGCTGGCTGGCACGCCTCGGAATGAACTACGGCATCGGCATGGGATTTCTGGATGCGGGGGGCAGTTCCACCGTCCAGGCCGTAGGCGGATTGACGGCGCTGAGCCTGGTGTGGCTGCTGGGTCCTCGCCGCGGAAAATTCAATCTGGAAGGTACACCCGCCGCGCTGCCGGGACACAACACCGTGCTGGTGCTTTTCGGCTGTCTGCTTGCGCTGGTGGGTTGGATGGGCTTGAATTGCGCCGGCGCAATTTTGTTTGCTGGGGTGCAGCCGGGGCGGACAGCGCTGGTTTTGGCGAACACGCTGCTTTCCGCAGCCGGCGGGGTGCTGGCGGCCGCGGCAATCACTCGCTCCCGGTTCGGCCGGCCTGACGCCTCACTGAGCGCCAACGGGTGGCTGAGTGGGCTTGCGGCTTCAAGCGCCGGCTGCGCGTTTTTTGCCCCCGCCTCGGCGCTGATCGCCGGACTGGTAGCTGGGGCGCTGGTCACCTTCACCGTGGCTTGGATCGAATCCCGGCTGGAGCTCGATGATCCCGCCGGTGCGATTTCCGTTCACGCCATCGGAGGGATCTCGGGAATTCTGGCCGTGGGGGTTCTGCCTTTCGCGCCTGGAGTCCTTGGCGGCGTGAGTCCAGCCGCTCCTGGCATCGAGCCGCGCGGCCAATTTCTGGCGCAAGTTGTGGGCGTTGCCACACTGATCGGTTTTATTCTCCCCTTCACCTATTCGCTCAATTGGCTCCTCAATCGCGTTATGCCGCAGCGCATCCCGCCGGAAGAGGAACGCAAGGGCGCCGACCTCCACGAACTGGGCGCCGGCGCATATCCGGAATTCGTGACCCACACGGATGAGTTCACGCAGTGGTAAGCAGTCAGCCCGCCTCGCGGGTGCAATTCAGAGTCTGAGAGATTTGAACTTATTTCGTGGTGGCAGGTGATTCGGAAACTTTTCTCACCTTTCCTTCCACAATTTTCTGGAAATCATCCGGTTTGCCGGGCTGCGCCATTTCCAATTTGAGGGACATATGGCCCGGCGCATCGCGAATGTAGGTGAGCTTAAATCGTGGACCGCCCCCCTGGCGGTCGCTGAGAAAGGTGAGAGCTTTGCCGTCATCCGAAAACGTGGCCGTATAGTTGATGATGTGCCCTTCGTTGTCGCAATAGAAAGCGCGGGTAGCGATGGCGGCTTGGTCAAAATAGACGATCATTAAATCCTCGTGGACGTATTTGGGGCGGTCCTTCGTGGCGGCGTATTCCGCGTAATTCCGCCGCACCCAGACCTTCTTTTGAAGATCAGGCTCAAAGGTAAAGTATCCCGAACCTTGTCCAACCTCGGCGGAGCCTTCGCCTACCCACTTGCCCTGGAGAAATTGCCAAGCCGCCCAGTCGGCAGCAGACTTCTGCTGCGCCCAAATTGGCGGGCACGCGAACAGCAGTACCACGAAAGGCGCAAATCTTCGAATTAATCTCATTTGATTCCTCGCTGCGGCATTCCGCCGGTCGAAAGTCTAACAGAACAACGGCGGGCGGTCAGTTACCCGGCTTGCGGAAGAGCACGCAGTAGTCATTGTCGGGCCAGTCGTTAATGATTTTTACCAAATCGAATCCTGCGGCTTTCACTTCGTCGATCACAATTTTTTGGGGAACGCCATGCCCGATACGGTTTTCGGGCACTCCCTCGGCGGGTTTGGTTCCGGGTGGTGGCTCCTGGTCGATCACCGCAAGCAGACCGCCTGGTTTGAGTGATTGGAAGAGGCTTGCGTCAACCTCCGCAGGTTTGGTCAGGTGATGATAAACCAGTCGCATGAAAACGGAATCGCAGCAGGCAGGTGGAAGATTAGTTTCCATCACTCCGGCTTTAAGCGCGGTGATGTTGCTGTTCTTCGTCGCCAGTTCCTGAAGTTCAGTTAGCTTCTTGTCATCAACTTCCGTGGAGTAAACCCGCCCAGTTGGTCCCACAACCTTGGCTGCGGCGAGAGTCAACTCGCCTCGTCCTGCGCCAATGTCGGCAACCACGCTGCCTTGCTGCCAGTGGAGATACCGCGTCAGTCGCTCCGCTGACTCTTGATAGGCGGGCGGCACTTGAGCAGTGGAAATAACCGACCCGCAGAGAACCAGCGCCACGACAAGTAGGCGGCGTACAGCAACCGGCATTCCCATGTTTGCACCCCCAACCCGCGCAGTATAACTCCGTGCCAGAGCTAGATCAAAGTCCCCAAATCGTTTCTCACGACTGGCTGCTATGAGGCGTACAATAACCCGGCTATGCTCACGAGCGACGTTAAACGGCACTGGGAGAAGATATACTCCACAAAGACGCCTCAGCAGCTAAGTTGGTATAGTCCGCGTCTCAACACATCACTCTCACTGATAGAACGCGCTGCTGCTGGCCGTTCAGCGGCCATTATCGATGTCGGCGCTGGCGCATCGACGTTAGTTGACGATCTTCTTGAGCGTGGATTTCAGTCCGTCACAGTATTGGATGTCTCAGAAATCGCCATTGAGGTAACCCGCAAACGGCTAAAAGAGCTTGCAGAGCAGATCCACTGGATGATCGCCGATGTAACCAGCGCGAACTTCACAGCGGGCACCTTCAATATTTGGCACGACCGGGCGGTTTTCCATTTCCTTACGACTGCGGAGCAGCGCCGTTCTTATGTTCGCGCCGTTGGCCATGCAGTTAGGCATGGCGGTCATGTGATCGTTGGAACCTTTGGCCCTGAAGGCCCGACAAAGTGTAGCGGACTCGACGTCATGCGGTACGATGCCGAGTCCCTGCACGATGAGTTCGGGGTAAACTTCAGGCTGGTGGAAAGCATTAAAGAATCGCACCAAACACCCTTCGGCACAACGCAGCAATTCCTCTACTGCTACTGCCGAATCGAATGAGCAGCGGACCTGTGAATCGCTTAGTCGGGCGGTTCACATGCGGACCGCGTGACCCTCGGATTCGTGCGATGGAAAATGCTCCCGCCGAAATCGTGCGAAGGCCTTCCGCGTGGGAAGGCATCTATCATTTGCTTTGCCCTCGGTGCCGCACGGGCAGAATCTTCCGCACTTCCATCTTTCGAATTTTTCCGAAAATGAATGAGCGCTGCCCCGTTTGCGATCTGAAATTCGAGCGCGAGCAGGGCTACTTTCTGGGCGCGATGTATTTCAGTTACATGCTCGCCACCGTGGTCATTTCAGTGTTTGCCGTGCTGGTGTGGACGCTTCTACGCTGGGATCTGCCTGAATGCGTGGGCACAGGTTTTCTGCTTTTCATTCCGTCGGCTTCGGTTCTGACATTTTTCTCCCGAGTGCTGTGGATCTATATGGACCAGTCCATCGACCCGGACATAACTCAGCCTTGACGATTCGCCGAAGCCAGGCCCGAAAGGATCCTGCGGTTTCAACCTGAAAGGGGAAATAAAATGGATAGACTGAAAGGCAAGTGCGCGTTAGTCACCGGAGGTTCATCCGGAATCGGCCTCGAAACTGCCCGGCAATTTGTCGCGGAGGGTGCGCGTGTGGCCGTTACGGCGCGCAGTGCCAAGGCATTCGATACCGTGAGGCGGGATTTGGGGGATGGCGCGGTTTATATCGTCTCGGATGCGGGCGACGCGCCCGCCCAAAGACAGGTGGCCGAAAGGATCAAAGAGGAATTTGGGAAGCTGGATATCCTCTTTGTCAACGCTGGCCTGGCCGAACTGAAGCCGATCGATATGTGCGATGAGGCCGCGTTTGACCGAACCTTCAGCATCAATGTCCGCGGTCCGTTCTTCTTGATTCAGGCGCTGTTGCCCGTATTTTCAAAACCGTCCTCAGTCATTCTGAACGCCTCCATCAACGCGCACATCGGCATGCCCAACACCAGCGTTTATGGCGCCAGCAAGGCCGCGTTGCTTTCCCTGGCCCGTACACTTTCGGGCGAACTTATCGGGCGTGGGATTCGTGTAAACGCTGTCAGCCCTGGACCAATTGCCACGCCCCTGTATGACAAATTGGGACTCTCCGAAGCCGACCTGAAGGCCACGGCCACGGCCATTCAGAGCCAGATACCTGCGAAGCGCTTCGGCAACCCTGCCGAGATCGCCAGCGCCATCGTCTTTCTGGCTTCCGACGAATCCACGTTCACAGTTGGAAGCGAACTGATCATCGACGGCGGCCTGGGTCTCTAATCCGCAAGGAGATCCCCCGGCCGGGCAATGGGCAGGATGCCCATTCCACGAAATTATCGCCGCTATCACGCCCGCAGAATCGACCGCACCAGCTTGCGAGCTTCCACCACATACTGCTGCATTTCGGTAATGAACTGCGCGGGCTGAACCTTGGCAAGGGCGGGGTAATCGCGCGTCAGGACGGTCCACGCCGGGTCTTCTTCCATCTGCCAGTGGTTTGAATCCTGGATGCCGTAACCCAACTCATTAGCCATGCAAAGCCGGTCTGAGAGGCCGATCAGCGCAACCAGCACGGGATGGAGCTTGGCCTGCTGAACGTTGTGATGGTGCTCGACGACTTCGGATATATCCTCGGGCAGGCGCCAGTGTTCAGCCAGGATTTTGCCCGTGTCGCAGTGGGTGAAGCCCAGTGCGGACTGCTCCGCTTGATGAAGCGGAATCTGCTCGCTCTTGGCCAGTTGCGCGGCGGCGTTGAATTCCTCCTGAAAGCCCAGCATGTTGACCAGTTCGCCCAGGTCGTGCAGCAAGCCGGCCAGATAGGCGCGCTCCGGTTCCTTGAAGTTGGCTTTCTTTGCGCAGAAGCGGCTTACCAGGCCGCATCCGAGGGAATGCTCCCAGAAGATCAGCGGGTCGATCACCCATTTGTCCTTGGGCAGAAGGTTCAGCAGGCTGCAGGAAAGCAGGATTTCGCGAATCTGCCGCACGCCCAGCACCACAATGGCGCCGTGCACGGACTTCACCTCGCGGGAGCGGAAATACAGCGCGGAGTTCGCCACACGCAGGCACTGGGCGGAGATCGACTCATCGCACGAGACGAGATCGACGATGCGCTGGACCTCAACCTGGTCCACCGGCCGCTCGAGATAAAAAAGCAGAGGGCGGATGATAGCCGGAACGGTGGGTATATTGTTCAACTTCTCCACGCGCTCGCGGATCAGCTCTCGAAGAGTCTGCGTCATGGTCGATTCCGATTGCCCCAGGGATATTATCGGCAGATTAGAGGGTTAACATAAGAGTGCGGTTGATAACCTGGAAGTCAGTAACCGGCAGCAAATGACAGATTCCGCGGCATCGGGCCCGCTACCGGTTGGCTCTTTCCGGCGTTGAGCTGAGCACGACCACGTCTACGCGGCGGTTCTGTGCCCTGCCCTCGGGGGATTGATTGCCGGCCACGGGGTGATATTCCGCGTAGCCTGCGGCGGAAAGCCGCATGGGAGGGAATTTATACTGAGTAATGAAGAGCTTGATCATCTCTGTGGCGCGGGCGGTGGAGAGCTCCCAATTGGAGGCAAATTGCGCGTTGTGAATCGGCACGTTGTCCGTGTGACCTTCAAAGCGGACGTTGTTGGGCTGCGCCATCAGCACCTGGGCGATGCGCCGCACAGCCGCTTCCGACGTGGGGCGAAGCACGGCCGAGCCGCTGTCAAAGAACCCTACCTCCCGCAGTGTGATCACCAGTCCCTCGCGGCTGGTTTTCAGAGCAACTTCGTGCCGCTGAATCTCCGGAGCCAGAGCCCCGGAGAGCTGCTTCTGCAAATTGTCCATGTCTCGCGTGGGAGCGGGCGATCCCGCAGCCTTTTCAAACGCCGACCCCATCTGCCCGTTGCCGGAGATCCCCTTGCCGTCCGCGATCATCGGAATGTTTTGCGCCGGGAGCGGATCCGTCGTCACCATGGGGATGCGCGAGTTCGCCGACTCAAAAATCCCCATCTGCTGGAACGCATCCTGAATGGCCTGGGCGAGTTTTCCGACTTTGCGCTTATCCACCTGGGAGGAGGAGAAAAGCACAACGAAGAACGCAAACAGCAGGGTAATGAAGTCTGCGTAGGAGACGAGCCAGCGCTCGTGATTCACGTGTTCCGCGTGTTTCTTCCGGCTCATGCCGCGGCCTCACGCGATTCCTCCGGCGCGGGGCTTTCCGCCAGAAAGCCGTTCAACTTGGTCTCAACCATGCGGGGGTTCAGGCCTTCCAGAATGGACACCACGCCCTCGAGGATCATCTCGCGCATCTTCGCCTCCGAGTGGTTGCGAATCTTCAGCTTGCCCGCGGAGGGAAGAAAGAAAAGGTTGGCGGCGGCCACGCCGTAGATCGTGGCCACAAAGGCGACGGCAATTCCGCGGCCTACCTCGTCAATGTTGTCGAGGTGCTGCATCACCTGGATCAGCCCCAAGACCGCCCCGATGATGCCGATCGTGGGAGAGAATCCGCCCGCCGCCTCAAACACCTGGGGAATGCGCTCATCGTTTTCGGCCTGGTTTTCGAGCTCCAGCTCCATCATTTTGCGCAACTCCTGCGGCTCGGTGCCGTCCACGGCGAGCATCAGGGACTTGCGCAGAAAAGGCTCCTTCACGTTCTCCAACTCGCGATCGAGAGATACGATGCCCTCCTTGCGGGCTTTACTTGCGAAGTCCACGATCTCCTTGATCAATTGCTTGGGGTCCGCCTGGCTGTCGAAAAAAACGTTGCCCAGCCGTTTGAAGCTGGTCAGCACGACCGGCAGGGGAAACTGCAACATGACGGCGCCAATTGTGCCGCCGAAGACGATCATGGCGGCCGTGGGCTGGAGAATCTGGGCGACCTTGCCGCCTTCCAGCAGCAGGCCCGACATGATTCCGCCGATGGCGAGCAGCACTCCGCCCCAACTACTCTTGTCCACGTTCAGTCCCCTTATCCGGTACCTTAACCGGCCTATTAACCTGCAAGCTCAGATGAGTCCCCCGGCTCTTCCAGCATCTCCGCTTCCTTGGATTTGTCCGGCTCCTTTGATAATTCTGATGGCCCTTCCTGGAAAGGCTGCTCGATGGGGCTCTCAATGGAAGGGAAGATCAACCTGGGCCCGCGCAGGCGGCGGCGATAGTCGATGATGCGAGTCATTACTTCCTCGGCGGATTCCAGGACCACGATCTTCTCCCCCGTGATCAGTGTGATGACCGTGTCCGGAGCGTTCTCAATGAACTTGATTAGCTCTGAATTCACCACCAGTGGCCGGTTGTTCAGCCGGGTCAGCCAGATCATGGCGCGTCGTTTCCTTTCACTTGGCCCTTTCACTGCCCTTTCACCGGGCCCTTTCCATAGGGGGTTCGCAGGCTTGGCGCGAACGAATCCTCCCCAATGGCTACATCGGCAATTTTGCCCAGAGCTTTCGTTCTAAATGCGGGCTAATGGGTAAGGGGGATCCCCAGGCCATGCCGGAGTGGTAGTAGCAGCTTGGCGGTTTTTGAACTCCGACTTCCAAGCCTGAAGCGCCGGGCGAAGAGACCCCTCACCCGCCAGCCCATGGCTGGCACCCTCTCCCCTCGGAGAGGCGAAACATATCTATGGCACGCACTCGCGCAAAAAGTTTTTCCCTCTCCCGAGGGGAGAGGGTGGCCGACGGAGGAGGTCGGGTGAGGGATTTTTTCGGCGGTGGCGTTCAGGCCCAGGTCCCGCGGCCGCCTGCCCTTACCGAGTGCGCCAAAGAAAAGCTCAAGATTTCCTCAATTTCCGCCGATAAGGGAAATGAAAGTGGCAAAAGGCCCGGACAACGGGGCAAGAAAGACTACCTGGAGCTTTACTCGAAATGAGCGTCTTTCACCAACTCGTTCCAATCCTGCTCGTTGCGCAATTCGGATTGGTGCTGGCGGCGCTGGCTGCTGCCGTGCTCCTGGCCGACCCGCAAACTCTGCTTTACCTGCGCAAGTCTCGCCGCCGCAACAGAAGGGCGGGGCTTTAGCCCGGCCGTTGAGAACTTGGAAACACGCCGGCTGGCGCAGAGATTCAGTTCAATCTCTGCGAACGACATCGCAAGCTGACTCCTCTTCCGTCGCCAGACCTTCTCCTGCTGGCGCCCTGGCTCATGCAGATCGAAAAGGCCGGCTGGCGCAGAGATTCAGTTCAATCTCTGCGAACGACATCGCAAGGTGACTCCTCTTCCGTCGCCAGACCTTCTCCTGCTGGCGTCCTGGCTCATGCAGATCGAAAAGGTGAGCCGCAGAGCTGTGCTCGCTCTGCGCAACCCGGCAACTCTAGGCCGTAAGGCCTTGGGTCGCTGTTGAGGAAGTTCAATTCCCGCGGGCGAAATTCAAGTTGGGTGTGTGCGATTGTTGCGGCGTGTCAGATTCTTCAGGCTGGGCGGTGTTGACTCAGGTGCGCCAGTCCCTCGGATGTGACGTAGACGACGGCGCGGCCACTCTCACGCCGGACGTCCACCAAGCCCTGATCGGTAGCGTCCTCCCACACGGTCAGCTTGGGGCAGGAGGTGCGCCAGGCCGCCATGATCTCCTCGTAAGTTCGCTCGCGGCGCGCCAGCCATTCGAGTAGATCGAGGATTAGGTTGTCGACGACTTGGCTCACGTTGCCTCGATTACGGAGCAGGGGGGGTCTGAGCGAACCTTTTTGGGGAACCGTATGGGAACTCATTGTAAGTCTTACCTTCCAGCAGTCGACCTGCTCGGGACTTTCGGATCCCGCCCCACTGTTTGAAAAAGAACGGAACGCCTCGCTTCCGGCACTGGTCGCGAATCGAGATGACCCACTCCTCCCTCATGGGTCGCGCACCGGGGCCGCTTTCCCCTCCAACTATAACCCAGGAAAT
>JASHTY010000634.1 GCA_030040315.1 Terriglobia bacterium | reverse complement strand
CTCGACGAATTTGGGATAAGTGAGGATTCTCCAGGTGGACACTTCGATCGTGTCCACTTGGAGAAACAGATGGACACTTCCCGTCCCACGGCAATCGATGCCGTATCCTCTCGCAAGGCACTCCCTGAAAGAAAAAGGCAACATCGTAGCCTGGCGCTGAAGCGCCAGATTGTGGAGGAGACCCTTGCACCCGGCGCATCGGTGGCACTCGTAGCCCGGGCACATGGCGTGAATGCCAATCAAGTGTTCGGCTGGCGACGGCTGTATCGGCAAGGGCTCCTGGAAAGCGGGAACGGCAGAACCCCGGCGCTGCTGCCGGTGCGCGTGGTGGGAGAGGCACTGGCAAACGCGAGAGTGCAACGGAGAAGCGCCTCCCACGCACCGGTGGGACTGATACAGGTTGAACTTCCGAAAGGACGACTGCAGTTCACAGGCGTGGACGTGGAAGCCCTGGCAAGTGGTGCTGGAGAAGCTGCTGGGATGCTGAGGCCGGGGGCAGGGGCGCGCATCTGGATCGTCGCGGGCGTGACCGACTTGCGGCGAGGCTTCGTGGGACTGAGCGGGATGGTGCAAACCGTACTGAAGGACGATCCGTTCTCGAGACAGGTGTTTGTGTTTCCAGGCCGGCGCGGCGATCTGATCAAACTGCTGTGGTGGGATGGCGACGGGCTCTGCCTGTTCGCGAAGCGCTTGGAACGCGGACGATTCATCTGGTCGCGGGCAACGAGTGGCACCGTGTCGCTCACCCAGGCGCGACTCTCCATCCTGTTGGAAGGGATCGATTGGCGTCGTCCGGTGCGCACGCAGCCGCCGCAACTGGCAGTGTGAGGGAAGAGTTTTCTCTCCTGTCTCGCTTCTGTCATTCTGCCGTAAATAATCCACTCTAGGCTAAGGACGTGAGTGACGCGGCTTTCTCCCTCCCCGATCTCCGACAACTTGACCCTGACGCCTTGCATGCCCTGGTGGTAGCGCAACACTCGCAGATCGTGGCCCAGCACGAACAACTCCTGAGCAAAACCGAGCAACTGGCTTCGCGCGACGTGGAGATCGAACACCTGAAGTTACTGATCGCCAAGCTGCGGCGGATGCAGTTTGGGCGTAAGTCCGAGAAGCTGGACCGGCAGATCGAGCAGTTGGAGTTGCGGCTGGACGAACTGGAAGCGGAGCAAGTCGAGCGCATCGCGCCTCCGCAGACCTCCGCTTCCGTACCCCCAACGAGCGCGGCAACCCTACCGGTGCGGCGACCCCTGCCGGAGCACCTACCACGGGAGACGCGGAAGATCCCGCCCCCGCAGTCGCACCTGCGCGAGTTCCGAGGCACGCTGCAGGCCGACGGCTATGCGGGGTATGATGCGGTTTACCAAAACGGACGAGTGCAGGAAGCAGCCTGCATGGCGCATGTGCGCCGACAGTTTTTTGATCTGCAGGAGGCCTACCAGTCGCCGGTGGCCAAGGAAGCACTGGACCGGATCGCGGCGCTCTATGCCATCGAGGAAGAAATCCGCGGACGTTCGGCCGACCAGCGCCGCCAAGTGCGCCAGGAGCGCAGCCGGCCCCTGCTCGACTCGCTGCAGCAGTGGCTGGAGGCGACTTTGAGCAAGCTGTCCAGAAAATCAGATACGGCGCGCGCGGTGCGCTACGCGCTGGGTCGCTGGGAAGCGCTGCTGCGTTTCTGCAACGACGGCCGCCTGGAGATCGACAACAACGCTGCGGAACGCTCCTTGCGCACTGTCGTTTTAGGGCGAAAAAATTATCTCTTCGCGGGATCCGACCGTGGCGGCGAACGCGCCGCTGCCCTCTACACCCTGATCGGAACCGCCAAACTCAACGGCCTCGATCCCGAGAACTACCTGCGGAACGTGCTCTCGCGCATCGCCGACCACCCCATGAACCGCATTGAAGAACTGCTGCCTTGGAACCTCCGGTTACAACCCACGGCCATCCCCTCCAATCCCAAGTAACCCACTCACACTCCCAAGTGTCCACCAAAACTATAACTGGACACCTACGTCCAACTATCACTTGTCAATACGGTGAGCTTCGGACGCTTACGAAGCGGCGGCGGCCAGCAGCGGGAAAAAACCGTTGGTTGTTGCTTTCGGCAAATCAACGCGGGGTGCATAGTGAGATGCATATTCGTGTCCGAACTGTAGGGTCGGATCCGAATGAAAGCCACTGCATCCGACTGAAAAGTCATGGTTCCGAACAGGGTGAACGGTGGGGGATGGGTTTCCTAAGCCGTCGGTTGGGAGTTCGAATCTTCCGTGCACACAGTTCGCGCACAAATCCTCGCCGATCCCGTTCCAAGCGAAAGAAAACACATTTTCGTCGACGAGGTCAATACTGATCGGCGAATTTGCGGCGACCCCGTCAATTCTGAACGGAATCGAAGCTTCACAAATAGGTGGGAACGAAATAACTGTTAGCGATCTGTCGGTGAAGGGAACAGGTCCACTGACGGGCCCTCAGGCGTACAATCGTGTCACCGCCAGCACTAGCCAATGTATGAAAAAGAGTCCTGAGTGATTCCCCGTCGGTTCAGTCATTCTCAAGCTCCAGAAAAGTTCACTTGTCATACGGATAACGGACGAGAGCTGGGCCAGCCTTTAGAGGTAGCAAGTCATAGCTTCCAGGATGCAGGAATTCTCTTGCCACAAAGGGTGGACCAGTGTAGATTGTTCTCCGTAGTCCGGTGATGGAGCTCCACCTTTAAACATCCCAAGAAAAGCGGGATTGATGGCTCCTACCTTCGAAAAGGGTAGGGGCCATTTCTGTTTTTAGGGCAACCTATGTTTGCCAGGATCGTCTTTAATATCGTCCAGGTTATCGTTGTGATGCTCTTCGCCCCTCTGCTGGCTGGGACGGTGAGCCGGCTGAAGGAAATCGTCCAGTCTAAGCACGGTCCCAGTATCTTCCAACCTTATCGCGATATCTGGAAGCTCTTTCACAAGCGCGAGTACATTTCGGAACAAAGCTCCTGGATATTTCGCTTTACGCCCATCATCGTCTTTGTTACCCCGATATTCGTTGCGCTGTTGATCCCCGTGCTGACCAGCTATCCGCTCTTCTTCGCCTTTATGGGGGACATGCTGGGTGGGGGATTTATCCTGGCCCTTGGCGGCTTTTTCGCGACATTGGCGGCAGTCGACACTGGGAACCCGTACGGTCCAATGGGTGCAAGCCGAACTCGACTGGTGGGCTTTCTTGCCGAACCTGTCTTTATGATCGTCTTTTTCACGGTATCGTTTGTTGCCGGCTCGACGATCCCTTATATTGTCCAACAGCGATGGGTTAATCCTATCTCGAACTTCTTCGAGCCCACTCATATTTTGGTCATGCTCGCGTTCTATATGCTGATTTTGGCGGAGGGAGGGCGGATCCCGGTCGACAACCCTTCCGGTCACTTCGAATTGGCGATGATCGACGAATCGAAGGCACTTGAGTATTCGGGCTCGGCTGCGGCTTTGATGAAGTGGGGCGGCGAGATGAAGTTCTTTATTCTGATTTGTATTTTCCTCAATGTTCTTGTTACGCCGTGGGGGCTGGCCCGAACTATTTCAGTGGGACAACTTGCGTTTGCTATTCCACTGGTCCTTGCGAAGGTATTCCTCTTTGTTCTTACCCTCGTTGCGGTGGAATGCTCTTTGGCAAAACTGCGTCTGTTCCGAATTAGCGAATTCTTGGGTGCGGCGTTCGTCATTTCCGTTGCGGCAATGATTGCCTGGGTGTTTGCGGTGTAGCAGTGAGTGGACGAACGGAGGCGCGGTGACCTACTCGACACAATCCGCTACGATTCTTACACAACTGAATGCGCTCGCCGGGGCATTTTTTTTGCTGAGTACATTTGGAATGGTCGCCACGCGCCAGGTCCAGGGGTGCTTGCGCTTCTTTGTTCTGCAATCACTCTTTCTGGCGTCGTCTGCTGTGCTGCTCGGATTGCACCCACTTTCCTGGCATCTGATCGGGGTCGGAATCATCAACTTCATTAACAAGCCAATCATAATCCCCTGGCTTCTTCGCCGCACGATCAGCGAGGAAGTGTACAAGCGGCGTGAGATCACCCAAGCTCTCAACATTCCGATTTCGCTCCTCATAGCTTTAGGATTGACGATTAGCGCCTATTACCTGGCCGCACCATTACTGCAGGTTGGCGCAGGTCTGCCAGCCCTGGTTAATCTCCCCATCGGGGTTGCGACCTTGTTGCTCGGAGCTTACATCCTGACCGTGAGGCGCGAAGCAGTGCCCCAATTATTGGGCTTGCTTGCGATGGAGAACGGCGCATTTTTCTCCAGCATAGCCATCGCTCCTGAACTCCATTTATTCGTTGAGCTGGTGGTTGCATTTGATGTGCTGATTGCGGTGTTTGTAATCGGCGTTCTGACCCGGGCGATTCACGAAAATATTGGAACGACGAATGTGGGAGCGCTGGCGACACTCAGGGAGGAGTCAACGCGTTGACGCTCATTGCCATTATAGTCCTCCCTCTAATCGCGGCTGTATTGTGTTGGATCGCCGCAATCGGAAAGCATGCTGCCGCAGCGATTACGATGGTGACATTTCTGGTTTTGCTCGCGCTGGCAGTTCGTGTGGCATTCCAAGTCAGCGCCAACGGGCAGATTGTTGCCTTCCCCGGCTGGATTGAAGCGGATTCGCTGGGAACGTTAATCTTATTGCTCGTCATGATTGTTGGTGTTCTGGCGTGTTTCTATTCGCTTGGGTACATGCCAAGAACAACGCACGACAAATC
>JASHTY010000633.1 GCA_030040315.1 Terriglobia bacterium | reverse complement strand
TGGTATATTACATCTAATTTTAAGGAGCCGTGGAAGATTGACGGCTTATGTCAAATTTTCTTCAGGTGTCCCGGGGCGACGCCGCGGCTGGGGGGTGGCGTGTCGCCGTTCTTCCATTGATTGCCATCTTAGCTCGTTCCCTGTGGGGAGGCCATTGCATTGGCGTTTGACGATAAGTTCGATCAAGTAAATAAACTCATCAGCCTGGGTAAGGAAAAGGGATACCTTCTCTACGACGAGGTCAACGACCTCCTGCCCTCCGACGTGCATTCCGCGGAAGACCTGAGCGATCTGCTCTCCATGTTCGATAGCGAGGGGATTGAAATTGTCGATTCTCCCCGCGCCAAGACCGCGGAGAGCATCTCCCTGGACAAAACCGACGAGGTTAAAGGTGACGAAGGCGGCGAGGACGTTGAGCTCGACCTGACGCCGGGAGCACTCGACAAGACCAACGACCCCGTGCGCATGTACCTGCGCGAAATGGGTACGGTGCCCCTGCTGACGCGCGAAGGGGAAGTGGAAATTGCCAAGCGCATTGAGCGCGGGCAGATGAAGGCTTTGAAGGCGCTCTCGCGCTCGCCCATCGTAATTCAGGCGCTGTTTGCATTGGGACGGCAGCTCAAGGAGGGGGAGAAATCCATCAAGGAAGTCGTGGTCTTTGATGACGACGAGCTGACCGAAGACCGCGTGGCGTCGCGCCTGAAGGAAGTTGTCGACACCATTGAGGAGATGGAGCGGCTGTATAAGCGCCTGGGACAGTTGCGGGCCAAGCGCGACTCCATTCCGCGCAGCAAACGGCCCCGCGATTTTCGCCGCTACAGTTGGACGTGGGCGGAGCACCGCATCATGATTTCCCAACTGCTGCGCTCCATCCAATTCACCCACACGCAGATGAAGGGTCTGGTGGGGACCATCCGCCAGGCCATGGATGAAATGCGCCCGCTCGAGCGCGAGGTGAATCGCCTGGAGAAGCGCGTGGAAGCGTCGCGCGCCAACGGCAATCGCGACCTGCGCAAGGAACTGCGCCAGGCGAAGGAAAATTTGAGCGAGTTCGAAGCGCGCATTCAGGCCTCAACCATGGAGTTGCGCCGCAGCTACCAGAGCCTGGTGCTGGGTGAGGAGCAGGCGGAAGCCGCCAAGCGCGAGCTCATCGAAGCCAACCTCCGTCTGGTCGTTTCCATCGCCAAGAAATACACCAATCGCGGCCTGCAGTTCCTCGATTTGATTCAGGAAGGCAACATCGGGTTGATGAAAGCCGTGGACAAGTTCGAATACCGCCGCGGCTACAAGTTTTCCACCTACGCCACCTGGTGGATCCGGCAGGCCATTACCCGTGCCATTGCCGACCAGGCGCGCACCATCCGCATTCCAGTGCACATGATTGAGACGATCAACAAGCTCATTCGCACTTCGCGCCAGCTTGTGCAGGAGTACGGCCGCGAACCCACTTCGGAGGAAATCGCCAAGCGGATGGAAATTCCCGTGGTGAAGGTGCGCAAGGTTTTGAAGATCGCTCAGGAACCGATTTCGCTCGAAACCCCGATCGGGGAGGAGGAAGATTCGCACCTGGGCGACTTCATTGAAGACCGCGGGGTGATTTCTCCCGCGGAAGCGGTGATCAACATCAATTTGAAGGAGCAAACGGAGTCGGTCCTGAAGACCCTCACGCCGCGTGAGGAGAAAGTCATCAAGATGCGCTTTGGGCTCGACGACGGCAGCGAGCACACGCTGGAAGAAGTGGGCCAGAGCTTTGCCGTCACCCGCGAGCGTATTCGCCAGATTGAAGCGAAAGCCTTGCGCAAGCTGCGCCACCCCTCGCGCAGCCGCAAATTGCGGGCGTTCCTGAATGCTACCGTGCGGGAGTAACCCTTCCGCTCAGCAAGGATCGCTGC
Source organism: Terriglobia bacterium (assembly GCA_030040315.1). Lineage (GTDB taxonomy): Bacteria > Acidobacteriota > Terriglobia > UBA7540 > UBA7540 > Bog-366. The sequence goes on along the minus strand of JASHTY010000633.1, from coordinate 8,837 downwards.
CGGGCAGCGGTGCTCACGTTGAACTGATTCCACATGCGGGGGGTCCGCAGCCATGAAAATTTGCCCATACTGTGGGTACTCCAACTACGACACGGCCAAAGTTTGCCGAAAATGTGATAGCTCGCTCGAGACGCAATCCGGCACCGTCTACCAGGGCAAGAGTTACTGGATTGGCCCCGATAAGGCCAAGCACATGCGCAGCCGTGGGCTTTCGCTCGTTGTCCTGGGCTTGCTGGTTAAGGTGTATTGGGGCGGCTACGGTCCCTGGTCACCGATCGATTTCCCCATCCTTGTGACGATGCGCACTTACCTTGAACCCATTCTGCTTTACGGTGGCGCATTGCTCTACGTATTCGGCTGGATCGCCCGCGCAATCTAAAAAGACACCGGCATTCCCGCGGACTCTGCAATACCCAGAATGTCCTTGCTTCCCTCTCCGGGAGTTGATACTTTCACTCGTGAAGGGGAAAGCTGTGAGAGTGTGACTAATCCCCTGCGGGCGGCTAAACCTCTTCACCTCTGAGTTCAGCACTAAAATCGCAAAGGAAGTGATTTATGGGCGATACAGCCATTGCGCCTCCACCCCCGGACCAACAACCCAGCGAGTCATTTTTCAGCAAAGCCTTCAACGTTTTCATCTCGCCAGGGCAAGCCTTTGAATCCATCGCGCGCCGGCCGGATTTCCTTGCGCCGCTGATCGTTATGACGGTCAGCTCCATTGTGATTATTGAAGCCATGCTGGAGAAAGTGGGTATCGACCGCATCATCCGCCGGTCGCTCGAACTGAGCGGCAGGGGCGCGCAGATGACGCCTGAACAAATCGATCAGGCGATTCAGAAGGCGGGGACCATAACCGCAGTCAGCATGCGTGCGGGAGCTGTCATCGGCGTTCCCATTTACCTGCTGGTGATTGCGGCCGTGGGCCTTCTGATCGCGAACGTGATTTTCGGAGGTTCAGCTAAATTCAAGACGGCTTTTTCTGCGGTCTGCTACGCCAATTTGGTTCTGCTCGTCGAAACCGTGCTTGGCGTTTTGATGATTTTTTTCGGCGACATGGAGCAATTCAATGCGGATAACTTCCTGCCGACCACTCTGGGCTTCTTCCTGAACCCTCTTACTACGTCCAAGCCGCTTTATGTGATTGCCAGCTCGTTCGACATTTTTCGCGTCTGGTTCATGATACTGGCCTCAATGGGGCTTTCCGCCGCCACCGGGAAAAAGGTAGGGACGCTGGCCATTTTCCTGACATTCCTCGCGATTTGGGTGGTCATCGTGCTGGGTCACGCGGGAATTGTCGCGGCAATGAGCTAGCCGCGAAAAACCCCCAAGCCTCATGCCGATCAAGTTTGAGATTCTTGCCGAAGACAAAAGCACGCGTGCGCGCGCCGGGTTAATTCACACACCGCACGGGGTCATTGAGACACCCGTCTTCATGCCCGTGGGCACCGGCGGCACGGTGAAGGGCGTGACCCAGGACCAACTGGAAGCTCTGGGCGTGCAGATCCTGCTGGGCAATACCTACCACCTTTATCTTCGTCCCGGGCACGAACTGATTCGCGAAGCCGGAGGGCTGCACCGGTTCATGTCGTGGCCGCACCCCATTCTGACGGATAGTGGCGGCTTCCAGGTGATGAGCCTGAAATCGCTGGGTCGGGTCACCGAGGACGGAGTGTGGTTCCGATCGCATCTGGATGGCTCCTCGCATTTCCTTTCCCCCGAGCGCGCCGCGGAAATCCAATTGGCGCTCGGCTCCGACATCATGATGTGCCTCGACGAGTGCGTCGAATACCCGGCCAGCCGCGAGACATTACAGCGCTCCGTAAAGCTGACCACGCGCTGGGCAAAGCGCGCGAAGGAGGCAGTGGAAAGGGATAAGGGGCAAGGGACACTCTTCGGCATCGTGCAGGGTGGAACCGAGCAGGATCTACGCCGGCAGAGCGCGGAGGCATTGCTGGAACTGGATTTTGAGGGCTATGCAATTGGCGGCTTGGCCGTGGGTGAGCCCAAATCGAAAATGTATGATACAGCGGAGTTTACTGCGCAACTTCTGCCCCGCGACCGCCCTCGGTATCTCATGGGAGTGGGCACTCCCGCAGACCTGTTGGAAGGCGTGGCCCGGGGCATCGATATGTTTGACTGCGTCATGCCGACGCGCAACGCCCGCAACGCCTGCGCATTCACTTCACAAGGCAAAGTGATTCTGCGCAACGCCCGCTACGCGCGGGACGAAGGTCCAATCGACCCGGCGTGTGCGTGCGCGGTTTGCCACCGATATTCGCGCCGGTATCTGCGCCATCTTTTTGTGACCGGGGAAATGTTGGGAGCGATCCTGGCCACGTATCACAATCTCCACTTTTACCTTGACACCATGCGCAGAATCAGGCAGGCTTTAATTTTTGGAGAGTTCGCGGAATTCCACGATAGGGTGCGCTCGCATCTGTAGCACCGGTCCCGTCCAGCGAGGTCGGTTGGTGGCGCTTGAAAAGACGGCGCTGAAGTCCCGAAGCGAATCCGGCCCGAAGCGAATCCGGAAAACCCGAACCGAGAACATCCCGTAATCGTCGGACGGGATGGTCGTCAATATTCCCAGAAGCTGCGGCACGACCTTGATCGAGTGCCTCTTTCTACAACCTTTTCTCCTGGCGGCGGACCCGGGCTTGTCGGGCGCGCTGAGCCAGATTCTATTCATTTTCGCGCCGCTCTTCGCGATCTGGTATTTCCTGGTCATCCGGCCGCAGTCGCAGCAGCGGCGCAAGCTCCAGGACATGCTCGCCAATCTGAAGACGGGCGATCGCGTGGCCACAAGCGGCGGGATTTACGGTACAATCGTGGGCTTCCGGGAGGGCACTGTGCAGTTGCAGATCGCCAGCCAGGTAAAGGTTGAGATGGCGCGCTCAGCCATTACCAGCATTGTGACTGAGGAATCAGCCGAGCCCGCGAAGCAGGATTCGGGAACCAAAGGCAAGAAGTAACAATGGTGGTACGGCCTTCCAGACCGTGAAATTCACGGGCAGGATGCCCGTGCCACGCCTGGGCGGAGCGAAAGGGGAAATCGGTTCTTCATGGAAACCAAGCTTCGAACCCGCGCAATCGTAATTCTCGTCGTGGTGCTGGCCTGCATCTTTGGGATCATCGGCTTTCCCAAAAACGTACAACAACTGAAGGACAATCTCCACAATCGCATTCATCTTGGGCTCGACTTGAAGGGCGGAATGAATCTCATCTTGCAGGTGCAGGTTGAGGATGCCGTAAACATTACCTGCGATGACGCCATGGACCGCTTGAAAGAGGAAATGAAGAGCAAGAGTATTCCCTACGCGGACATCGAACCCGACAATGACAAGTCCGAGAATCCCCCCATCCATCGCATTCTTATTAAAGGTCTCGCTCAAGACCGGTCGAGCGATTTACAAACGCTGGTTTCCGACCTTTTCTCGGACTGGGATTTGGTGCGCGTTCCCGCGGACCAAACCGGCTGGATGATGGTGCTCAAGACGAGCTCGGCCGTCACCATCCGCAATCAGGCCCTGGAGCAGTCGATGGACACGATTCGCAAGCGCGTTGACGCGCTCGGTGTAACCGAGCCGACCATCGCTGAATACGGCCAAGGTGATTTCGAGCTGGTGGTGCAATTGCCCGGTGTGAGCGACGAGAGCCGGGTCAAAGACATCATTCAGAAGACCGCGCTGCTGGAATTCAAACTGGTGCAGGACGGGCCTTACTCTTCGCGGGATGCGGCCCTGGCTCAGCATGGTGGAGTGTTGCCGCCGGATGCGGAGCTGCTTCCAGGCAGCGAAAACGGGAGTGAGGTTTGGTACGTCCTGAACCGCGTCGCGGCGGTTACGGGGCGTGACTTGACCGGAGCTGAGCCCTCCCGCGATTCGAGCGGACGCCCCAGTGTGCAATTCACGTTAAATCACGACGGTGCTGAGCGCTTTGGCCGCGTCACCGGGCAAAACGTTGGAAAATACCTCGCCGTAGTACTGGACAATCGCGTCATCACCGCACCGGTTATTCACAGTCAGATCAACGAAAGCGGGGTCATTGAGGGAGGAAATTTCACTCAAGAGTCGGCACAAGACCTGGCCTTGACATTGAAATCAGGCGCCCTTCCCGCCTCCATCAATTATCTTTCGGAGGAGACGGTGGGGCCTTCGCTGGGAGCCGATTCTATTCGTCACGGTGTGATTGCTGCAATTGCGGGGTTGCTCGCCGTGATGGGATTCATGCTGATTTATTATCGCGGGGCGGGAATAAATGCTGACGTGGCGCTGGCGCTGAACCTGCTGATTCTGATTGCCATGATGGCTTGGATTGGCGGAGTCCTGACCCTGCCGGGCATTGCCGGCGTCATCCTGACCGTCGGTATGGGCGTCGACTCCAACGTCCTGATTTTCGAGAGAATTCGTGAAGAGCTGCGGTTGGGCAAGGCGGTCGGCGCGGCGGTGGCCGCTGGATTTGAGCAGGCATTTCGGACCATTATTGATACCCACGTCACCACCGTGGCTTCCGCCGTCATCCTTTTTACTTTCGGGACGGGACCCATCAAGGGTTTCGCGGTGACTTTAACCATCGGTTTGATTGCGAACCTGTTCACCTCGGTTTTTGTTTCGAGGGTGATTTTTGATTACGAGCTCTCTCGGCGCGAAAAGGGCGCCGAACTGAGTATTTAGTTCTAGTGGCGCTCTCCGACCCGTCGACCGAAGACGGCTTTGGGTCGCAGGGCGAGCGGCGAACTGTAGAGGCATGCTATATCATGACCCTGTGACGGCGGTCAGAGACCGCCTCTACAAGAATGAAACACTGCTAATTTTCTGGAACCCAGCGTGCCGTTGCGGTGTCAAAGTCTAAGGAAGGGTGTTGAGAAAGGGTATGGAGTTTTTCCACGAACCGAAGATTGACTGGATGAAGATAAAGTGGTATTTCATCTCCCTCTCCATCGCTTTAGCAGTCATAGGGATAGTATCCATGGTGGCTCACAGGGGACTGGTTTACGGGATTGACTTCCGCGGCGGCACCGTCGTGAACGTCAATTTTGCGCAGCCTCCCAAAGTCGACGCGATCCGTCACGAACTTGACGGCCTGGGACTGCACAACGAAACCATTCAGGGCGTTGGAAGTGCGCAGGGGCTGGGAGGCGGCAAGAGCAACGCTGTATTGATTGGCTTGGACCTTTCAACCACCACTTCGGGCAACACGCTCGATGCCGGCCGCCAGACTATTATCAATGCCCTCTCGGGACTTTACGGAAAGGGCCCTGAAGGAAAGACCGATTTTAACAATGCCAGCCCGGAGATCGTGGCTGATCATCTGCTGGCGGCTGATCCCCTGGGAATCGAGCCCAAGGGACTGGACACGGCCACCAAGTCTTACCACGATCTTGCTGATGCCGTCGTGAATTATCGGAACGCGCCCGCGCAGGGCGGGCTGATCGAGAACTTTGACAGCCTGCGCGGCGTGCCGGGAGTGACGCCGCCCATCATTTCCGCCCTGAACAAGGATTTTTATCTGGGCAGCTACGCTGTGACCAACACCAAGGTGGTCGGACCCAAAGTCGGGTCAGACCTGCGCCGCCAGGCTCTTTACGTTACTCTGGCGGGCCTGGGCGCCATGTTGATTTACATCTGGTTCCGGTTTGAGTTAATCTATGGCGTCGCCGCCGTGGTCGCCACGTTCCACGACGTGATTATTACGCTTGGCTTTTTCTCCCTGCTGAACAAGGAAATTACTTTAACGGTCATCGCCGCCCTGCTGACCCTGGTGGGGTATTCCATGAACGACACGATCGTGGTCTTCGATCGAATTCGCGAGAACGTTCACGCCACCAAGCGCGTGGAGTTTTCCAAGCTCGTCGATCACAGCATCAATCAGACCCTTAGCCGGACCATCCTGACCTCGGGACTGACGTTCCTGGCCGTACTCTCACTTTTCCTTTTCGGCGGCGAAGTGATTCATGGGTTCGCTTTCGCGCTGGTGGTGGGAGTGATCATCGGAACCTACTCCTCCATCTTTATTGCCAGCCCGATTGTGGTGTATTTTTACGAGCGCTCCAGTGCAGGAAGGGTGGCCTCAGGAGCTAAGGCGGCATGAACACGAGCGCTTGCGTTTTGTCGGGGGCAGGCGGACCCCGTGGCGCCAATTATTGCAGGAGGTAACAATCCATGTTCGACGATACGTTGCTGGATTCCTCAACAAAAAGAGCGCCAGTTCTGAACGGCACGCACTGGCTGATCGCGCTCGTGGCGACCGTCGCGGTCTTCTTCGCGGGCTATTTCGGTTTCCCCATGCTGAGCGCCAATGAGACAAGCGTCATCGTCACCCAGTCGATCATTTTGGCCGTCTTGGGCGGCGCGTTCGCACTGGGGCTGTGCTACGTTCTTGCGGACGCCAAACGGTACGGATTCAGCCGCGCCGGTTGGGCCATCGTATTTATTTTGCTGCCCCTGCTGGGATTCATTTTGTATCTGATTTACACTGCGGCCAAAACGGGGGATTGGAAGCGTGCCACCCTTCCGATTGCTTACATCTTTGAAGCGCTGGTGATCGGCGGGATGATCCTCTACCCCCTGATCTATACTTCGGCGCTGCCCAAGGCGCAGTTGATGACGTTTCTTTCCGCGCCACCACCGCCACCACCGCCACCACCGCCACCGGCAGCCGCGGCCCCTGCTCCGCGCATCATACACCGGGTGAGCATGGAAGACATTATGCGCGCCCCGACAGTGATACCCAAGACCGTTGCGGTAGTTAAGGATGAACCGGAGCCGCCCCCAACCGCTACGGGGGTAGTCGGTGGGGTTCCGGGTGGCGTTCCGGGCGGGCAAATGGGCGGGATCCTGGGTGGCGTGCTGGGCGGCGTGATGTCATCCGCTCCGCCTCCGCCTCCGCCTCCCCCCAAGCCGCACGTCACGCAGCGTATCCGCGTGGGCGGACAGGTGGAAGGCGCGAGGCTGATCTTCGGGCCCAAGCCGGAGTATCCGCCGCTTGCCAAGATGGCGCGCATTCAGGGTGAAGTGCGTCTGGACGCGGTTATCAGCAAGGACGGCACGATTGAAAATTTGAAGGTCATCTCAGGCCACCCGCTGCTGGTCAGCGCAGCGATGGCGGCCGTGGCGCGCTGGCGTTACCAACCCACCATGCTGAACGGCGATGCGGTTGAGGTGGCCACGGAAATTGATGTGAACTTCACGTTGGCGGAGTAACCAGAAGATTCTGGAATTTTTTTTGGAGGGGAAAACACTATGCTTGTGGGAAACTTTTTGGCCTTAGGTTTGTGGTTGTTTCAGGAAGAGGCAGTCGGCTTTGACCCGATTTCCATGTGGAATTCCATGGGAATCGCCGCCAAGGGGATCGTGATTGTCTTGATTGTCATGTCGGCCTGGTCGATCGGGGTGATGATTGACCGCTGGATCGCCTTCAGCGGCGCCCGCAAGCAGTCGCGGGTTTTCGCTCCGGCCGTGGCCGGCGCTCTGAGGGATGGAAAGATTGATGAGGCGATTTCCATCGCGGAACAGAACAAGCGCAGCCACCTGGCGAAAGTGGTCACGGCGGGCTTGCAGGAGTTCCAGGCGCATCAGGTTTCGGCGGAGATTCCCGGCGAAACTATTGAAGCGTCCAAGCGGGCTCTGGAACGGGCCGCGGCCATCGTGCACGCCGAGCTGAAGCGCGGCGTCTCGACGCTCGCCACCATCGGCTCCACCGCCCCCTTCGTCGGCTTGCTTGGGACCGTGCTGGGAATCATCCACGCGTTCCAGGGCATTGCCAGCAGCAAGTCCACCGGATTGGCAGGAGTCTCGAAAGGAATTTCCGAAGCCCTGGTGACCACCGCCATCGGGCTCTTTGTCGCCATCCCGGCCGTGTGGATCTACAACTATTTCACCAGCAAAATCGAGTCGTTCGACGTGGAAATGGACAACTCCTCATCCGAGCTGGTCGACTATTTCATCAAGCGCGCCTCGCGGGGGAAGAAGTAAATGGCCAAGAAATTCAAATCTCTAGGGGCAGTCGCAGACATCAATGTCACACCCATGGTGGATGTGATGCTGGTTCTGCTGATTATCTTCATGGTGGTCACGCCCATGTTGCAAAAGGGCGTCAGCGTGGATATGGCGAAGGCGACCAACACCCGCGATATGCAGGACGCGGACAAGGAAGATGCCATCGTGCTGGCCGTCACCCGGGACGGGTCGATCTTTCTGGGGAACGACCGCATCCAGCCGGACCAAATCACCACCACCGTCAAGGACCGGATTGCCGATAAGCTGGACAAGACGGTCTACCTGCGCGCCGACCGGAACGCGAAGTACAAGGCCGTGGCGGAGGTTGTGGATAACATCCGCGCCGCGGGCGTCGATTCCCTGGGACTCGAAACCGAAAAGCGAGTTACTGCCCGTGCCGCCGCTGCTGCAGAGGCGCCGACGCAATAGGCGCAAGGCGTTTTGCCGCGCTCGGTTCGTGTAAATGAAGGAGGGTAGTACTATGGCTATGGCCGTAGGGGGTGACAAGAAAGGTCCCATGGTGGACATGAATGTCACCCCGTTGATTGACGTGCTGCTGGTGTTGCTTATCATTTTTATGGTGATCACGCCGCTGACGCCCAAGGGCTTGGACGCGCTGGTTCCCCAGCCGAGCAAGGACAAGTCCCCACCGCCCACCGATGTGTTGAACCGCACCGTTGTGGTCAGCATCGACGCGCGCGGGAATCTGAAGCTCAATCAGGATGACATCACGGCTGATGCTTTGGGCCCGCGTCTTGAGGAAATCTTCAAGACCAGGAATGACAAGGTGATGTTTGTAAAGGGCGATCCCGATACGGTCTTTGCCGACGTGGCGAATGT
>JASHTY010000092.1 GCA_030040315.1 Terriglobia bacterium | reverse complement strand
GTGGAATCAGGAGGATATGCGGTTCGCTAAAGGGCCATCAATGTGCAACGAAGATGGCGTTTGAGTGGGCAGCGAAACTTTACGCGTTTGAAGGGTGTTTAAGCAAGTTGAAGCAAGGAATCACTGAACGAATATTGGAAGGCGCGGGGAACGGCAAAGGAAATAGGATTGGGATGCGGCTGAATGGTGAGATGAATACGACGTTCCGTCGAAAAAGCAACCCCGCTGGCAGTATGCCGTGTCAAAAGCAAGGGGGAACTCCACGAGCGGGTAGCGTACTCTCGCTTCAGGACCTCAGGGGAGCCGCTATGCGCGCCCACCTAACCGAAAGGTTTGAGCAAAACGCAAGCATCTTGGAAAGGAAACAAAGTTGATTTGACCAGAGTGGCCGGACGTGAGGTGATGGCTCATGGCCGGCCGAGCCATAACGCTCTCATGCGTTTGAGACGGAGAGAACGTCGTGACAAGCAGAAATTCTACGCGAGACATTTGTTGCCTGCAACTCCCCGCCTCTTCGCTATCGATGCGGTCCTGGCGCACTTCAAGACAATCTGCATCCCGGATTCGGGATTGTGCCCCCGCGTAAGAACACATCACAGATCGGTCGACACGATGTTATGGAGGGTATGAAGCTGTGGTTTCCAAAAACAGGATTTTCCAGATCGCAATTCTGATCGCTCTCGGCGGCGCACTGGCGATGGCTCAGCAGACCAGTCAAAACCAGAACCCCTCGTCAGACGCGGTTATGGATGCGCTCAGTCACGGTGTGGACCATCTCGACCCGGCACAGACTGGCCCTGAACTCCAACGTCGTGATCCGCGCTACATTATTGGGAACGGAGACGTTCTCGACTTGCAATTTCAATTTACACCGGAATTCAACCAAACCGTCACAGTCCAGCCCGATGGGTTCATCACGCTGAAGGAAGTTGGCGACCTCCACATTCAAGGGGAAACGATGCCCCAGGTCCGCGGCCAGCTTCAAGCCGCCTACGCCAAGATTCTTGCGAACCCCGTCGTCAGCATCGATTTGAAAGATTTTGAGAAACCCTATTTCCTGGCGTTCGGTGAGGTTGGGCACCCCGGCAGGTATGAACTGAGGGGTGGTACCACTGTTACCGCCGCACTGGCCATGGCGGGCGGGCTCAACACGGATTCGAAGCACTCGCAGGTGTTGCTCTTTCACCGGGTCAATGACAGGTGGTCCTCCGTCACCAAGCTTGACATTAAACACATGTTGAAGACCCGCAACCTAGAGGAGGATGTTTCCCTCCATCCCGGAGACATGCTTTACGTCCCGCAGAATACGATCTCCAAAGTCAAAGCATTTATTCCCAATCCCTCCATGGGAATGTATGCGGTTCCCTAAACTTCAGGCTACAGCGTCACGCCTGTAAGTTCACGACCAATGCAAGTTGAGGAGAATCAAAATGTCAGAGCAATTGCCGATGCTTTCCCCCATGTCGTCGAAGAACTTCATGATCCAGCCGATGCTTCCCGGGCGATCGTCCCCTGACACGCTGCGCACATTTCTCTCCGCGCTCTTCAGGAACAAACGATCGATCAAGATCACTTTCGTCTCCGTCCTTGCGGGGGCGATCGTTGCCATCGCAGTTTTTGGGCTTAAGTACGAGGCGGAAACGCAAATTGTGGTAAAGCACCGGAGGGCCGAGCAAGTTGTTTCAACCGATGCGAACTCCCGGGAGGACACGAACTCCACCGATGTGCCCACAGAGCGCGAAATTAACACGGAAATCTCAATCCTGCAAAGCAACGATCTGCTGGAAGCTGTCGTAAAGGACCTGCACCTTGACCAGCGTGAAAAGCACTTGTGGAACATTTTCCTGCCCTGGCGCGACAGTCAATGGAGAATCGCCACGGCCGAGCAGAGGCTTCGCGACGAATTGAAGATCGACGAGATTCCGCAATCCAACGTGATTCATGTTGCGCTGCGATCGCGTTATCCGGAACTTGCCGCGCAAATTCTGAACGATCTGGACAAGCAGCACATGGAAAAGCACGTGGCTGTCCACCGTCCGCCAGGGGGTCTACAACTTTTTCCACAGTCAGACCGAGCATTACCAGCAGCAGCTTCAGAATTCTGAGAAGCAGCTCGCCAGCTACGATTTGGCAAAGGACTCAACCGACCCGGAGCTCGAGAAGGAAATTCTGGTCAGGAAGGCGGGCGAGTTTGAAGGCACCCTGCACGAAACCAAGTCGGAAATGCGGGAGACGCAGAAGCAGATCAGCGAAATTCAAGCGGAGCTGGCACAGACCCCTGCGCGCCTGACCACACAGGTTACTTCCGGCGACAATCCCGCACTGCTGGCTAGCCTTAAGTCAAGCCTGGCGGAGCTCGAGACGCGCAGGACAGATTTGCTGACGAAATACCTGCCGACATACCGGATGGTCCAGGACGTTGACAAGCAGATTGCCGGGTTGAATGCACAGATTTCGTCCGAAAGCCAAAACCCGGTGAAGCAGCAAAGCACCAGCCAGAATCCCACATATCTGTTGCTGCAGTCGGAGCTGGTCAAGGCGAATGCCGACCTGTCGGGCTACAACGGGAAATTGCGGGCTACCGAACCGATTATTGACGCTTACAAGCAGCAGGCCCTCCTGATCGATCAGAAGGCAATCCAGCGTAACGATTTGATGCGAAACATCAAGACCGCGGAGGACAGCTACCTGCTCTATGTGCAGAAGCAGGAACAGGCAAGGATTTCCGAGGAATTGGACAAAAGCCGTGTGCTGAATGTTTCGGTCGCCGAGGTGCCCATGGTTCCGTGGTTTCCCGTTTACTCACTTTGGCTGATGGTGGCTGCCGCGTTGACGCTCGCACTGATGATGAGCATTGCCGTGGCGTTCGTTTCCGATTACTTCGATCCAACTTTCCGGGCGCCGGAAGAAGTCGGTACATTCCTCGGCCTCCCCTTGCTCGCGTGCTTTGCCAAAGGGGGCAGTCCCTCGGGGTTGGGATTGCCGGCAGCTGGCGGTGGAATGCGCGTGCAATCCATTCCGCAAAATACCGGTGGGGCGGAACCCCGCTTATTGACGCAGCAGGAGTAACGGGAGTCCCTAACTATGTTCTTGGAATTCTATGGAATCAACGAGCAGCCATTCGGAGTGACGCCCGATCCGCGCTTTCTCTACATGGCACCTGCCTATCAGGAGGCCTTTGCCTCGTTGGTTTATGGAATTGAAACGGGCCGTGGATTCATGGCCCTGATTGCCGCACCGGGTCTGGGAAAGACCACGCTGGTTCTGCGCCTGATGGAGAATCTCCAGAGATCTGCGCAGGCCGCTTTTCTTTTTCAGACGCACACCAGCTCACACGAATTCATCAAGAACCTGTTGTTGGACCTGAATGTGGAACCGGCAGGGAAGGATTTGAGCGACCTGCAGGCGCAGCTCCAGCAGGTGCTGATTCAAGGGCTGAACTCGGGCAAGCGGCTGGTTCCGGTCATCGATGAAGCGCAGAACCTGGACGATTCCGTGCTGGAAATGGCCCGCATGCTCTCCAATTTTGAGACCCCACACACAAAGCTTTTGCAAATTATCCTGGTTGGCCAGCCCGCCCTGGCGAACAAATTGATGCAGCCAAATCTGGCGCAGCTCCGCCAGCGGATATCCATCATTGCTTATTTCTCACCGCTCCGCGGCCGTGAAATCGCAAGGTATATTCAATTCCGCCTTCGTAAAGCAGGATGCCAGGGACTCCGGCTATTCACTTCACGGGCGATGGCGCTGATTGCGTTCTACAGCAGGGGCATCCCCAGAAACATTAATAATCTCTGTTTTAACGCTTTGTCTTTAGGTTACGCGAAAGGACAAAAGAGAATTGATAAGCCAATCATTCGGGAGGTGATTGCTGATCTGAAATTGGAGTCATTGGGTGAACCGCCCGGCAACCCACGAATCGGCGTCCCACCCTTAGCCACATCGGCCACACCTCAGATCGGTGGCCATCCACCCTCACCCCCTGCCGCCAATCCATGCGGAATTTTGGATGAGGTTGACATTTCCGAAGACTCGCCGGCCTTCCGAGGCGGGGATGAGCGACAATCCCGGCACTCATCCCCTGGGTGGACGGTAGTCGCGCTGGCCTTGGCGACGCTTTGCGCGTTTGTGTGGAGGAGCAGTTGGTTGAAACCCGCTTCAAGCTTTGTGGTGTGGGCCATGAGTCGAGTGCCCTCTTCCGCCAATAAGCTGCAAGACCGTAGCGCGAATAATTCACCTGCAGGGTTCTCTGCGCCGACTGAAAGTGCAGGGTTGAACCCGGCCCCGGATGACACCCCCGGCGCACCAATGGGCATCGCGGGCGACTCGCACCCCGCGATCTCAGATACTCCAATGCCTTCGCGTACCGATAACGACTCCCCAGCCATCCTCGGCGGTGCGGGCAATGCTTCCACCAGTGAGGCAGGGGGGGAGCCGACAATCCAGCCGCCCTCAATGCCTTTGCCACCAAATTAGTCCTCGCACCCACGCAGCGAACAAATACTTCCAGCGATGAAAATTACCCAGCAACTGAGCAGGGCAAGCTGGTGGTTGAATCGAGTGAAAGCGGTGCCCAAATCAGCCTGAACGGACGCGCCGACCCGCACTGGATTACTCTACATCTTTTCAAGTTGGTGGATGGCACGTACGACGTGCCGATCTCGAAAGGCGGCCACGTGAACTGGAGCCGCAGGGTGCACGTGGCCGCAGGCCGGGAGCAGTGGATGATGGCTGACTTGCAGTCCCAGGTGGCACGCGGCCTGCTCATCGTGGACACAGAGCCTTCCGGAATGGAGGTTTTCATCGACGGCAAGCCGTATGGACACAGCCGCGTGGAAGCTGTGTTGAGTGCGGGATGGCACGTTTGCGAGGTGGTCCCCGGCCAGGGTCTTCGGCCGATTTCCGGCCGGTTCCATTTAGAGGCGGGGAGCGCAGTGACGAAGAAGATCCGGATTACTTCGGCTCCCGCAACAGGAGCACGCACCGAGCCAAACAATACAACCGGTGGGCCCCCCGGAGGTCCGACGATTCAGGAAAGGGGAACGGAATGAGTTAGAATTTTGATTTGCTCCAGCGGGCTTCACAGGGAGATTTCGGTCGAATTGGACGACTGGCCCTGCCCGCCTCAATGACACGAACCTATGAAATGCGGCCCGTTCCCAGCGCTCACGTGCTTTCACGCGAAGAACTGGTGAAGCTTGTTCAGGCGGTGTTCCTCGCGCCTGGAAAAGAATCGCGGCGGGCGGTGGTATTCGCAGCAGCCGCTGCGGAGAGCGGATGCACTTCCATCTGTCTGGGCGCGTCGCAGGCTCTCGCGGCGGAGTGTGATCAGCCGGTTTGCCTGGTGGATTCAAACCTGCGTTTTCCCTCGATGCACCTTTGCCTGGGCGTTGACAATCGCAGAGGATTATCGGAGGCGATTTCGGAAGGCGGTCCCGTTCAGGATTACGTCAGGAAACTTCCCATCCCCAATTTGTGGTTCCTCCCCAGCGGGGTGAAGTGCTCGCCCATGGCCGGGACGGGCGGATTCGGAGGCCGGCTTTCGGCTCGAATCGCGGAGATGCGCCGGGCATTTCGCTATGTGCTGATTGACTCGCCGCCGGTGAATGTCTATTCCGACGCGCTTCCTCTCGCGCAATGGTCCGATGGCGTGGTCCTGATCGTTTCCGCCAATGAGACCCGAAGGGAAACGGCACGCCGCGCCAAGGACCACTTCATTAACGCCGGCGCCGAGGTAATCGGGGTGGTACTGAACAACCGCACTTATCCGATTCCCCAGGTCCTATACGACCGACTGTAGTCCTGTGGATCGTGCGCGGCGCGTCCGACCTGCCGCGCAGGCAATCGAAAAATATAAAGGGGGCGTCCCGGCATGGGACTGAGAGGGCGAAGCTATGTCCATAATGCAATCTGAATTTCCATCCGTCCATCCGGTGGGTGAGGGATCCCAGGCTGATGAGGTCGCCTGGTACGCCATTCAGACGCGCGCCCGTAGCGAAAAAAAAGTGACTGGGCAGCTTGAATCAAAGGGTGTGGAGGCTTTCCTGCCGGTTATAAGCCAGGTTCACCGCTGGAGCGACCGGCGGCAGTTGGTCCATCTGCCTTTGTTCCCGGGTTACGTATTCGTTCGGATCAATCCCAAGTCGGATATGCGGATGTCGGTCTTAACCACTATGGGCGTTTACTGTTTCGTAGGCGCCGGTGGTGCTGGACTGCCCATCCCTGACAAGCAGATTGATGACGTGCGAACCGTCGTAACCAATCCCGTGTCGTTTGCCCCTTACCCCTTTTTGCGAGTCGGCCAGCGGGTGAGAGTGAAAGGCGGATGCCTGAACGGAATTGAAGGCACGCTCATCTCCAGGGACAGCGAACACCGTCTGGTTGTTTCAGTGGAGTTGGTCCGCAGGTCTTTGGCCGTTCGTATCGACGGGTATGAAATTGAAGTGGTTTAAACCAGCAAGAACCGTAAATGATGCAGGGTATTAATTCCCAAAACCGAGGAGTGTTGAACATGGATATTCGCCCTCAAGAGCAACCTGGCTCTGATTCCCGCAAGATTGCAGTGATCGGGCTCGGCCATGCGGGCCTTCCCACTGCAGTGGGTTTAAGCAGCCTGGGTTGGAAGGTCCTTGGCGCAGACGAAGATACCGCAAAGGTCGGGCAGATCATGTCAGGCAAATCGCCTTCTTTCGAACCTGGGTTGGATGAGCTATTGAAAGAGAGTCTGGCTCGTGGAAATTTTCATGCGGTGTCCCCGTATGCATCCTTCTTAGGCCTTGCAATTGATCCCCAGCAAGCGGTTCGCAACCTTCAGCGATTGCGCTATACGGGCTGTCTGGGCAAGTTTGGCTTCTATGACGCGGTCGACTTCAGAAATTCTCTCCCCAGCTCCCGGGAGAATTTCCAGGTCGTCCGTTGTTGGATGGCTCATCACGAGGGTATGAGCCTAGTGGCGACGTGCAATCTCCTGACGGATGGCTCAATCCAAAACCTGTTCCACGCTGAGCCGGCTGTATGCGCCGCCGAATTGCTGCTTCATGAGAAGTACACTCCGGTGTTCGGAAGGCCACGAGTTGGAGGGCGCCAGGGAGTTCTCCACGAGGCCAATCTTCAAGCAGGGAAGCTCGCGAACGCCTTGAAGAATTTCCATCCCCCCCGTAGGGGCGCACATCTATCGAACCTTGATTTGTCCACCTGCTTTCCTCAGATGAAATCCGGGAGTTGGAGCCCCGGCCGAATTCCTCCAAGCACATCCGCAAGAGACTAGGTTGCCACGGGGGGTCCGGCTATCGATGATCGAAGGGCGCGCGATTCCCATCCAAATTCCGTCTTCAGAATGCTGTAGCAGGTCCAGCGAGGCGTATATGAGTGATTCTCAAGTGGAAATTGTGGGCGCAGGTCCCTATGGCCTTTCCATCGCGGCGCATTTAAGAGTGCTCGGAGTGCCCTTCCGCATATTCGGCATTCCGATGCAAAACTGGCGAATGGCCATGCCGGCGGGAATGATCCTGAAATCCGACGGCATGGGCTCAAGCCTTTCCGATCCCGAAGAAAAATTGACCCTTGCCCGGTATTGCCACGATCGCGGCCTGCCGTATGGCGATCATGGATTGCCCATTTTGCTTCAGACGTTTGTCGATTACGGGCTCCATTTCCAACAGCAAGTCGTGCCCGAGGTGGAGGAGTGCGGCGTGGTCGAGCTGGCCGGTAAGCCCGGGCAATTCAGGGTTCAGCTCGATACCGGCGAAAGCTTTCAGGCGCGGAGAGTGGTGCTTGCGGTGGGCACCGTCTACTTCTCCCGCCTGCCCGAGCAATTTGCAGAGTTGCCTCGCGAACTTGCGACGCACAGCAGCCATCACTGTGATCTTGCCAGATTTCGAGATAAGCAGGTCATCGTCATCGGAGGCGGCCAGGCCGCGCTGGAAACACCGGCACTGCTGAATGAGCAGGGTGCTTGTGTTCAGGTGCTCGTGCGCGCCCCAAA
>JASHTY010000632.1 GCA_030040315.1 Terriglobia bacterium | reverse complement strand
TGGCAGCGGTACGGCGTTCCCGTCGGCCAACTCGGCATTACCGGCGGCATGGAGATTGGCGGAGAGACGGGCAACTCGCTCGATCCCATCGACATGCAAACCCAGCAAGCCCGCAACCGCCTCTGGGACGGCCAGGACTGGACTTGGGCCGATACCGTGAGCTGGCTGAAGGGCAACCACTACCTCCAGTTGGGCGGCCAATTTGCCCACTTCTATGATATCCACGAACGCGACGACGAGGTGGTGGCCGCACTCACCCAGATGGTCTACCAGATCGGCAACGCCAACAGCGACCTGCTTTGGAACACCAACCTTTACCCCCAACTGTGCGGGGCCCCCGGCGCCTCGGCGACCACCTGCATGGATTCTTCCGCCATCGGCGCGTATGAAAACAACGCGGCGCAGTTGATGGGGATTGTAAACCAAAGTGAGCAAGTGTTTGTGCGGGGCGGGAGCAACTTCGCCCTGACTGGCGCCAACACCCTTGAAGACCACTCCATTATTGACTCCTACAGTCTCTTCTTTACCGACTCCTGGAAAATTCGGCCCAACTTGACCCTGAACTACGGCTTGGAGTGGGGCACGCAAATGCCTCCTTACGAGAAAAACGGCGTTCAGGACATTCTCACCGATGCCCTGGGTCAACCCATGACCTTCAATAGCTTGATTACTGGCGTGGAGAACGCAGCGGTCCAGGGGCAGGTTTACAACCCGGTTTGGGGTTTTACCCCAATTCTGGGTATGAGCAACCATGAGAAATATCCTTTCACACCTTTCTACGGCGGCTTTAGCCCTCGCGTTTCGCTGGCTTACAGCCCCAAAGGGAGCAGTATCGGGTTCGTGAATAAGCTCCTTGGAGACAAGAAGACGGTCTTCCGTGGCGGTTACGTGCGGATTTACGACCGCAACAACTCGGTGGACCTCGTACTGACGCCCTTGCTGGGATATGGTTTTGGCCAGCCTCTCCGCGGGATCGGTGCGGCAAGTAACGGCACATTGTCCGGCAACACCGATTCCGTCACCATCGCTAATGCCTGGCGCGTCGGCACGGACGGCAACACCGCGCCCTTCCCCGTGGCCACCCCCACCCTGCCTGTTCCGGTGGAGCCGGGTGTCAACGCTCCTGGGGCCACCAGCGAAAGTTCCCTCGATGCCGCGATGCGGCCAGGGGTTGACGACCAGATTGACTTCACCGTTCAGCGCGAGTTGCCGGGGGGGTTGATTGTGGAAGCCGGCTGGAATAGTCGGTTTGCCAAGCACTTCAGTATGGACGAGGACACCGACGCCATGCCGCCGATGATGACCCTGGGCGGGCAGACCTTCGCGAACGCCTATTACAACCTGTATCGAGCCGACCAGGGCGCGCTACTTTCCGGCAATACCCCTACCGTCGCTGCCCAGCCCTTCTTCGAGACCATCCTGGGGGGCGCCTCAAGCCCCTTCTGCACGGGTTACCCCAACTGCACTTCCGCCGTTGAGGCCAACGAAGGTTTCAACGGGACAGGAAACATTACCTCCTATCAACCCTGGGCGATGATTTCCGACTTCGACACCAACGCTTACGGCATCGGCAGCGCCCCCAGCCTTTGGAATTTCGCCGGCTGCACTGGCTGCCAGATTCTGCCCACCAGCGTCGGTCACTACGGGTATAACAACAACCAGGTGGCCAACGGCTTAGCCAACTATCAGGCGCTGTTCGTGACCGTGCAGAAGCGCACTGGGCATGGCTTGGTGGTGAGCGCCAATTACACATACTCCCACACGTTGAACACCTTCGGACTGAACCAGGAATATACCGACTACTCGGTCCCCTACATCTGGAATCTGCACGCGAACTATGACCCGGCGCCTTTTGATCGCACCCAGGTAATGAATATCCTGGCCAACTATCAACTGCCCTTCGGAAAGGGGAAATACTTCGCAACCAGGAATCCCGTCCTTGACCGCATCATCGGAGGGTGGACCTTCTCACCGGTTTGGAGTTGGGGCACCGGGGCGCCGATCGAGACCCAAACGTCCTATGGCGGAGAATACGGCGGAAATGAAAACACCGCCGAAGACGACGGAGAAATTGCTCTGGTGAATACCGGCACCTTCGGGCACAAGGCCCAAATCAACTCTCACATCAGCTCGCAGGTCGCCAGTTACGTGGGCTACAGCTACAACTCTTTGGTCGGCTATAGCAACGATCCCTATAACGACTGCGGCGGCCAAGTCTGCTCGCCCGGCACTTACGGCGTGAACCTGTTCAAAAATCCAGCCGCGGTGTTCAACAGCTTTCGGCCCACGCTGCTGGGACTTGACACCACGACCAATTTGTCAGGCCCGTATTACGGCCAGCATGACTGGAACCTGGACTTCACCTTCGCCAAGGAAACGCATATCAAGGAGAAATGGAACGTTACCTTCTACGCTCAGTTCCTGAATGCCTTGAACCACATGGAGTACAGCGATCCGACCCTGGCTTACTTAAACCCCGGCGGCTGGGGGGCTCTCACCGGGCAGTTCAACAACCCGCGGGTCGTTGAATTGGGCCTCCGGTTGTACTTCTAGATCGGATCGAAATTCCATACTCACGAGGGCCGGCTTTCCCCGGCCCTCTTTTTTTGGGGTTCGAATTGGATGCTTCTGCGGGGCATTTGAAACCCCAGTCGGGCATGGCTGGTATTGGGCTTGTTCAGACAGTTTTGAGCTCGCGCTTACCGTCGTATGGGATAGGCTGTAGCAGCAATCACGCCCAGGCTGGATCGACGCCACAACGATGCTCCGCCTATCCTCTTATTGCTTTTCCCCGGCTTGAAACCTCGTCCACGGTCCCGCTCTTAAGTCGCGCAGCAGCGGCGCCTGCCAGGCATACTCGGGATGCGCCTTGAGAAAAGGCGTGGCCATGAAATCGGCGCCGCAGGGGTGGCCCATGCGCGCCCAGAAGCTCATCGCTTTGGCCATGGCGCTGTCGACGGCTTTGCCCTGTACAGCGCCCCCGGGATAGTACGGTCCCCAGTCCCAAACGTCCACGCCGCGCGGCGAATCCTCCACGTGGCCACACAGCGAGCGTTCATCCGCGTCCTCGCGCTTCTCAAACGCGTCGTAATGATCGCCCATGAACTGCTGCGCCATGGTCACGTCGATCTTTCCCTTGTTGCGCTCTATCAATTCGCCCCAGCAGGTGCGCCGCGCGTTGGGTGACGTGCTGGGATTCTTGGGATCGAATGTTGTGTCTTTGGCGATCACCTCCGGGTCGCGTGCGAAATTCGAGCCCACGAAGGCGCCGTTTTTCGTCCGCCACACACGGTGCGCTTTCAGGCCCAGTTCGAATTGCGCGATCTCGCCCGTCTTGTTGTCCGCCAGCAGCCAGTCATTCGCGTAGCCGCCGTTATTTCCGTCGAGCATGATGCTCACGTACTCGTCAATCGAGCGCGCGTATTGCAGTGCCTTCCGCGACCGCTCAAATTCCGGCTTCCCCTTGGGGTCCCAGCCCACGAATTGCGTGATGGTAGTCTCCGTCACCATCAGCCCGGCGGAGTTCACTCCAAAGTCATCATCGCTGGTAATCACGCCCGGGAAACCGTCCATCAAGATTCGCTGGCCGTGCTGGGGAACGATGTCAAAGATGATTCGCCAGCGCTCGCCGTCCAGATAACTTGTCCAGGCGTTGTGCGCCATCACCGCACGATGGTCGCGTGTGTAGCTGCCCGTGGCCACAAAGGCGCTGCAATTCCCGGGGCTCACCAGGTGCGGCGCGTTCGCTACCTTGTGCTGTTCGTTGTACCAGGGCACATAGTAGTCCGCGACTTCCTCGAAACCATTCAGGGCCACGACGTCGTCCAGGTCCATCGGCACGTTCTTCGCCTTCAGCCCTTCGGCAATGCCTTCCAGTTCCGCTCGATACTCGGGCTCCACCTTGGGCCAAAGCACGTTGCGTGCAGTTTCGCGAAAGAAGCTCCAGTCGCGATGCGTGGCATGAGTGTCGCGCAATTTGACGGCTTGGAAGGCATCGAGGATCTCGCCAGCGAGCAAATACCCGTGCTGAAAGCCAATCTGGCGCGGCGAGCCTTCCAGGTGAACAAAAACCCATCCGCTCTGGTCCAATCGGTAAGCGTTTTTGAGATCGGTTGAATTGGCGACTGGGTCAGTTGGCAATTGCGCGGCTCGCGCCGGCAAGTTACCTGACCGGGAAAAAGCGAGCAGGCAAGCGGCAGCCCCAATCGCTGTCCACCGTCTCGTGCGTCGTGTGACTTCTATGAACATTGATCCTCCGCGCGGGCGTGCGGTCAATCGTGCCGCATCAAGTTAGCTGTGGCTCTGAAGTTCCCTCGCCGCAGTGTAACCACTCAGCACCGCGCCTTCAATGGTGGCGGGCAGGCCGGTTGAGGTCCAATCGCCCGCCAGGTACAGCCCGCGAATGGGTGTGCGCGCAGGCGGGCGCAGGGCGTCGGCTTCCGGGCTCGGTGAGAATGTGGCGAATCTTTCCTTGATGATCAGCGAGTGGACCAGCTTGGCTTTACGCGCGGGCGGCAGGATTTCCCCCAGCTCGCGCAAGGAGATCGCCAGCAGTTCTTCCTTCGACCGGCTCACGTGCTCGCGCGCGCCGCTCAGCACCAGCGAGACGTAGTGGCTCTTATCGCCCACGATGCGGCTGCGGTTGAAAAGCCACTGGATGGTGGTGCCGCGCAGACCGGCAAATTCCAGATTGGTAATTGGCGCGTCAAACCACAGATTGATCGAGATGATTGGCGCCGGCCGCAGCGCCAGGCCGACGGCAAAAAACGGCTCGTTGCGCACTAATTCGCCAGGCAGCAGCGAGGCGAATTGGTGCCACGGCACCGCGGAAATTACCGGAACGTCCTCGATTTTCTCGCCGCCACCCAAGTCCGCGCCCCGACAGGCTCCCTCTGCAACGATCAATTGATGGACGCCGCGTCCGGTTTGCACGCGCCCGCCGCGCGATTCAATGAAAGCCTGCGCCGCAGCCGTGTAGCACTCGCTTAATCCCACGCGCGCGATGCCCAGGCGCGAATCCGCGGGCGAAGAAAACAACGCCAGCCGCAGCACGCGCTCAAATAACTTTGCGGAGGCCGCGCGCGGATCTTCATTCATGGCCGCGATGCAGAGCAGGTCCCAGAAACCCCGCTGCAAGCCTTCCGATTGACCCCGCCGGGTTAGCCACTCCGTGACGCTCTCCACATTCGTCGGCCCGCTGGTCGTTCCCCCGTTGCGCAGGCCCTTTCCCAGGCGCAGGACTTCCAGTTTTTGCTTCAGGGTGAAACTGCCCGAACCCAGTACTCCCAGAAACAGATGCCACGGCGAGGGTAGATCGGGGCAATCGAGGTGCGTCATCCGGCCGTCCCGATCCAGAAACGGGACGCTGAGCTGCGATTGGAATTGCACGCGGTCGAGCGTTCCGATGGTTTTCAGGAATTGAATCGTGGAGTGATAGCACCCCATGAAAAGGTGCTGGCCGTTGTCAACGACCGAATTTGTGGCTGGATCCTGAAAGGAACGCGCGCGTCCACCGAGATAAGGCTTCTGCTCAAGCAGGCAGACGCGCTGGCCCGCATCCGCCAGCGCCACGCCCGCCGCCAGGCCCGCAAAACCGCCGCCGATGATGATGACGTCGAAGGGCATTTTAGATTTTGGATTTCAGATTTCGGATCGTCCCGCGCCAAGGCAACGATTCGGTCAACCGTCTGACACCTTCACTACGCCTCCAGGTTGTGAATCCAAAATCCAAAATCGAAAATCCAAAATTCATTTGTGCCACTCCGCACCGAGAAAAACCGCGAACGCCATCCAGAGCTTCAGCGGGCGGGGAACCCGCACGCGTTTTCCGAACACGTTGTATCGGCGCCTCTGGATGCGCTTCAGAATATCCCAGTAAATCGCCGCCATGATTTCCGCCGCCTTCATCGATGGCCGGTCTTCGGCGGGGAGCATTATGCGCGCCAGATCGAAATAATGCCGGGCGCGGTCACACTCAAATTGCATGAGCTCAATGAAGGGGTCGTTGTACGCGCCCGCCAGCAGCTCGCCGGAGCGGATGCCGAAGCGGTCCAAATCCTCCTGCGGAAAATAAATGCGCCCGCGCTGCGCGTCACGCTGAACGTCGCGCAGAATGTTGACAAGCTGCAAAGCCGTGCCGAGATTGACGGCGTAATCGCGCGAGCGTGGATTCTGGTAGCCGAAAATTTCAATGCAGATCAGTCCGATGGTGGACGCCACGCGATAGCAATAAAGCGAGAGATCGTCAAAAGTCGCATAGCGGGCGCCCGTTAAGTCCATTTCCAGGCCCAGAATCAGGTCCTCGAATGGCTTGCGTGGAATTTTGAATCGCTGGATGGCCTCAGCAAGTGCGTGTACCTCTGGCGCGTCGAGATGGCCGGAGTTCCCGCCGTAACAGGCATCGAGCGTCTGGCGGTAGCGGTCGAGGGCGGTCGCGGCCTCCTGCGGAGGCAAACCGCTGTCCACAATGTCGTCGCCCCAACGCGCGAAGGAGTAAACCGCTTCTATCGCCCTCCGCTTCTCGCGCGGCAGAAAGACAAACGCATAATAGAAATTGGTGACGTGCGCGTTGGTAAAGTGGGCGTTTCGCGAGGAGGCGTTCATGATGAAATGCTGACCGTGGGCGCCGGCGCGACGCTCGCGCGGAGCGGGGCCCGCCGCGCGCGAAAATAAAGCTTCAGGAAGTCCCACTTGCTGAGCGACGGCCGTCGATGAAAGATATCATAGGAAACCGCTTCAATCTTCGAGAGAATCGACGTCCCGCCCAGCCACGTCAGGCGCAACTGCGTGCGCAGTTTCGGTTGCACTTCCTCCGGCAGGCTTCTTCCGCGTTCAAAAAGTTCGCGCGTGCGGGCGATTTCAAAGGCCAGCAGTTGCCTCCACCGTTCATCGCATCGCGCCGCCCGCAGGTCGTCCAGCGTGTACCCGAATCGCGCCATGTCTTCCGTGGGCAGATAGATGCGGTCGCGTGAGAAGTCAATTGCCACGTCCTGCCAGAAGTTAGCGAGCTGAAGGGCCGTGCAGATGCTGTCCGAAAGGTCGAACAGGCGAAGGTCGTGATAGCCGAAGAGTTCGAGAACCAGCCGCCCCACCGGGTTCGCCGAGCAGGTGCAATAGTTGAGCAGGGAATTGAAGTTGGCGTGGCGATTCACCAACACGTCGGATTCAAAGGCCCGCAGCAGGTTCTCAAAATTCTCGCGCGAAAGGCAAAATCGTTCCGCACTGTCGCGCAGTGCCAGGAACACCGGGTGCTCGAATTTTCCTTCGTAGCACGCGTCGAGCTTGGCGCGCCAGTCGGCGAGCTTCTCTAGCCGATTTTCAACGCCCGGCTCATCGGCAACGTCATCCGCATAACGCGCGAAGGCGTAAACCGCCGCGAGCGCGTCGCGCTTGTCACGAGGGACAAGGCACGAGGCGGTGGGAAAGTTTTCGTAATGCCGGCTTGCCAGCCGCTGGCATTCGGCGTAAGCCGCGCGCAGCGCGTTTTCCGATGCGGATACCATCTCAAACCTGAGTCTCATTATAGGGCCACGCATGCGCGCGTGGAAGTGGCATGGCCATCCTGGTCACGCAAAAGCGGGCGAGACGCCCGGACTACGGACGTAAAAAGGGGTGTATGCTCGTAGACATGGTAATTTGCCAGAAGCGGCTCTTCACGCTGCTCTTGCTGGCGGCATGCCTGGCAGGGCTTGCGGCCGCACAAGACCGCCACCCGCCTTTGTCGCAAGATGAAGTCCACGATATGCTGACCCAGTTCACTTCCAGCAAGAAGATCGTCGCCACAATCCAGGAATACGGAATCGATTTCCAACCAACGGACGATGTCCTGCAGCAATTCCGCAAGTGGGGGGCCGACAAATCTGTTCTGGACGCATTGCGGCAGGGCTGGCACCCGGAAATCACCAGCCCTCTCAGCGCCACGCAGATCCGCATGCTGGTGGGCGCTGAAACGCCCGGCGAAAATATTGTTCGGCTGATACTGACCCGCGGAATTGACTTTCAGCCCACCGACGCTTATCTGAATGAAATCCGCTCGGCCGGCGCCGGCGATACACTGCTCGACACACTGAGAGAAGCTACGCCGCGACCCTTCAGCAAGGCAGAACTATTGCAGGAACTGAGGACGGTGAAGGATCAGAATGGAATCGCGCAGGAAGTGAGGCATCGTGGGATTGATTTTTCTGCCGGGCCTGACAATCTTCAGGCGTTGCGCAAGGCCGGCGCTGAGACATCGCTTCTCAGCGCTGTGCAATCCGCGCGACTGGAAAGACCCTTCGTCGCGAAGACGCCTCCGATTTCGGCGCCGCCTTCGATCGCAGGCGGTGATTCCGTGCAACTTATCTGCGCGCCGGGCGATTCCGACGTTCCGGTGTTCTCCGTGCCCGGTGATTTGGGCAAGGTTGCCATCCATTTGAAATGCGGCGACCATGTGACGTTTGTCGAGAAGGTTGCCACGCCGCCCGGTGTCGACAGAATCCTTTATGGCGACCACAATGAGGGTTACGTGGCTGCTGCGTACCTCGATGCGACAATCGGCGCGCCGGGAGCGGGCGTAACGCCGCCTTCCCCCATCTATAAGCCTGACGCGCCATACACTGCTGCGGCAAGGAACAAAGGAATCGAAGGCGTCGTGGTACTTTGGGTCACCGTCGGTCCACAGGGAATTGTGACGGATGTTCAGGAAAAATCCGAACCCTTGGGCGCTGGATTGGACCAGAGCGCGATTGACACGGTGAAGAAGTGGAAATTCAATCCCGCCACTCGCGATGGCGAAGCGGTGGCCGTGCGATTGACCGTCGAAATCAGTTTTCACCTTCTCAAAGATGCAGATAGAGGCCACTAGCCTTCACATTCCTGAAACAGAATACGACACGAAAATTCATCAAAGCAGGTTTGCCCTTAAGTCTGAAAGGCATTAAGATTTAGCTTCCATGGCTTCAATTCCAGGCCTTCAAAGTTCAGGCGCCAAGGAGCGCAACGTGGACTCGGTGATTTCTCCGGAGCCGCCCCAAACCCGGCCCGAAAGCGTGCCGCTTGACAGCCCCGACCTTTATATCAATCGTGAGCTGAGCCTGCTGGAATTTCAATATAGAGTCCTTGAGGAAGCGGCGGACGCCTCAAATCCGCTGCTTGATCGCGTCAAATTTCTTTCCATTCTCGGTTCGAACCTGGATGAGTTCTTTATGGTCCGCGTGGGCGGCTTGATGAAGCAGGCTGCGAGCGGCCGAGGTGAGGCTGCGCGAGACGGGCGCCCTGCGGGCGAGCAACTGGGACTGATTCGTGAAAAAATTCTGGAGTTGGGCACGCGCGCCCACGACTTGTGGCGGAATGAAATTCAACCAGCGCTTGAGCAGCAGGGAATCTTTGTGGTTGACGCCGCTTCCCTCGACGGCGAGGAGCGTGCCGCGGTCGATGCCTACTTCCACCATCACGTTTTTCCCGTGCTCACGCCGCTGGCCTTCGACCCGGGCCGGCCGTTTCCGCACATATCGAGCCGCAGCCTGAACCTGGCCGTGGTGGTGCGCGACCAGAAGGGGCAGGAGCACTTCGCGCGCATCAAGGTTCCCAACACACTTTCGCAATTGGTTCCGGTCAGGACCGCTCCGCTGGATTCTCCGCCCTCGCCGCCCTCGCGAAAGATTTACAAGTTCGTCTGGCTCGAGCAGTTGATCGCCGCCAACCTGGGGCTGCTCTTTCCGGGAATGGAGATTGTGGAATCGTCGCCCTTTCGGGTTACGCGCGATGCGGAAGTGGCCGTGCAGGAACTCGAGAGCGACGATCTGCTGGAAACCATTGAAGAAGCCATGCGCGAACGCCGCTTCCTGGCAGTGGTCCGGCTGCAAGTGGCGAAGGACATGCCTGAGAGAATTCTTTCCATTCTCACCCGGCAGATTGGCGTCCACGAACAGGACGTTTATTGGACTGAGGGGCCGCTGGACTTCGATCGCTTCATGGAACTCTATTCCGTTGACCGGGCCGAGTTGAAGGAAAAGTCCTTCTTGCCGAAGATTCCCGCCAGCCTGGGCGCGGACTGCCAGGAAGACATCTTCGGCCTGATCCGCCAGGAAGATTATCTGCTGCATCACCCTTATGATTCCTTCCAACCCATTGTGGAGTTCCTCCGTCAGGCGGCGCGTGATCCCAACGTGCTGGCAATCAAGATGACGCTCTATCGCGTGGGAAGGAATTCGCCCATCGTCGCCGCGCTGCTGGACGCGGTTGAGGACGGGAAACAAGTGGCCGTGCTCATGGAGTTGAAGGCCCGCTTTGACGAAGAAAGCAATATTGAGTGGGCGCGCACGCTTGAGCATGCGGGTGTACACGTGGTCTACGGCCTGGTGGGAATGAAGGTGCACAGCAAGATCGCGCTGGTGGTGCGGCGCGAAGGCGACAGCATTCGCCGATACGTTCACCTGGGAACCGGCAACTACAACCCTTCAACCTCACGACTCTACACGGACCTGGGCTTGCTGACCTGCGACGAGCACATCGCCGCAGATGCCACACATTTCTTTAACGCTCTCACGGGATACTCGGCCCGCCAGAATCCCGGAAAACTTCTGGTGGCTCCCGTCAATATGCGGGATCGTCTGGTGGAGCTGATCGGGCGCGAGATCGCGCACCAAAAAGCCGGACGCGCCGGGCACCTTGTTTTTAAGGTCAATGCGCTGGAAGATCCGGACATGATTCGCCTGCTCTATCAGGCTTCGCAGGCGGGCGTGAAGCTGGACCTGCTGGTGCGCGGCATCTGCTGCCTGCGCCCCGGCGTCCCTGGACTGAGTGAGAACATTCGCGTCATCAGCATCGTGGGACGGTTCCTTGAGCACAGCCGCATCTATTACTTCCAGAACGGCGGCAAGGAAGAAGTCTTTCTGGGCAGCGCGGATTTGATGCGCCGCAATCTGAGCCATCGCGTGGAGATCATCTTCCCCGTCAATTCTCCGAAGCTTGGCCAGCGGTTGAAGGAAATCTTGGACATTTACCTTTCCGATCAGGCCAAGTCGCGATACCTGCAAACCGACGGCAAATACACGCGCAGCCTGCACTACCAAGCGCCGATTGCCGTCAACGCGCAAGCATCCTTCCTGACGACGGCCCGAGAGCCCGATCGCCGAAAAATGCGTCCCGCCAGACGAAGTCTCCGATAAATTCCCATGCAACATGCCGCTCCACGCGTTTGAGGAATTGGGTTATGCAGGGGCGTGATATACTGCGCCGTCGTTCAGGAGGAGATTTGATTTATTTAACTCGACGTTGGATTAATCTTGCAATTTTCATTCTTGCCGCAACGACACTTGCATGGACTCAATCCACGCAGTTGCCTTCGGGCCCCGCGATTCCATCTGAGCCAAAGACCAGCACGACATCAACTTCACGTCCGGAGGATGGCGACGAAGCTCCGGTACGCAGCGTCATCGATCCCGGCGTCATCACCACGCGGCAGGACATTACTCCCGCCGGCATCCAGGCGATTTTCGAAAGCCGGATTTATGGCGTGGCCTTCGGCGCAACCAGCGCGGAGGTTTATGCCCTGGCCGCACCGCGCCGCGGCCTTGTGATTTTCAAAATGGACTGGCAGGCCAATAAAGTCCTTGAAGAAGTCCGCGCGCAGGGAACTCCGGGGAAGCAGGGAATTGCCTTTGACCTGGTCGCGGGCGCGCCGCTGATTACTGCGGTGGGCAATGAGAAAGTGAACGGGAAAGCGCAGAGCTCCGTTCAATTGATGACTTTGGACAATGGCGCGGAGAAAGTAATTGGACATCTGCTGGGCACAACGGCCGTCGGGGGTGTAGCCGTGCCGGCGCCGACGCGCGAGACTGTCTCGCCTCGCTATGTCATCATTCCCCTGACCTTTGACGACGCGGCCGCCATCGTGGATTTGAGCACGGGCGCGCTGAAAAGCTCGGTGAAAACCGGAATCGCCCCCTTCGGGGCCGCCATCAACGCCGCGAGCACCGTGGCTTACGTCAGCAACTGGGGCGGACGGTTCCCACAGTCGACCGATTTGACCGCGGCCACCGGCCCCAATAAAGGCGCGGACCTTGCCGTGGTGGATCAGCGCGGAATCGCTGCCAGCGGAACCGTGAGCCGCATTGACCTTGCCACTTTCAAAGTCACAGACCAGATCGAAGTGGGCCTGCATCCGACTTCGCTCGCCTGGGACGAAACGCACCATCGGCTTTTTGTTTCCAACAGCAACAACGATACCGTCTCAGTGATCGACACGACGCAGGATAAAGTCATCGAGGCGATTTCAATACAGCCTTTCGAGCGCCGCGTGGCAGGTGTTGCGCCTGAGTCTGTGGCGGTTTCTACCGACGGGCGGCGGGTTTATGTCGCATGCGCTGGAATCAATGCTGTGGCGGTGATTGACGTGGGGGAGGGGCCGCGCGGTTCTTCACGAATTCTCGGAATGATCCCCACCGGTTGGTACCCCGATCACATTGCGATCAGCCCGGATGGCGCTTATCTTGCCGTCTCGACGCTGCTGGGTGTGGGCACCGGATGGAAAACTGCACCGATGGAGGGGTTCTCCAGAGAATACGGCAGGGTATTGGAAGCAAGTCCCACGAAGCGATACGTCCACTCCGACCGCGGCACCGTGCAAGTGATTCCTGTTCCCGACGCCGGCCAACTCGCGGCCTACACAACAGCGGTGGCGGAGAATAATCATTTGCGCTGGCGTGGCGCGGGCCAGAGCACTGCGGCCGCGACGATCGCACCTTCGGCTGCCACGCCGATGCCCGTTCACGCGCGGGCCGGTGAGCCCTCCCCCATCCAGCATATTGTATATGTCATCAAGGAAAACCGCCCTTACGATCAGATTCTGGGCGGAATCGGCAAAGGCAATGGCGACCCGACGCTGCAAGCCTATGGCGATGACGTAATGTCCAACACGCGTGAATTGACGCGGCAATTTGTGCTGCTCGACAATTTCTATGCTACGGGCGGGAACAGCGGCGATGGGCATCAGTGGG
>JASHTY010000631.1 GCA_030040315.1 Terriglobia bacterium | reverse complement strand
TGCCCGCGAAGTTGCGCACGATAGAAGTAGACCTTGCGCAGATTGCCGGTGGTATAGCGCACAGCCTCGTCATCGAAATGAGGTGAAGCGATGTTGCCGCTCTCTCCGCCCGCCGTCAGGGCCCTGGCGCGCACGGTCTGCCCGAATTCCACCGCGGCCACGAAGCTGTTTCCGGCGTTGCCGTACCACTTCTTCGTTCCGGGGTAGGCATGCGCGGAAAACGAAGCAAGCGATCCCCAGGCCGAATAGGTAAATGGTACGGGAATGCTGGGTTTTGAGTCGTCAAAGTGGGGCGTTATGTCATCGGTCAGGCGCTGGAAGCGATTGATATCGCCCCACGGAGTCTTCCAGGTGCCGAATTCCGATGTAAGACGGTCCGATGCCGCCGCCAGCGATTGCAGAAGCAGTTCGGCGGGCACTTTGCTGCCGACGTAGTCGTAAATCGGCATGTCCGCGCGCCGCGCTTCCGCCCGCACGCGGCGTCCGATTTCGTCACCCCAGAAGACCGCAAGAGACGTGGGCACGGAATCCGCGCCCCAGCGCAAGTCCCAGGCGCGCAGCAAGTTGACCTGTTCCGCCATTTGGGTTCTCAGCGGGTCTGATTCCGGCGCCGCGTCCCATGCCTTAATGAGGGCGGGAAGCGCATGCTCAAACCAAGGCAAATAACTATCGAAGGCGGCTCCAATCAACGAATCGAGGGTGAAATTCTTTTTGCTGCCAAGAAGGCGCACAGCGTGAAGCCCCCGCGCAGATTCTCCTCCTGTTTCGACGTAAGCCGGAAAATTCTGCTTGTTCAGGCTGCCCACGCCTGCGGCAGACCACGGAGCGTCGTTCGAGTTGTATAGCCAACCGCTCTTGGGATCGAGCAGGTGAGGGGTTTCATCAACGCTCAGCAGCGGACCCCAATCCGTTGCCGGGTTGCTGCCGTCCACAGGCTTGGTCCAGTCGAATTGCGGGTCGCGTTTGGGAATAAAATTGCCGTGGAAGTAGGCGATTTCACCATCGGAGTCGGCGAAAATCGTATTATTGGACGAGTTCGTGTGCAGCTCCATGGTTTGGCGGAATGATTTATAGTCCGTCGTCTTCGTGCGGGAATAGGATTGTGCAAGCGCCTTGATATGCTCCTGCATCATTCGTACCGTCAGCCACTTTCCATTCTGCTCTCCGATTACCGGCCCGTGCTGGGTGCGATAGGCAATGAACTTCTTCTCGGCCATCCCACCATTGGCCATGTAGGGAACTCGGATTTCCTCCTCGATGACAGGAAGCTCATGGTCGCCGTATCGATAGAAATAGCGATCGCCCTTCTTCTCCACCGTCTCCAGGTAATAGCTGATGTCGTTTACGCCGCTCGTGGTGTGCATCCAGCCGCAGTGGGGATTGAATCCCTGATAGATAAAGAATTGCCCCCAGGTCACGGCTCCGTAGGCATTCAGTCCTTCGTCGCTGGCCATCTGTAGTTCCGAACGAAAATAGAACGACGTGTGCGGGTTGATGAGCAACAGGGCGTGGTGGTCCCTGGCTTTTGACGCGGCGATGGCGATGCCGTTTGAGCCTGACGATTCGCGCATCTCCTCCGGATACGGCGGCTCCACGCGAGCGGCTGGTTTTTTCCCATAGAACGCGGCAAGCTGCTCAAGGTTTACGTGCTCGATGTCGCCTCCTATGCTTCCTTCTGTGAAGCTCAGCGCCATCCAGGGCTCAAAGTGTTTGATGACTCGTGGTTTCACCTCCGGATGCTTGTAGAGGTAGAAATTCAATCCGTCGGCGAAGGCGTTCATCAGGGATGAAAGCCATTCCGGGCTTTGCGCGTATTCGTCCTTGAGCGCTTCGGGGTCTATGAATAATTTCATGCGCAGGTCCTGGTAAATTTTCGACTCGCCCTCCGCTTCCGCAAGCCTGCCCATAGCATTGATGTAGTTGGTTTCGACGCGATTGAAGTCGTCTTCCGCCTGTGCGTACTCCATGCCGAAGACCGCGTCAGCGTCGGTCTTGCCGTACACGTGGGCGATGCCCCAATCATCACGGATAATGGTCACGTTCCTGGCCTGTGCCTCCCAGCGGGCCACTTCTGAATTGTCCGCGCCGAAGCAAGCGGAACAGAGATTTGCTGCAGCTAAGATAAGTGCGAATTTTTTAGTCAAATAGGCCTGCCATAACTCGGGAAGTGGATTCTGCTACCGGCGATAGGGTATCAAAACAGGCAGGGGAACAGAAGCGCCAGTACTTACTGGCGGAAACAAGCGTTCTTATTCGCGTGGGCAAATGGGGTCATGGAAGGGCAGGGCTGAAGCCCCCCCTTCCAGGACTACGATTTGGTCAGGCGGTCCGCACCCGGTCACCGATCATGTTGACGGTGCGCAACGCTGCGAGCGCGGCGCCTTCCTGCCAGGCGCCCAGGTGGCTACAATGGTCGCCGGCAAAGTAAATGCGGTCGTCGGGCCGGCAAAATTCCTTATAAGGACCTTCGTAATAAGAATTGTCCATGAACGCGTTGGGTCCGGGATGGGGCGGGCCCACCCACGCGCCAAGGTTATAGGGGATCTTTCCCCAATTCACATAAATCGGTTTGGTGAGCTTGCTGCCGTAACCGGGGTGCAATTTCTCTACGGCGGCGCGCGACGCGTCCAACTTGGCATCGACTGTGGTCAATTCGCTGAAGGGGCCAAAACCCTCAATCGAATATCCGGCCACCAGCACGCCATTTTCGCTCATCATGCGTGCGCTGGGGTACCAAACTACACCCACTGGCGCGTTCATAACGTAGGAAATTCCTCCATAAATGTTAAAGTCCCTCTCCCAGAAGCGCTTCGATTCCCAACCAATTTTGTAAGCGCCCATGTACGTTGTGTTCTTGATTGCGGCCTGGATGCGCGGTGAGAAGTCATTGGGAATTGATTGCAGAATGCTGATGGGCAGCGCGCAGATGCAATAATCTGCCTCAATCTGTTTCTTCGCAGTTCCGTGCATGTAGACAACCCGCACGCCGGCGGAGGTCTTGCGAATCTCCGCCACGGGCGACTTGTACTTCACAACGGAGCCGAGTTTCTTTGCGAAGGCATGCGGAATGCGGTCCATGCCCCCGACGGGCTGGAACATGGTGGCCTGCATGTCCAGCATCTCTTCAAACATCACGTTGCGCCAGAAGTTGGCGTCCAGTAGCGCGTGCATGTCAAGCGGCGGACGCAATTCCTGAACCACCGGACCGGCCCCGCCGATATGAACCGCGCCGGAGCGCGCCGAGCCCTGGAAACTATAATCAGGCTTCAAGTCGCCATAGATGCGCAGGAATTCCAGCATCCGGTCGTGGTCTTCCTTGCTCAGGTCCTGGTCGAGCGCGTGCTGATTGATGCATTTGGCCAGCAACTCGGAAACGTGCCCGCGAGTATCGTTGATAGCTTGGCGCTGCTCGATGGGCTTGCCGTCGAAGGCTTTGTCCGTCACCAGCAGCGTGCTGCGGGAGGTGTTCACTTCCACTTCCAGGGGAACGCCCAGCTCCCGGCAGTAACCCAAGATGGTTTTGTGGATTGAAGGCAGGCGCGCCGGCCCCGCGTTCAGATAGTTTTCCACTCCCCATTCCGACGTCTGCACGTTGCCGTCAATGAACTCGATTTTGGTGCCGCCGCGCACCGTCCAGTTGCGCCCACCGGGACGGCCGCGCGCTTCCAGCACGGTGCATGAATACCCGGCCTTGCCCAGCTCGTAGGCTGAGACCAGGCCGGCGATGCCGCAACCAAGAATAACGACTTTCACTCCCTTGCCCGAGTGGGGCGGCAACTTGATCTCTTCCGCATGTGCCTCCGGAGCGGACACCAGTCCGAGCGTGTGCATCGTGGAAAAGACCGCGGCAAAGCCGCCGGCATCGCCGACGCGCTTGAGAAATTCCCGGCGGGTTGCGCTCGTCATCCCAGGGCGTCCGCGAGTTTTCGGTGGATTCATCGGAACTCTCCTTCAGGGGAATGCCCGGCCGTGGAATTGCTCGCCATCTCCCGGTCTTCGTCACGGGCACGATTTCGGCGCGGCGTATTATGAAGTCGGACCGGCGCTGAATGCTCATCAAATGGTTTTATGGAAACGATAGGAATTTCAGACTGCGACCCCACGCGGCGAACGCCACCTCAAGCCGGCATTTGGCAATTTGCCTTCCGAACTGTACACTATTGAACCTTGTTCAGGCCGGTATTTTTCAATGGTGACGAGTAGACCGGATCAACCGGCTCCAGAGCAGGCGCTGCTGAATTCAAAATGTCCACCACCACGCAGATTCCAGTGACAGCAAACAAGGCGAAAATGCTCTGGTACTTCACGCTGCTGGCAGCGGCCTCGCTGATCTGGTCAGCGCAGGGAACCGCCGTCAAGTTTCTCGACCGAGACATGGGGCCGATTGCCATTACCTTTCTTCCGTTTTATGTCACCACGGTTCTGCTGGTTCCGCTGCTGATTTGGAAACGCCGCGCGAATCCCGGCGCCGTGCGGCCCACATGGAGTGACTGGGGAAAGTTCACGCTGGCGGGAGTACTGGGGCAGGTGCTGGCGCAGCTTGGGATGACCTGGGGCATCTCGCGTTCGCTCGCCTCGAACGGCGCAGTGCTGAACCTGATGATTCCGGTCATCACCGCGGTGCTGGCATCGTTTATGTTGCGCGAGAAACTGTCGGCACTGCGCATCGGATCGCTCGCTATCGGCCTGGTGGGAGTGTTATTGATGTCGGTGGAAGATCTGCGCCACGTTTCATTCCTGAACATGAAATACGCCGTGGGCAATGGACTGATTCTGGTGGGCTGCTTCGGCTCGTCGTTTTACAACACGTACTGCAAGGGGTTGATGAAACGCTTTCAGGAGATCGAGATCCTGATTTTCAGTTACATCACCGCGTCGGTGGCCAGCGTTCCGCTGCTTATTTGGGCCGAGCCTTTCCACTGGAGCGTTTTCCGCGCGCTCGACTGGAAATCCTGGGCGTCGTTCTTGTTCCTCGCGATTTTCATGTACGGCGCATCCATGTTGTTATTCTTTGCGGCGCTTGAGCATCTGGACGTGACCGTCGCGTCCGTCTCGCTCTATCTTGTTCCCATCTTTGGAGTGTTGCTGGCGGCGGTGATTCTCGGTGAGCGTCTGAGCCTGCCCGCCATGGTGGGTTCGGGAATCGTCCTGGCCGCGACAATTCTCATCATGAAATTCGACACCAGCTATTAAGAAAAGGAGATTCCCATGTCTGCTGAAAGTGCCGGCTTGCCGCCTAATTTCGAAAATCCCCTCAAAGTGATGCTGCGCGAGGGGAAGTATGTGATCGGAACCACGGTCACCGTGGCGAGTGTCGAGACCGCCGCCCAGGCGGCGACGCTCGGGTTTGATTTCTTGTGGATTGAGATGGAGCACAGCCCCGTTACACTTGAAACTTTACGCAATATGATTCTGGCGACGCGCGGGCTGAAAGCCGTGCCGATTGTGCGCGTTCCCGTGAACGAGCTTTGGACAGCGAAACGTGTGCTCGACGAAGGAGCTCTCGGAGTGATCTTCCCGTTTTGCAGCACTCCGGAGCTGGCCCGGCAGGCCGCGGCGGCGTGCAAATATCCTCCGCACGGACGGCGTGGTTCGGGGCCCGCTCTGGCGGCGTTCCGATGGCCGGCGGCCGAGGGTTACCACACCTTTGCAGACAATAACGCCATGGTGATCGTGATTGCGGAACAGGAGCAGGCGATCGAAAACATTGAGCAGATTGCCGCCACGCCCGGCGTTGATGTGATCTTCGTGGGCACCAGCGACCTTTCCTTTTCCATGGGATTCCGCGGCGATTCCAGTCAGCCGCGCGTTCAGGACGCGCTCAAGAAAGTTCTTGCTGCGGGCAGAGCCAATAAGAAATATGTGGGCCTGCCGGTCAAGGATGCCGAGCAATTGAAAAAGTATGCCGACCTGGGGTTCCAATGGTTCCAGACCACGACGGAGCTCGGGCTGATGGCCAGAGGCGCGCGCCAGCTTCTTGAGCCGCTAGGGAGAGCTGCGGAGGCATTGCAGAAGGGGCTGCTTTACTAGGCATGCGGTCAACGGTAGACCGAATACGGTGCCGAGGGCGACAGGGGTTGCGATGTGCCGTATGCCGTCTACCGTCTACGCTCAAGGTATTTCCGAACTGTTCATGAACAAGTCCCGCTACAAATGGCTTGTCATCGCGATGCTCTGGAGCGTCTGCTTTTTCGATTATGCAGACCGCCTGGGTGTTTCCGCGCTGTTTCCCCTGCTGAAAAATGAATTTCTACTTTCCAAAGTTCAATTGGGCTTGCTGGGTTCGGTGTCGGCGTGGATTTACGGC
>JASHTY010000091.1 GCA_030040315.1 Terriglobia bacterium | reverse complement strand
CACTCGCTCGAGCGTCTCGAAGAAATCCGGAAAAGAAATATCGACGCACGAACTGTCTTTGATGACGGTTGTGCCTTCGGCCACCAGCGCGGCTATTGAAAAAGCCATCGCGATCCGATGGTCAGCGTGAGGGTCGATTTCCGCGCCGTGCAATTTCTGACGGCCCGGCACGCGCATACCGTCGGGAAACTCTTCGACCTCCGCGCCCATGCGGCGCAGGTTTTCCGCCACGGCCGCCAGGCGATCACTCTCCTTCACGCGCAATTCACCCGCGCCGTGAAAGCTCAATCCCTGCTCCGTCTGCGTCCCCATGACGGCGAGCACGGGCAGCTCATCAATCAATCCCGGCACCAGCTCTTCCGGGATTTCACCGCCGGCAAGTGCGCTCGATTCCACGTGCAGATCGCCCAGCAGTTCGCCGTTCAGCATTTCAAGATTCACCACCTTCACGCGCCCGCCCATGGGAACCAATAAATCCAGCAGCGCCGTCCGGGTGGGATTCAGGCCAACATTGTGCAGCACTAAATTGGAACTCGGCGCCAACAGCCCGGCCACAACGAAAAACGCCGCGGAGGAGATGTCACCCGGAACGTAAAGCTTCTTGCCTTCCAGTCGCGCGCGGCCGCGCACGGCGATGGTTCGCTGGTGACGGCCGATGTCCGCGCCCATCTGCTCCAGCGCAACCTCCGTGTGGTCGCGCGTGGGGAGCTTTTCCACCACCTCGGTTTCGCCCTCGGCAAACAAGCCCGCCAGCAAGATCGCGGATTTCACCTGGGCGCTTGCCACCGGCATCTCAAAGCGGATGGGAGTCAGGCGGCCGCCATCGATCTCGAGCGGCGGGCATCCGCCTTCTGCGGTCCTGATGCGCGCCCCCATCTGGGTGAGCGGGTCGGCCACGCGCCTCATGGGGCGGCGCGAAAGTGATGCGTCGCCGGTCAGCACTGAGCGAAACGCCTGCCCGGCAAGAATCCCCGAGAGCATGCGGATCGTCGAGCCCGAGTTTTGCGCGTCAAGCGCTGCCGCAGGCGCGCGCAGCCCGTCCAATCCCGCGCCCGCGATCTTCACGACGTTGTCTTTGCGCTCCACCTTCACACCCAGCGACTTCAGGCAGTTCAGCGTGGATTGGCAGTCGGCACTCGTGGAAAAAAAGTGAATCTCGCTTTCCCCGTTTGCGATCGCCGCCAGCATCGCATAGCGATGCGAGATGGATTTATCGCCGGGGAACTGAATGGAGCCCTCCACCTTCTTTACTGCACTCAGTTTCTTGGATTTCGATCGAAATAAACCCATGTGTTTATCTTAGGGGAGCGTGCTGCGGGCTGCCAACATAAAGATTGGCTTCTGCAGGGCCGTGCCGTGAATCTCAAAATGCAGCCATCACAGAGATCACAAAGTTTCACAGAGAACAGCACCTCTGTGGCTCTCTGTGCTCTCTGTGGTGAATTCTTCTTCAAGCCCGCGAGACTGTATAAATCAGACACCGGCGCAACGGCGACGCTCAAATTAATGGTGTCAGGCGGACTTTGCGGAATTCCACCCTCCCGTGGTCACCCTGAAGCATGATCGGCCCGGCGTCTTTCTCATTGGCGTCGAGCGCGCCCCCGGTTAATCCCGGCACTTCGGCATGATCAATGATCCTGGTTCCATTCTCGATCACGGTTACGTGATTGAGGACTAGGGTGATGTCAAAAGTCTGCCACTGCCCCGCCGGTTTATCGGCCTTGGCGGAGGGAACAATGAAGCCGTAAAGCGCGCCCTGGCTGTGCACATCCATCGGCCGGCTGAAGCCGTCAAGAATCTGAATCTCGTACCGGCCGCGCAGATACACGCCACTGTTGCTGTCCTTATCGACGTTGAACTCGACATGCAACGTGAAGTTCTCGAACTTTTGCTTCGAATAAATATTGCAAGCGTTCTTGCCCTCGTTCATCAGAATGCCATCTTTGACGAACCACCCCATGGGGTGGTGGGGGTCCTGGCAGAGCCAGCCGCTCACGTTCTTACCGTCGAATAAGTCAATCGGATTACCGGGCTTTCTTGCCGGTGAAGTGAGTGGCCACACGGGCCCGCGCTCGCCCGTCCAGGGCAGCGTCTGCCCGTTCACGATCGCCATGCCCTTCAGGCGGCCGTCTTGCAAGGATGCCTGCCAAACCTGTGGAACCTGATTTGGCGGTTTTCCCGCAGGGTACTGAAAGCCCAATTGGCCGCCCGCGATCATAACCTGGGGCAGATCGAACACCGCGCCACCGCCCGCATTGAACCGTCCTTTCAGGACGCCTCCGTCTCGCCTTAGTTCCAGCCAGCAGATCCGCGGCAAACCCGACCGCGTGCCCGTCGCCGTAATGTCCCACCGGCCCAGAAAAGCGTCGTCGCTGGCGGAATCCGCCGCCCGCAATAGACCCAGCGGTGTGAAAATCGCCACCAATAAAATTAATATCAAAGCACGAGCGCGCATCGATGTGTCTCCACAAATGCCTTGTTCACGAAAATCAGGCAAGCTCATTCCAGATTGGAACTGACAAAAGAGCGCGAGCAAGCCTGTAAGCCGAATTCTGTTCCCCGACGAATCGGGGCGGTGATCATTCCTCTAGCCCCGCGATTGCTCGCGGGGTCCAGCGACCTACCCGAGGGTTGTAGCGGGACGGGCCGCCCCTCCCCTCCTATTTGGTCTTGCTCCGTGTGGGGTTTGCCCTGCCCCCGATGTCGCCACCGGAGCGGTGCGCTCTTACTTTAATTCCTGCCGAAGCGGGACCGCACCATTTCACCCTTACTC
>JASHTY010000008.1 GCA_030040315.1 Terriglobia bacterium | reverse complement strand
GAGCGGTTAAATCCAATCCATCGCGCCGTATTTCCACAGCCAGATGTAGCCCACAATCAGGATGCCGAGGAAAACCAGCATCTCGACCAGACCGAACAATCCCAGCGCCTGGTATTGCACCGCCCAGGGATACAGGAACACCGTCTCCACGTCGAAGACCACGAAGAGAATCGCCACGACATAATAGCGGATGGTGTAGCGATGGCGGGAATCGGATTCCGGCGTGATGCCGCACTCGTAGGGCATTACCTTCTCCGCCGTCGGGTGGAAGGAGGGGCGAATGAGCTTGAAGATCCACAGGGTCGCCACCGGAAATACTGCGGCGACGAAACCGAAAATGACGATTGGACCGTAGGAGTTCAGCATGTGCCCTCCGTTTAGAAGCGGGAATCATAGCACAATTCCTTGCACTGCCATTCCCCAAAAAAACTCACGGGCAGTTGGGCCCGCGCCACACGCAGGGGTCACCATTTCAGCTCACGCTTGATCTGGGCGCGGTTCTGCCGCCTTGTATTTTCAGTAACATCCCGGCTTCGAACGTAGAAAAGTGCGATGGTATGAGTGGCAGCGCATGCCCGAGTGCATCCCCTCGTAAACTCTCCAACCGCTTGACTTTGAAGGCCTGAGCGAAATCCCGTGGCACGGAGCGAACGCTGAAGTCCCTCGCCACGACCTGTATATTTTTCAATGACATTCCGGCTTCGAACGTATTGGAATGAATTCGCGAGCTCCTCAAGGGCGGCATCACGCGAAGTAAGGATCGTAATCCATGCCTTATATCGAGGCGCCCAGGGCTAATTTTGCTGACTCTTCGATTTTTCAGTAACATTCCGGCTTCGAACGTCATCGCCCGTACTTCCTTTTGAATTTTCTAGACCTCGCGGCCATTTGGTCATACTGCTCGATCAACTCCCTTTCAGCTCTCGTCCAAAGCTCCAAAGCTCTATGGTAGACCGGGTGGAGGATTGGCATTTTCAAGAGCTCGTCCCTTGCCGCGAGGCCGACTTCTCCAGGAGGCGCTTCCTGCATGGCCTTGATGAACCCCAGAAACTGCGGGGAGCGCATTCCCGTCCGCAGGCGGTTCCAGCGCGACCATGCCTTGCCGAGCGGTGACTTCGGCCCTGTGGATTTCTTGGCGTTGCGGCGATTGGCGGCCAGGAATGCCGGCGTGCGAGTGGGCGATTTGCGCAGGGACATGGGGCTCTCCCTTCTGACGATCGGGAGTGTATACCATTACGTTAAGAGTGTCAATAGGTATAACAGATGCTCGTTTCATCATCATGCCGGCTCGGGCGTCTCTTTGCTTCTCCTTGCCGTCTGGGGTGGAGTGTTTCGTCGCCGCCAAGGGCAGCTCACCACAGAGCACACAGAGCGGCACAGAGAAAATAAATGCGCCGCCAACTCTTGTTATATTCCCTGCTCGTTGGTCAGAATGTAATCGGAAGGGCGGATTCAGGCAATGCAACCCAGGGAGCCAAGCCGGACAGCGCAGGCCGCGGCCCGCCACCGCGCCGCCAAAGCCCACCTGGTTGATCTCGATGCTGCTGGGGGACGCAACCGACAGACCGGGAGCGAAGTACACATAGCCTTGGCCGCTATACCGAGGCATGGATTCCTGAGCCCAGCCAGGCGGCGCCACCGAAATGAGAAATGCCAATGCTGCCAAAATGGTTTTCATAATTCACCCCCAGGCACTTTTCCCCCGCGCACCGGAGCTACTTGAAAGTCAGCGCGAAACGGACGGCGACGAAAGTAAACTCAGCAAGCCCAGGGTATGTGTTTTTGAAAAGGGTCCCCCCGTGGCCGTAGTAGCGGGTATCCAAGCGAAAGCCCAAGTGTTTGGTCGCGAAAAGGTCGAGGCCAGCCCCGACATCGAAGCCATTGGTGTGTTCACCTCCGGATAATGATGTGTGTCCGAAAAGCGCGTTGTAACCAAAGGCTACAAATGGCGAAATCATGCGGAGGTTTGCCTGCTTGGGATAATAGTGGTACATCACATCGGCCGAACCCACGCCCATCGTGTAGGAGTTGTAGTGTATATCCCCAGGTCTGGTAAAGCCTGTGTCGCCAAGCTCCAGGCCCACGCCCAAACCGGTGCGGCTGGATAGTGCCCCCCCAAAGCCGGCGGCAAGCCCCATGCTATGCGACGCGTCGCCCACAAACACGTATCCCAGCACCGGAGCGTGATGGTCCGCTTCCTGCGCCTTCGCACATCCAGTAATCACAAGCAGTACCGCGAAAGTCGTAATGAATTTGCTCATGAGACACCTCAATGGATTAGTTCTGATTGCGCGCACACACCTCCCCGTGAGCGTCGCGGCCGCCAGTCGGGCGCCCGGAAACCAGGCAGTTTGGCCACGACGCAAAAACGGGACTATTGATTTGAGGGAAATCTAACGGGGGAGCTTAAGGCGCGTGCGCGCGGGGGCCGCCGCGGAGGCGGCGCAGGACGATGAGAACCAGCCCGCCGATTCCCAGCAGCGTTACGCCCGTCCAAACGTAGAATAGGAAGCTGGGCGAGCCGGAGTAGAGCAAGGCGCTGAGCAAGGTGTGAAGGACGTGGGGCAAGAATCCGGCTGGCGCTGAGAGGTCATTCAAAAAGAAGCGAAGGTCCGCGGTGGGGAGCCGATCGCCGGTCTGAATGGCGCTTTGGAAAATGTACCAATAAGGCCGATAGGTGAGGTACAGCGTCGCCGTCGAGAACAAGATTCCCAGTGCGCTGCTCAGACCCACAATAATCGCCACGGGCCTGACGCGTTGTGCAACGATGCCTCCCTCAAGCCGCCCGGCTGCAATAATAATCGCCAGGGCCGCCAAGGCCAGTCCGGCGAAAATAAGAATCATCAGGCCGGACATCTCCACCACCGCGGCGTTGCGACCCGCGGTTCTCATTCCCAAAGCCGATCCCTGAGGAAACTCGGGAGCATTGCCGGGATCAAACCTGGCAGCCAGGTAGGCAAATAAGCTGGCCTGCGGTCCGTCGCCTTGCTTTTGAAACGACGCCTGAAGGCGCTCATAAGCTGCGGACTGCAGGCCCATGCCCATCCAGCGCTCGAAATCCGTGCGCGCATGGGAGTCGATCAACTGGCCAAAGCGCGCCACCGACCAAAACCGCTCGCGCCCGGTTTTGATGTCGCCTTTGGCTTCCTGCTTTTCACCATCGGCGAGCAGTATCCTGGCGTAGTTCTCGGAATCCTCGAAGGCATAATGCGGCAAATCAATCTGTGTCCGGGAGTCAACCTCCCGCGGATCGTAAAGTTGGTATCGGGGCACAACCCGCTGAGTGATTTGCGCCACGCGGTCAAGATAATCATCAAATTTTGCGGACTGGAAAGCCGAGGCCATGGCGTTTTGCCACGCCTGCCATTGCTCCGGGGCAGGTGGTCCTTCGTGGAAGCGCCCCTGCTTCAACAACCTCGCCGAAATGAGGTAAAACAAGGCATTCTGAGGGTCCCACTGCTTGAGCCTTTCGACCCATGTCGCCGTCTCAGGGAGCGCGGGGTTCTGCATGGCGACCACTGCATAGACCCAAAGAAGACGGGGGTCAAGGCGGACTGCCTCATCTGCCAAGCGGACGTTTTCTCCCCACGAATACCTCGAGCGAATGGCGCAAAACGCCAAGCCCTCGGCGTCTTGACGCGCCCCCGCCCGCCGGGCAAGATCCGCAAAATCCGGCTGAGGATTGTGGTGAATCAATGCGTGCCAGGGCGCCAAAGCGACCTGGAATGCTTGCCTGAAGGGCGGTGATGCGACGAAGAAAAGCGCTGCAAGCAGGCACGCGCCCGTGACGGTTAGCAGCGCGTTGCGGAGAGTGGGGCTCTTCGCCAGCAGGCCGTCATCAG
This sequence comes from Terriglobia bacterium, assembly GCA_030040315.1. GTDB lineage: Bacteria > Acidobacteriota > Terriglobia > UBA7540 > UBA7540 > Bog-366. Next base: position 2,669 of record JASHTY010000008.1, on the reverse strand, counting down.
GAACGACGCCCTGCCCTTGCCTGCCGGGAACAATCAGGGAGATGAGCGCCTGCCTGGCCAAAACACCGGCGCTGCCCAGGGACCACATCAACGCTCCCCAGTCGCCCTCCACGTGGGTCAACTCAGCCGCCATCGCCCGCCCCCAATCGCGCGTATCCGCAGGCGCAATGCGAATCGCCGCTTGCAACAATACGCTCGAAGCTTGACGGAGATGCGGTTCCATCTGACTTACCCGATACAAAACGCGGGTTGGCGAACCATGGCGCGCGGACGTGCCTCAGCCAGTTTGGTTTGGGCTAACTCCAGGCCATTCGGAGTCAGCCGGTAAGTGTGCCGTGGTGGGACGCCCACCTCGGTAGCCACCCAGCAGGCTTCGAGCAGGGCGTATCGTTCCAGGCGCATGAGTATGGGATAAAGGGTGCCCGACTTCAGGCCCGTGACGCGGCTCAATTCGTAGCCATAGAGCCAGTCGGTGGGGCGTTCGGCGAACTTCTGAATGACCAGAAGGGTCTCCGGTGATAGGCGGGGCGTCTTCACGAAAAAAAGTCTACATATATCGACAGCGTTTGTCAAGTGTTTTCTTCAACTACCTTAAGGCCTTTCATTATTGTGACTTGCCAGTGGTTTTGCAAAAGCGTGTTGAAATTCGGTGCCGATTTAGTCGGTGCGGGAGTGTCGAGCAATTCTAATCGTGATGGGCCGTTCGCCCCTGGATGAGGTCGATCACGTGGGGGAGCAGATCCACAATGCTTGCCAGGGACTCCTGCGCGCCACGAGGGCTACCGGGCAAGTTGACAATCAATTTGGCGTTACGCACTCCGACCACGCCTCGGGAAAGTGCAGCGCGGCGGGTTTTCTTGACGCCCTCGGCTCGCATCAGTTCAGCGAGGCCGGGGATTTCCTTTTCGATGACGGCGCGCGTGGCTTCCGGAGTCACATCTCTCGGGCCGACCCCTGTCCCGCCGGACGTGATCACCGCGTCGCAGTCGTCCGCGGTGGCAAGGGCTTCAAGGTGACGGCGAATCGTTTCAAGATCGTCGGGCAGAATTTCGAGCCCGGCCACCTGCCATCCGCGCGCTTCCAGAACTTTGCGCACCGCCCGGCCGGACAAGTCCACGCGTTCACCGCGTGAGGCAGCATCACTAAGAATAAGAATTTTGGCGCGAGGCATAGTGCGAAACCCTGAGAGCCCCCTCACTCCAACTCCCCTCGCCGTCTTCCCTCTCCCCAGGGAGAGGGAAGATGGGGAGAAGGGGTGACTGGGTGAGGGGTTCCTTTCGAGCAGTGACCGTCAGTCCGTCAACTAAACGGGCAGCCATCTCAAAATCCTCCGGCTATGCTGGAGGATGATTGATGATTAATGATTACGCGAGTTCTGAGGTTCGACTCTCGCCGCGACGCCTAACCCGCGTCCCGATTCGCTTCGTCCATAATCCGCAGGCCCTCCATCATCAGGCCCTGGGTGGACATGGTGGTGGTGTGCTCAGCGGAATTTTTCTGGAAGTCCACTTCCCAGTCGCCGTCCATCCAGGCCAGGACTTTAAAGACGGCGGGGTCGCCCTTCAGATCGCCGCATACGGCGTGGGTGCAGTTGCCTTCGCTGAAATAAAGAGCAGCTTGTTCCTGCCCGGAGCGCAGAATGAGCGCGCAGGTCTTACGCCCCTGCTCGAGTGACTGCATCCAGTCGATCAGGCTGATTTCAGTCAGCTTGCCCTTGATGCCGGCGCCGCCGCCCTGCTTTTCCATGCGCTGTTGAAGAAGGCGGGCGGTGATTCGGCGGGCTTGCTGCGCAAGTTCGCGCGAAAAGAACGGCTTGACGAAATAGTCCTCCACGCCCTCCAGCACCATGCGCAGGTGGTCGTCAATCTCCTTCTGGGAGGCGAGAAAGACGAAGGGGATGCCCTGCGTTTCCTTGCGCGCCCGGAGCTTGTCGAAGAGCGCGCGCCCGTCCATTACCGGCATCGTGTAGTCGGAGATGATCAGGTCGGGCTTGGCATCGAGCGTCTTCATCAAAGCGTCTGCGCCGTCGGAGGCGGTGATGACTTCTCCGCACTTCTCCAGCGTCTGGCAAATCAACTGGAGGATTGTGGGATTGTCATCGACGACCAGAATCTTGATGGTTGAAGACACTCAGCTAACCCCCAAATCAAAACTCGAAACTGGAGACTCGACAAGGGATGGTGAGTTTCGAATTTCTAATTTCGAGTTTCAAATAGCGCCTACCTGCCGCGCCGCGCCCTGGCGCGATATTGCCCGCTCCTGCCCCCGCTCTTTTCCAACAAACGAAGTTCGGAGATTTCAATTCCCCGGTCGGCGGCCTTGCACATGTCATATACCGTCAACGCCGCCACGGCCGCGGCGGTAAGGGCTTCCATTTCGACTCCGGTGGGACCTTTCGTACGAATGGAAGAAACAATCTCCACGCCATTCTTACAGAAATTCGCCCGAACATCAATATGACTTAAGAGCAGGGGGTGGCAGAGCGGAATCAACTCAGCCGTGCGTTTGGCCGCGGCAATGCCCGCCACGCGTGCGATTTCCAGCGGATCGCCCTTGGGATTCCGCCGGGCGGCGCGGAGTGCGGCGGCGCTCATTTTGACGCGCACCGCGGCCGTTGCCTCGCGCAGCGTTTCGGGCTTCGAAGACACGTCCACCATGCGAACACGGCC
>JASHTY010000630.1 GCA_030040315.1 Terriglobia bacterium | reverse complement strand
CAAAGCTCGGCAGGTGGCGGATGATGACAGCGTTGCCGGGAACGGTCTGGGTGGAGAGAAAGTCCTCATAGCGCTCGGTGTAGAAATTGAAGCTGTAGGCGTCCCAGTTCTTGGTGATGAATCCGGCCTGAACGGCCTCGGAATCGACCGCCTCAGTGTAATTGGGCGACCACGTCAACCGGAAGGCCATGGTGTTCACATAATCCACGCTGGCGACCGCGCGGAATCCGTCACCAATGTCGTCATCCTTGCCGAATGCGTAAATGCTTTCGCCCGGAGCGCGCAGGGAAGTGACGGAGTACTTGTCATTCACGCCGAAATAGTTCGCGGTGAATTCGGCGTTTTCGCTGGGCTTGGCGCGGAATTCGCCGCGCTCCGCCAGGCCGCGCTTGCTGTAATCCTCCACCCCCAGCATCAGGTCCATACTGGGGTTGATGGCCCAGAAGAATCCGCCGCCGGCGATATAGCCTTTCTGCGTCGAGTTGCCCAGATTGGGAAGCAGGAAGCCTGTGTGGCGGGGCTTGCGCGCAATCGAATCCGCCACGACGGGAAAATAGAAAATCGGCACGCCGAAAAGGCGAAAGACCGCGCCGCGGGCCACCATTTTATCATCGACAATCACACGCGCCTGCCGCACCGAAAGCAACCAGCCCTTTTTCGCGCATGCGCAGGTGGTCATGCTTCCGTTTTCAACAGTGTAGGTGTCCTCATCCACACGGTCCACGGTTTGGCCCCAAATGTAGAAGGGATTTTCAGTCCTCAGGACGTGCGGCCCGGGAGCGCCTTGCGGGTGCACGTAGCCCGTTCCGTTGCTGAACCAGCCCTTCTGGGTGTTCAGGTTGTAATGAACCTCGTCCGCTACAAGATGGCTGCGGGCGTCGTCAAAGATCACGTGGCCGCGCGCGATGATTTCGCCGGAACTGTCGTCGTAGGAGGCTTCATCCGCGGTCAGGCGCATATCCTCATAGGCAATCTGCACGTGGCCGCGCAGGTGGTAAACGTCGTTGTCTTTCTGCTCGGTGTCGGCGCGGATGGGAACGTCTTTCCCTTTGAAGCGGATAATCGAAAGCGCTGTGCTGGTTTGGGCGGCGGCCGCCGGTGCCGGTGCGCCCCTGAGGCTCGAACTTAGGCTCAAGATAATCGCCACTGCGGTCAGGAGCCGCGGCCAGGTGCTTCGAAGGAGGAGGCGAAATTCATCCATGAGCGCGCAGAAAATTCATTCTACTCGAAAGCGCTTTGTTCTTCCGAGCGATTTTGCTAAGATGCCGCTGATATAGGAATTGCTGCCCGGAGGCCCGGTAACCGCTCGTGAAGTGCCCCAAATGCGGTTTTGTCAGCTTCGCAGGTCTTGAGAAATGTAAGAAGTGCGGCTACCTATTTGCGCCCGCGCCCAGGTTATCCCCATCTTTGCCCGTCGAGCCATTGCCCGCCGAAACGGCAGCGATTTCAAAACCTCCTCCAGCACCGCCGGCAACCGTGGAAATTCCAGTCCGCGTAGGGCCTGACCCGCCTGCGGCGCCTGCGGTTGCCGTTCGCGCTCAACCCACGCCGCCGCGCCCCATCCCCATCGAAGAGACCCCGACTGTTCGCGTGACGGCGACGCAGCTTGACCTAGCGGCGGAAAGTGCGTCACAGGGCGAATCTCCGCAACCCTGGAAGGAAGAGCTGTCTGACCGCGTTGAAAAATTCCGTAGGCGGCGGGCCAGGCTTCAGCCCGAGGGGGAATCTGCGCGAAACCTGGAACTGGATTTCGGCGAACCCGATGCCCGCTCAGAACAGGGTTTTAATCAGGATTTCTCTGATGGCGCTTTGGCGCGTCTCGCTGCCCCCGAGGCGGGTAATGAAGTCGAGCTGGGCGAGCCTGCCTTCACCTTTGCCCCGGAGACTGCCGTGGGGGAAACGATGGTGATGGACGCTCCGGAAGCGGAGGCGGTTCAATTGGAGACTGCTCCCGCTGTGACAGAGGAAATGGACTGGGGCGAACCCGTTCCCAAGAATGAGCCGATGGAAATCCTGGTCGGCTCCCCCGCGGCCAATGGGCCGGAACCTGAACGGGCGGAGGGAATTTATATCGCGCCTGTGGGCAGGCGCTTTCTGGCCGGGTTAACGGACGCTTTGGTGCTGCTGTTTGGGGCGGCCGTATTTGGCGTCATCGTCTGGCGATTCTGCGGGCTGATTTCCGTTTCATCACTGAACGTTGGCGTGCTGGGAGTCGCTGCCGCTCTTGAGGTCTTTGCCTACTTTGGAGTGTTTACGGCACTTGCCTCCGCCACGCCCGGCCTGCTGTGGTTCGGATACGAGATTCGCAACCTGGACGGCGCCCATCCGAGTGTGCAGGAATCGCTTTGGCGCGCGCTGGGCGTGGTGGTTTCGTTTTCGGCCTTGATGCTGGGCTTCATTTGGGCGTGCGTGGATTCCGACGGCATGACCTGGCACGATCGAATGTCCGGAACGGTGATTACCGAAGCGCACCATCCCGGAGGTTGGGCCCGGCAGAGCGCCGAAGCATGAGCTCCTGGTGAGCATGTTTTGCCCGCGACAGAGGATAAGAGAGCAAAAAGTAAAATGTAAATAGTAAGAGGTAAAATCTAAGATGCTCTCGTTTTACCATTTACCTTTTACCATTTACATTTTACATTCGATTCTTTCGGGTAATCTCTTCACCTGTCCTACTTCCTCACAGTTTTGTGCATCCAAGAATAGGCCGTGCTATACTTTTGAGTATCAGGGTCCAATGAGTCCCCGTTGAAGGAGTTGTTTGCGCATGACGAACCGTATTCGAGCCACATTGATTTCCATTTCCCTCCTGCTGATGTCCTACGTGGTGGTGGGCGCGCTGCTGGGAAAGGGTGAAAGCACCTCGGAGAAGACCTATCGCGACCTGGGCGTCTACAGCGAAGTGCTGAATCGCATCAAGCAGGAATACGTGACGGAGCCTGACCTGAAAAAGGTCACGGACGGCGCCATTCGCGGGTTGCTGGAATCGCTGGACCCTTACAGCACCTATCTGACTCCCGAGCAGTATCAGGATTACCTGCAACACGAAAAGGCGGGACCCGCGGACGTGGGCATTTTCGCCTCAAAGCGCCAGGGCTATGCCACGATTGTAGCGGTGCTTCCCGGCAGCCCGGCGGAAAAGGCCGGCGTGAAGCCGGGCGACCTGATTGACGACATCGAGGGCCTGCCGACGCGGCAGTTTTCCGTCTGGCAGCTTGAGCGCATGATGGCGGGGCAGCCTGACTCAACTTTGAAGCTAACCCTTGACCGCGAAGGGCGCACGGAACCCGAAAGCGTTTCAATTACCCGCGTGGTCCTGAACTACCCGCCGGTGTTCACCAAGATGCTCGAGGATGGAACCGGCTATATGCGCGTCGCCACATTTAATAAGGGTATAAGCGGTGAGATTGCGGGGAAGACCAAGGAAATGCAATCGCAGGGCGCGCACAAGCTGATTTTGGACCTGCGCAACTGCGCTGGCGGCGAAACCGATGAGGCCATCGATACCGCAGGATTGTTCATCGAGAAGGGCTTGGTGGCTTACCTGGCCGGGCAGCGATTCCCGCGCCAGGATGTGGATGTGCACCCCACGGGCCCGGTGTTCACGCTTCCGCTGGCCGTGCTGATCAATCAGTCCACAGCGGGACCGGCGGAGCTGGTGGCTTCCGCGGTGCTTGGCAACAAGCGCGGCGAAGTGGTGGGCGAGCGCAGCTTTGGCGTGGGCGTCTATCAGAAAACCATTCCGGTCGGCGATGGCTCCGCTCTGCTTCTGGCCGTGGCCAAGTATTATGGCGCCGACGGAAAGACCATCAACGACAATGGCGTGATGCCGAGCGTTGTCCAGTCGAACTACCGCGAGAATGAGGTCGCGGACGAAGACAACGAAACTGAAGAGCCCGAGCAGTTCGGCGGCAAGAACGATTTGCAGCTTCACAAGGCCATGGAAGTTCTTGCCCAGGCCCAGGTGACCGCCAAGGCCGCATGAGCGGTCTGAATCGAAAGTTTCAAATCTTAAGCCTGGCTCATCTTTGAAATTTCAAATTTCAAATTGCAAGCGGGGCTGGTCCGTCATCCTGCGGACCGCTTTCCTCCTAACTTTTTGCTTTGTTCTTTCCACCTGCCAATACTTTCATCCCAAGCCCTTGAGCGAACCGCAGCGTCATGCGCTCGCGGAACGATTCCGCGCGGCAATTGTCGATG
>JASHTY010000090.1 GCA_030040315.1 Terriglobia bacterium | reverse complement strand
TCCGGCGGGAGTGGAAAGCGCCGGTACGGCATAGCTGAAGGTCGATTGATCGGGAGAAACATCTGTGATTTTTAAGATCTGGGCGTGAGCAGTCAGGGCCCCGCCCAGAGTCAACACCACGGTCAGACATATTGTTTTGGGGGTCAGAAACATTGCGGGCCTCCTCGCCGGCTTTCCGGCATCTTCACCATTTCTCTGAGGGCACTTGGATCAGTCAATTCAACGAGGGGCTCAAAACCAATGGGCAGAATTGTACCATCTGGGTTTGATGACGGCAATCAAGCCTTGACTTCCAATACTCCGGGGAGCAGAATCAGCGGCGCGTGGGAGCGCACAGTTCGGCTTCCTTTTTCCTGCACACAATCTGCTTCTGATCGAGCCGAAGGTTGGGAGGCGCTTCCTCCAGGGAGGAATGACGATGTCCGCTGCACAACAACCTGCTTTGAACATGGACAAACTGAACGCATTTATCGGGCAATTTGTAACCGACCTAGGCGCCGCCGTAAACGCCGGGATGGTGGTGATTGGCGAAAGGCTGGGACTGTACAAGGTTCTGGCTGCAGGCGAGATGACGAGTGGCGAACTTGCCGAGCGCACCGGGACCGACGAGCGTTATGTGCGGGAGTGGCTCTCGGCGCAGGCGGCGGGTGGCTACATTACCTTTGACCCCGCGAGCCACAAATTCAGCATGAGTGCGGAGCAGGCTTTTACGCTGGCCAAGGAAGACAGCCCCGCGTACCTGCCGGGTGCCTTCGAGCTTGCCCTCGGTTCACTTGCCGCCGTCCCGCGCATCGCCGAATCCTTCCGCAGCGGAGCGGGAATGGGCTGGCACGAACACGATGACCGCGTGTTCCACGGGTGCGAGAAGTTTTTCCGGCCCGGGTATGCCGCGAACCTGGTCAGCACGTGGATTCCCGCTCTGACTGATGTAAAGGCGAAGCTCGAAGCGGGAGCGCGCGTGGCCGATGTCGGCTGTGGCAAAGGGTCCTCTACGCTGCTGATGGCCAAGGCATATCCGAAATCGAATTTTTGGGGCTTTGACTACCACGACAAATCGATTGAAGCGGCGCGCGTGGCTGCTCAACGCGAGGGAGTGGCCGACCGCGTCACCTTCGACGTTTCCAAGGCCAAGGAGTTTCCGGGCAGGGATTACGACTTCGTGGCCGTCTTCGACTGCCTGCACGATATGGGCGATCCTGTGGGAGCCGCTGTGCACGTTCGCGAAGCGTTGGGCAAAGACGGCACGTGGATGATCGTCGAGCCCTTTGCGCACGACGCCCTGAAGGACAATCTGAATCCCGTGGGGCGGGTTTACTACTCGTTTTCAACCCTGCTCTGCACGCCCTGCTCGCGGTCGCAGGAAGTGGCGCTCTGCCTGGGCGCGCAGGCCGGTGAAGCGCGGATGCACGAGGTGGTGACTTCCGCCGGATTCACGCGCTTCCGTCGCGCTACGGAGACACCCTTCAATATTGTTTACGAGGCAAGGCCGTAATGATTTGTGGCGCGAACCGTCCGCGCTACTTTGCCGAGGCCGTGGGGGGCTTCCAGCGCAGGACAGGCTTGCGCGCGGCAGCGACCTCATCAAGGCGGGTAACGCGTGTGGTGTAGGGCGCGTGCTGGACGAATTGCGGGTCGCGCTCGGCTTCCTCCGCGATGGCTTCGAGAGCGTCGATGAAGGCGTCCAGTTCCTCTTTGCTCGCACTTTCGGTGGGCTCGATCATCAGCGCGCCGGGCACGATGAGCGGGAACGATGTGGTGTAGGGGTGAAATCCGTAATCGATCAGGCGCTTGGCGATGTCGCCGGTGCGCACTCCCTTCGCGGCCTGGCGGCGATCGGAAAACACGCACTCGTGCATGCACGGCCGGTCGTACGGCAGGTCGTATGCGCCGCGCAGGCGGCTGCGAATGTAGTTGGCATTCAACACCGCGTCTTCAGTCGTCTGGCGCAATCCCTCGGGCCCGTTCGCCAGCATGTAAGCGAGCGCCCGCACCGCCATGCCGAAATTACCCGTAAAGGCGCGCACGCGACCGATGCTGCGCGGGCGGTCATGGTTCAGTCGGAATTTTCCCTCGCGAGTTTTTTCTACCACGGGCGCAGGCAGAAACGGCTCAAGAATTTTCTTCACCGCCACAGGCCCTGACCCGGGGCCGCCGCCGCCGTGCGGAGTTGAAAACGTCTTGTGCAGGTTCAGGTGCATCACGTCCACGCCGAAGTCGCCGGGCCGCGCCACGCCCACCAGCGCGTTCATGTTGGCGCCGTCCATGTAAACCAGCCCGCCCTTCGAGTGCACAACCTCCGTGATCTTGCCGATGTCAGTCTCAAAAATTCCCAGCGTGTTGGGATTGGTCAGCATCAGGCCGGCAACCTGCGCATCCATGGCGCGGTCGAGATCGGCCAAATCGACACAGCCCTGCGCGTTGGATTTAAGCGGGCGCACCTGATAGCCGGAAATGGCCACGCTCGCGGGATTCGTCCCGTGCGCCGAGTCGGGGATGAGGATAAACTTGCGCGCGTCACCGCTCTCGGCCAGCATCGCGCGCATCATCAGGATGCCGGTCAACTCGCCTTGCGCGCCCGCGGCAGGCTGAAGTGAGATGGCATCCATGCCGGTGATCTCGCGCAGGCAGCTCGCCGTTTCAAACAGAATCCGCAAACAGCCCTGCGCCAGATCCTGCGGCGTGTAAGGATGCTCGGTTGCGACGCCCGCCAGGCGCGCCACAACTTCATTGATCCGCGCGTTGTACTTCATCGTGCAGGAGCCGAGCGGGTAGACGCCCGTGTCGACGCCGTAGTTCCAGGTTGAGAGGCGCGTGAAGTGGCGAATGACTTCGAGCTCGGAAACTTCCGGGAAGCCTTCGATTTCGGTTCTCGCCAAATCGGTGCCCAGCGCTTCCGCAGGTGAGATGGCGGGAACGTCCAGCGGCGCAAGCTCCGCACCGGCCTTGCCCGTCGAGCTGCGCTCGAAAATCAGCCCTTCGTTCCGCGTCATATGCGGCCGAGCTTCGCGAATTCGATCATTTGTAGGCATAGTTTTTAGCGCGGGTGGGGATCCGTCGGCTGACGGACGCTACAAGACACGCACTTCCGCGTTCCTGCAAACCTTCACCATGCGATCAATGACCTGCCGGCTCACCAATTCGGTGCAACACATCAGGACGTGATTCGCGAGCTCGGGATAATGCTCTTCCAAGTTCAGGCCGCCGATGATCTTCTCCGCCTTCAGATCTTCAAGAAACCCTTCTGTGTCGCCCGGAACCTTTAAAACAAACTCGTTGAAGAATGGTGCGGCAAAGGGCGTGGCCACGCCCGGGACTTCACGCAATTGCCCGGCGGCATAGTGGGCTTTCGAGAGATTCTGTTCGGCAAGCTGGCGTAGCCCCGCCTTTCCCAAAAGACAAAGATAAATGGTTGCGGCGAGCGCGCAGAGCGATTGATTGGTGCAGATGTTGGACGTAGCCTTCTCACGCCGAATGTGCTGCTCGCGCGTGGCAAGCGTCAGCACGAATCCGCGCCGGCCCTCGGTATCCACCGTCCGGCCCACCAGGCGGCCAGGCAACTGGCGAAGGAATTTTTCGTGCGTGGTCAGGAAACCAACGTAGGGTCCGCCGAAAGTCACAGGAACGCCGAACGATTGCGCTTCGCCGCACACAATATCGGCATCGGCCGGAGGCCTGGCCACCGCGAGCGACAGTGGCTCAGTAACCGCGACAACCAGCAGCGTCCCGTGACGGTGGGCAATCGCGGCAATCCGCGTGGCGCTTTCAAATGCTCCAAAAAAATTTGGCGATTGAATGACCACTGCCGCAGTCCCTGAATCGATGGCGGATTCAAGCTTGGCCAAATCGATTTGTCCCGTGGCGGCATAGGGGACTTCGGCGAGTTCCACATCCTGATGCTGCAGGTAAGTGCGAATGATCTGGCGATACTCCGGGTGCAGCGTGCGGGAAAGGGCAAGCTTGCGACGACCGGTGACGCGCATGGCCATCAGTGCGGCTTCCGCAGTGGCCGTCGAGCCGTCGTAAAGGGAGGCATTGCTGACCTCCTGCCCGGTAAGCTGCGCCATAAGAGTTTGAAATTCAAACATCGCCTGCAGAGTTCCCTGCGCAATTTCCGCCTGATAGGGCGTGTAGGCAGTGAA
>JASHTY010000629.1 GCA_030040315.1 Terriglobia bacterium | reverse complement strand
ATCTCCGGCGAAAGCACGTAACAACGGGGGAACAGGTTGCAGCGCAGCAGATCGGCCAGGGTGCGCGCGTCGAGGCGATCGCTCTTTTTCTTTCCCGCGCTGATCGCTTTCATGCGCGCCGGATGCCCCATCTGCAGTTGCTGGGCATAGGGCTGCAGCGTGTCGTAAATCCAGGCGCTGAACAGCCTGGCTTCCATCCCTCCGCGCCAAGGTCCGGACTGCGTTGCCGCCCACGCCCGCAGCACCTCGCGCCGCGCCAGCAGCTTGCCTTCCTGAACGATTTCGCCGCCCGCCCTCTTGACGCAATAACTCACCGTTTTCTTGTGGACATCGAATCCGGTATAGTAGGTCTCGTTCATGGGGTTCTCCTCTCGGTGGTTTCTGAGCCGGACGGTCACCGCCGCCGGTCTCAGCAACATAATCCACAGGAGAACCCCTTCTCATAACACCTATACATTCAAACAGACGGAACGTTTAACTGGTTTTCGTGGGTGGCGCATACATTGCCAGTGCTAGCGCGGAGCACTACACAACTTTATCATTCTGAGCCTCAGCCCCATATCGCAGTGCTGCTTCAAGTACATCAACGTTTATATCTTTTAGAGTTCTGAACCGAATGCAATATCCGGTCACACTCGCCTTGCCTAGTTTTTTTCCATAGGTTCGGGTCAAGTACTTCTTATCCTTGATACCAAGGATATAGACAGAGATTCCGGTTTTGTTTGCGCTCACACCAATTTGAAAGAAGTCTCTGGTTTTTCCATCAGCATACTTTATCGTGTGAACTCCGTAACCTATAGTAGGGTTGGAAATAGTTTGATTCTTGCTGTTCTTACCATCCGAGAACCATAGTTTACATTCTGGCAACACTTGAAGTGTGATTCGGTGCAACTCTTGCATGTCTCGGCGTTTGGGTTCAGGTTGGCTGGCAATATACTTCTTGATTTGTTCTTGTACGTTCATATGTTTTCCCCCTGGCTCCGCGCAGGAGATTATACATTGTGGGCGATCGGAAGGTGATAAAAGGGGAAATTAGGGGAAACACGGGGCTGGCGAAATCAAGTCCTCACGACCAAACATTTACATCAAATTCACACGCTCCCAACCCAAATTCTCTGTCCGATATGCTAACCTCACGGGTGCATCGTAAGATTTTGCTCCGCTGGACCTTGGAAGGCGATCAGTCTTCGGGAGCATTATTCTTTGTCAACGCAACACAACCGCACGTAATTCATCGCCGTCTAGCACGCGAGGGGTGCAACGAATGGACAAGGACGCCAATGCCACCGTCGAAATGCCCAGCCGCCGCGGGTTCGTCAATGCCGTCATCTACGCTCTCGGCGCGGCGATGGGCGCGGCGCTGGCGATTCCGGCGGCGCGCTACCTGTTTCTTCCGCCCAAAACCCGCAAGCAGCAGGCGTGGGTTGAGGCCGGCGACATCAGCAATCTAACCCCAGGCGTGCCGCAGGAGATGACCTTTCGCCGCATCCACGCCGACGGATGGAAAATCTACAGCGAAAAAGGTACGGCCTGGGTGGTGAAGACCACTGAGGACAACATCGTGGCCTTTGCTCCCGCCTGTACGCACCTGGGTTGCGCTTACCACTGGGACGCTGCGAAATCCGATTTCCTCTGCCCCTGCCACGGTTCCACCTTCGCGCTCGACGGAAAAGTATTGTCAGGCCCGGCGCCGCGGCCGCTCGACCGCTACGAAATCAAAGTGGAAAACGCCCACCTGTTTTTGGGGCCAGTTCACCAGAGCAGTGAGACATCCTCATGAAAGAGCTCAAGCGCCGCATTCTCGAGTGGTTCGACCATCGCACCGGCATGGAAACGGCCATCCGGGACTTTCTCTATGAGGATATTCCGGCGTCCAGCGGCTGGCACCAGGTGTTCGGCAGCGTGGCGGTGTTCCTGTTTCTGGTGCAGGCCTTCACCGGAATCCTGCTGGCATTCAATTACGCGCCCACGCCGGGCGATGCCTACAACAGCTTGAAATACATCATTACGGAAGTCGCAGGCGGCAGCCTGATCCACGGCCTTCACCACTGGGGTGCCAGCATGATGATTGTGGTCGTCGTGCTGCACATGACCCAGGTGTTTTTGTTCGGCGCTTACAAAAAGCCGCGCGAGGCCACCTGGATGGTGGGAGTGCTGCTGCTTCTGCTCACGCTTGCATTCGGACTGACCGGCTACTTGCTGCCCTGGGACAACCGCGCCTACTGGGGAACCGTCGTCACCACACAAATCGGCAGCAATGTGCCGGTCGTCGGATCGTACCTGGCGCGCTTTCTGGGCACGAGCGGCAGCGTGGGCGTGGTCACCTTCGCGCGCTTCTATGGGTTGCACGTGCTCATTCTACCGCCGCTCATATCCTTGCTCATCGTGTTTCATATTTACCTGGTACGCAAGCACGGTGTGGCTCCTACCCCTGGAGACGCCGGTCCGGCCAAGAAGTTTTTTCCCGAGCAGATGCTGAAGGACGCAGTCGCCATGTTCGCCGCGTTCGTCGTGCTCTACCTCATGTCGATCTTTGTCGAAGTCCCACTGGGAAGACTGGCCGATCCCACGGACTTGAGCTTTATTCCCCGCCCTGACTGGTATTTTCTGTTCCTGTTTCAAACCCTGAAGTTCTTCAAGGGCTCGCTGGAACCGATCGGCACGGTCCTTCTGCCGACGATCGCTGTGCTGGCGCTTTTCATGACTCCCTTTTTTGACCGCGTGAAAGTCGCGCGCCTGACGCAGCGCACCACGGCGCTGGCGGTGGTGGTGCTGGCCGGCGCCGGATGGGGAGCCTTGACTTTTGCGGCGCTCCGCTCGACGCCTCCCGAGCAGGAGCAGGCGACGGAAACTGCCCCAAGTCCTTCCGAAGAATGGTCCCACTTTTCGCCTCAGGAACTTGCCGGGCTGGGCTATTTTCGCCAGGAAAAATGCCTGGCGTGCCACAATCTTTTGAGCGGCCCCGCGAAGGTCGGGCCCAACCTGGCCACAGCGCACATCCACAAAGACGCTGGGTGGATGATCAAGCACTTTAAGAATCCGAACCAGATGGTGCCGGGCAGCAACATGCCTCCCATTCTGCTGAGCGACGCGAAATTGAACGCCCTTGCGGCATTTCTGCTGAAGCTTACAGCGGAGAACGCCGACACCATCTCTTCCGTTCCGGAAGATATTCCGCGCGGAGCGCAAATTTATCTGGAACAGTCCTGCGGAGAATGCCACACGGTGAACGGAGTGGGAGCCAAGCTGGGCCCGCCGCTGAACGGAGTGGGCATGCGCCGCAGCCAGGATTGGATCGCGAAGCATTTTGCCAATCCCGCCGCCATGTCGCCCGGAAGCATCATGCCATCCGCGAATTTCTCGCGCGCGGAGATGCAGGCCATCATCAGTTATCTGGAATCACTGCCCGCCAGTTAGCACGCGCGGACCACGGAGCCCGGAAAATGCGCATCCACCTGCGCACCCGGCATGCCTTCGATGCCGTGGTTTCTTCGAAAGAAACCAGAGCCCACGGCACAAAGATCGTGCCGTGGCTACCCGCCTGGATGATCAGCTCGGGCCGACAGTGAGGGGGCACCATCGATTTGCATCGGGCGAGCTCAATCAATGAGGCCGTTTTCCACGGCGTAGCGGATCAACTCCCCCGTGGTCGCCAGTTCCATTTTTTCAAGCAGGCGGGTGCGGTAGGTACTGATGGTTTTCGGGCTCAAGGAGAGGATATCGGCAATCTGGGTGATGGTTTTTCCCTGGCCGATCATGCGCAGGACTTCCAATTCGCGGTCGGAAAGCGTTTCAATCGAGGGCGTCTCCCGGTCCAAGGCCAGGTCCGTGGCGAGCTGCTCCGCCAGGGCGGGACTGACGTACTTCCCGCCCTTCAGCAGCTTGCGGATGGCATCAACCAGGTCGTAGGGAATCGCGTCCTTGCTCAGGTATCCCGCTGCTCCGGCCTTCAGAACGCGCCGCGCGAACTGGCCCTCCGGATGGACGCTGAGCACCAGCACCGGCAATCGCGGGAAAGACAAACGAATATCCTGCAGCAAATCCAGCCCGCTGCGCCCTGGCATGCCGATATCCAGCGTCAGCAGGTTCCATTTCTGTTCGTGGATCCGGATCAGAAGTTCCTGCGCGTTGGTAGCTTCTCCGAACTCGGCTCCGGCAAAATTTTCCGTTAGGATTTGGATCAGTCCACGGCGGACCACCGTGTGGTCGTCCGCCACAAGAATCTTGGTCAATTTACGAACCTCGCAGGGATGCGCGTCGACGGACCCCTATATGGGCACTTCTAGATGGATTTTGATGCTGATTTTGAGCCGGCCTGCGAAGGGACCCGCAGCGTGACCGTGGTGCCGTACCCTGGTTCTCCTTTGATTTCGAACGTGCCGCCCAGAAGCAACGCACGCTCCTTCATCCCCAGAAGCCCGAACGATTTCTTGCTGATCTCGGCTTCGGGGTCAAAACCCTTTCCGTTGTCGCGAATCTCCAGAACCAGTACCCGGGGCGTGTCTTTCAGCTTCACGGTCACTCGCGTTGCGCCGGAGTGGCGCGCGACATTGGTCAGGGTCTCCTGAAATGTGCGAAATACTGCCGTGGCGTGCCCATCATCCAACTCGAGATTTTCCGCGCGAATATCCAAGACACATTGGATGCCGGACCGCTCCTGGAAATCCTGCGCCTGCCACTCGATGGCGGCGGCAAGGCCGATGTCATCCAACATGCCGGGGCGCAGCGTCGTGGCGATTCTTCGCACGGAAACGATGGCGTTGTCAATGACCTTGAGCATCGATTGTGCCCGCGTACCCAGCGCCTTCTCAGTCCCCGGCAGCCTCTGCATGATCCACACCAGGTCCATCTTCATAGCCGTCAGCGCCTGGCCCAAGTCGTCGTGAATCTCGCGGGCAATAGAGGTTCGCTCGTCCTCGCGCACGGCTTGCAGGCGTGCGGCAAGCCGGTGGAGTTGTTCCAGCGACTCGCGCAGCTCCCTGTTGCTTTTCGCAAGCTGGCTGGTGCGCTCGTGCACGCGCTCGTCCAGCTTCTCATTCAGGCTGCGGAGGTCTTCCTCCGCGCGCTTGCGCCGGGTCGCGTCACGAACGACTTTGCCGAAGCCACAGAGGCGGCCGGTCTGATCGCGCAGGGCCGTTATGACCACATTCGCCCAGAATTTGCTGCCATCCTTGCGCAGCCGCCATCCCTCGACATTCACCCGCCCGGCGCTTGCCGCGTCCTCCAGAAGTTTCCTGGGTTTGTTATGGCGGATGTCTTCACGCCGGTAAAAGACGGCGAAGTGTTTGCCAACAATTTCCTCGCTCTTATAACCTTCGATGCGCTCAGCCCCGGCGCCCCAGGTCAGAATCACTCCCTCCGCATCCAACAGGATGATGGCGTAGTCGCTGATGCTTTCTATGAGCAGGCGAAACAGTCCCTCATTCGGGCGAAGCACGGCCTCGGTGGGGGAATGGATGCTCAGCCCTGGGGAAAATTCCTGCAAGGTTTGGCCCTCCGTCGGCTCATCATCAACCTACTCGTAATTTGGGCTCTGAAGGGGGTGGCAACGTTCCAGGGGGAAACCCCCGGCGCGCTTTCTCGTGCAGCTCTGCCAACGAGGTAATGACTTGCGGGACCATTGCGAAGTCCGTTGATTTGTCCAGGAACGCATACGCCCCCGTCTCTGCACATTTCTTGCGGTATTGGGGAAATGCGTAATTGGTAAGAACCACCACATCCACGCCCAGATTTTCCGTTTTGATCATCTGCAAAACTTTTATCCCACTTCCACTAGGCAAACGAAGGTCCAAAATGACGAGATCAGGGCGCGAAGAGCGGATGCGGCTTAGGGCTTCGGGAAGGTCATCCGCCGACCCAATGACGTCAATGCCGTCAAGTGAAAGCAGTATCGACTTAAGACGATCGAGCACCTGCGGTGAATCGTCTACCAGAAAGACTCTCATGGACTTATTTCCTTGGGTATACAACTTGGCGATACCGCGCACTGTGGGTAAATGGCCACAACTCGCGTCACCGTCCCAATCTCCGATCCGACTTTTCATCCCATTCATTTTCATCGTCGTTACACGTGCATTTTCGCATCCACTCCTTGGGCGGGGAGTGGTAAGAGGCTCAGTTTAACGGGTTCGCAAATTCGCGGTAGCAGGTAAAACCGGTAATTAAGCGGAGAAAATTACCTGATGGCGGCAAACTTTGGATCGAAATCGTTGAAGGAAGTGCAAGGCAGCCCCAACACTATCCTTTTATTATGGTATAGCTTAACCACGCTTTCGAAGTGCCGTCCTACCCAAGCCAGGCTTGACAACTTATTTTGTCAGGTATAGACCTGACAGAGAGTGCCCAGTCATGAACCGATACCGTCCGATTGCGCTAAAGTTACAATTTAGCAGCATTGCCCGGCACAGGGGCACATCTGTAGGGACTTGGTAGTCAACTAGGAGGAATTTGATGGCTAACGTTAGACAGAAGAACGCCATGGCGCCGATGGACGACCCGGCGGAATTGCTGAGAGAACTCGTCGCCCACCTGCAGCAGAACCGCACGTTGTTGCGGGAAGAGTGGGCTCGCCGAATTACCGAGGCAAAA
>JASHTY010000628.1 GCA_030040315.1 Terriglobia bacterium | reverse complement strand
ACGACCCCAAGGCGGGAGCGGCGGGTTCGGTCCTGAATGTGCTGCACCATGCGGGATTGAATCATCAGTGTGAGGTGGTTGCAGGCGTTTTCGCGGAAGAAGGCGCCGCACTGCTACGGAGTTTCTTTGAGCGGCGCAGGAAGGCGGCAAGTGCGCGTTCATAATCGCCCGGAAGCTTGGTAATCACTTCTGGTGGTCTGCCGCCAGAGCGAGTTTCGAATTTCGAGTTTCGAATTTCGACGTTTGGACGTCGATGTACCGCGGAGAGGTACCGAAGCGGTCATAACGGGGGCGCCTCGAAAGCGTCTTGCCTGCCAAAAGCGGGCACGTGGGTTCGAATCCCACCCTCTCCGCCACCCTACGCTAAAGCTTCGGGTGGCAGGCCACCCGTAACTTTAGTGAAGGCTGGCGCGCCACTTGAGTGCTGGGCCGTTTGGAGCTTTAGCGTAGGGTCTCTCCCGAAGCTTCTGTTCAGCGAAGGGAGACTTGTAAATTCCGGGAGGAGTGGTGAGCCCCTGGAAAAACCGCCTCGTCGTGCTTATCACGGCTCTCCTTAGCGTCTCTTTCCCTATATTTCTTGTGACAGGCTATACCGCGCTCTACTGGGCGTGGGCACGCGGAAATTTGCAAGCGGCTCTGCTCTATCTGCCTTGGGCCAGGAATTTCGGAATGCTGGCAATGGCCTGTGCCGCGGTCGCGCTTGTAATCTTGTTTTGCTCAAACACCTTCACGATTTCCCCGAAGGCGCGCCTTTGGCTTTCCTTGCTGGTCACATGCACGATTGGATTCTTTGCCGAGTTCAGGAATGACGGAAAATTCCATTTCAAGAACTTTGTGCATTTTTTTGGTCCCAATGCTTGGATTTACAGCCGACTGAACGGCTTTGTCCCTTCGCTCGGCAAATTTTTGTACCGAATGGAATACTCGCACTGGAACGATTTCCTGATGGGTCCGGCGATCGTCAGCGTTCTTTTCGCGCTTGTCTTCGTCAAAATCTACAATGCCTTTCGCGATCAAGGCCCCATTAGCCTGAGCGCGCCCGCTTCCGGTGTGTCGGCGGAACTTGACCAGGCGCTCAGGTTCGCGCGAATTCTGATGTATGTGGGGCTCTTCTGGTTTTTCACGCAGGCATGGGCGGAGAAGGCGGGTTACATCCCAAACCCTCATTCGAACGACGAAATCGACCTACCATTTGAGTTTGGCGGGACCATGCTGGGGTTCTGGATGGCGCGCGTGCTCACCAGACCCTTCGACCGGCGCTCGGAAAAATTCAAGTCCACTTTCGTCGTCGATTTCGTCTCCTCAGGAGTCATCGGCCTTTTATACACATTGATCGTAAGTCCGTTGACTGTAAGTGTGGCCAGCGCGGTTGGCCATTCACTCTATGCGGTTGTTCCCGCCTCGCTTGAAGGGCACGAATATACGCCCTTAGAAAGGCACATGCGCCCGCTTGAACTTCTTGTGCTCGCCGGAGCAACGTGTTGGAGTCTTAATCGTTCTTCCGATTCGGAGGAAATGACACTTCTCAGCAGGAGTTATACACAGCCGGAAATCGACTCAAGATGGGAAACACTGAAAACAATGTCTGTGGCCGTGGGGGTGATCGCCGGCTACCTTCTCATTCTTGTCCTGATGCTCAGCCTCCTTGAACCGCAGGGACTGGCCTGGACGCTTGCAACGGTGGTTTCCGGCATGGGAGCGGGAACAGCGGCGTTTTTGCTGGCCAAACGCGCGGGGCAACAGGGATTGAGGACGGTGTTTGGCAAGCACGGGGGCGATACCGGAATCAACAAGCACTAACGCTAGATTTCATACGGCCGTACGACTGCTGGCGCCTTCAAGGACGGACATCCAAAGGGAACGTCTGCGCAGACCATGAAGACCTTATCAAGCACGGATGCTTGTTTGCGGAGCAAAGGAGAGTGAAGGCGCTGGAGATTTGGAATTTTGATCAATTATGCAAGGCGCGAATGCGGTGGATCATGGTTTGCACTTCCTTCACTTGCGGGTCATCGGGCGGAGAGGCTGCAAGGTAGGCGCGCAGATCGGCCTTAGCCGCCCCGTAGCGGCGAAGCATGAAGTAAATCATCCCACGATCGTGAATCTCCTGGCGCGAGGAGGGATCGACGGCCAGGGCCATTTCAATCATCATCAGGACCTTCGGAAAATCCTTCCGGCGGAAATAAGACCCCTTCAGGTTGTTCAGCATGCGGGTGAGGGTCTGCTTGACGGATGAAACCAGCAGAAACTGCGGGCGGAATTCCGCTTCTTCGCCGAACTGCGACTTGAGCTTCTCCTCGCAATCCTGAAGGCTCAGGATAGCGCCGCCATGATAAGGGTCGAGCAGAATCTCGCCCGAATCGGCCAGGTATTTGGCGATAAAGTGGCCCGGAAATCCCACCCCCACCACGGGCAGGCCGCAGCGGCGTGCCACTTCCTGATAAATCAGCGACAGCGTAATGGGAATCCCCATCTTGCGGTCGAGCACGTCGTTCAGATAGCTGTTGCGCGGGTCGTCATACTCCTGCTCATTGCCGGCAAAATTCTCTTCCTCAAAGAGCAGGCGATTCAGGCGGGCGATATTGGTCTTGGGCGACTGCCCCGGACTGCACTCGGCGCGCGCCGCCAGGCCGTCCAGCCGAGCGAGTTGAGCGGGAAGGTCAAGGTCAGGGTATTCGGTGCGCGCCAACAGCAGCGCCGCTTCGTCCAGGCGAATTTCCTCCGCCGGGCGGGCCAGATACTTTGCGAATTCACGGACAGGGTCGGGAAAATTCATTGAAGAACTCTTCTCGGTTATCAGTGGCCGGTCGTCAGCAAGAATTCCAAGTCCTCAACAGCGCCGGCAACCGATGACCAACAGCCGATAGCTTCCTTCCCGCCTTTCACTTCCTGATGAGATTGCGCATCAGGAAGAGCAGATTGGCGGGGCGCTCCGCGAGCCTGCGCATGAAATAAGCATACCACTCCCGACCGTAGGGTACGTAGAGGCGCACGCGCCAACCCTGCTGGATCAGTTGTTGCTGAAGGTCACGGCGAATGCCGTAGAGGAATTGGAACTCGAAGTTGGAAATTCCGCGCGCGGTGGCGAAGCTTTTCGCCGCTGCGATCATGCGCTCATCGTGAGTGGCAATGGCATGATAGTTCCCGCTGGCCAGGAGCTTTTCCGTCAGCCGCTGGAAATTGTCATCCACGTCACGCTTGAGCGCAAAGGCGATTTCGGCCGGTTCGTTGTAAGCGCCCTTCACCAGTCGAATGCGCGCGCCATGTTTCAGCAGCTCCTGCACGTCCGCCTTGGTGCGCCGAAGGTAGGCCTGAATGGCGATTCCCACCGTATCGCGCGGCGCATTGACGGCGTAGAACACGCGCAGCGTGGATTCCGTGAACGCTGAGCCTTCCATATCAACGCGCACGAAGTTCTTGTGCCGGGCGGCGCACTCCGCCAGGCGAGCCAGATTGCGCTCCGCCAGCTTCTCATCAATTGCCAAACCCAACTGGGTGAGTTTTACGGAGGCATGGGAATTCAGTTTCTCCGCCGCCAGCCGGTCGAGAAGGTCCAGATAAGTCTGGCACGCGGCTTCAGCCTCAACAGGCTTGTGGACGCTTTCTCCGAGGCAGTCGAGCGTGACCGTAAACCCCTCCGCATTTACCCGGCGAATCACCTGAAGAGCATCTTCCAGCTTTTCGCCGGCAATGAACCGTGACGCCAGCCGCCGCCCGCGAGTGTTTCCCGTCAGCAATCTCTTGGGTCTTTCGCGCTCGGAGAGGTAAAGGAGGAAAGAACGGAGCATCAGGAAATTTTATCTTCCGGAGTCAGAAACGTTTGCTCGGGTTGTATTTCCATACCTGATCAGTGTTCTGCTTCCAGAAATCTTTCCGCGTCGATCGCCGCCATGCAGCCTGAGCCCGCCGCGGTAACGGCCTGGCGGTAGATATGGTCCTGCACGTCGCCCGCGGCGAATGCGCCCGGCACGTTGGTTCTTGATCCTTCGTGCGTTTTCAGGTAGCCCTGCTCATTCATTTCGAGCTGCCCGCGAAACAGGCTGGTATTGGGCTCATGCCCAATGCCGATAAAAACCGCGTCCACTGGCTTGGTCGTTTCTTCCTGCGTGTTGACGTTGGCGAGTTTGATTGCCGAAACATGCTTCTTCTCGGGGTCCAGGATATCGTTGACCTTCGTATTCCAGATGAATTTGATTTTGTCGTTCCGGCGCAGGCGGTCCTGCATGATTTTGGAGGCGCGCAACTGGTCGCGGCGGTGGATGATGTTCACTTCTCGCGCGTGGCGCGTGAGGAAAAGCGCGTCTTCCGCCGCCGTGTCGCCGCCGCCCACCACCGCCACATCCTTGCCGCGGAAAAAATATCCGTCGCAGGTGGCGCAAGTGGAGACGCCGTGTCCCAGCAGCATGCGCTCCGATTCCAGCCCCAGCAATTTCGCCGATGCGCCGGAGGCGATAATCAGTGCCCGTGTTTCTAACGTCTGATGGTGCAGTTCGAGCGTGAAGGGCCGCTTCGAAAGGTCCGCTTTGATGACGTTGCCCTCATGAAACTCGGCGCCGAATTCGGCGGCTTGCTTCTGCATCAATTCAATCAATTCCGGGCCCTGTACGCCCTTGGGGAA
Source organism: Terriglobia bacterium (assembly GCA_030040315.1). Classification (GTDB taxonomy): domain Bacteria; phylum Acidobacteriota; class Terriglobia; order UBA7540; family UBA7540; genus Bog-366. The sequence continues at coordinate 5,428 of JASHTY010000628.1, read as the reverse complement.
TCCGGGGAAATTCTCGACAAGGGTGGTGAGGGTCAATTGTCCGCCTGCTTCCACGCCGCGGATGACCAGCGGATTCAGGTTCGCGCGCGCCGCATAGATGGCGGCCGTCAGCCCCGCGCACCCTGAACCAATAATGATGACGTTGCGCATGTTGGGTTAAATCTCCAATCCTTCGCATTCGAGGGGACGATATTCGGTTGACGCGTGAACGTCCGCGCTAGTCGCAATTCGTTCGCTCAATGCAAGGGTTATTTATGTTACCTGACCGGCCGTGTCCAGTCCAGCGGCGGAATCACGCGGCACGGCCATCCTGGCCGTGTCCCGCCTGGGCGGGACTGGAAGCCCATGCCACGGTAGCGCGGGTCGGGAAACCGCGCTGCAAATCAACGGTCGGCACACCTACCTTACGGGCACCCGATCAGATTGCGGCTAGGAAAATTCCGCCCCGCGTTCGGCGAGCAGCCTGCGGAGGAGTGACCGGTGGCACTGTTGCTCATCTTCGCAGTAGCAGCCCAGCGAGAAATTGGCGCCGTGAGAAAGAACCGCCAGGAGGTCCAGCACCCTTGAGGCGTCCGGCTTATTCATTTCCGCGCGAAACTTGCGCTCAAAGGTTTTCCACCAATCCCTACCCTGCGAATGCATGGCGAACGACACCAGCTCCTGGCTAGGGGAAAGGTTGGGAAGCCACACATCGTAGAAATCAAGCCTGGCGAATTGCGACTTCGGCACGCCTCGCGGAGGCCTGCGCACCGTGCCGAGCCTCGGGCCTTCCTCGGGACTTCTCGGGGATCCAAGCTGCACCACGCGAATCGGCATAGAACGAGCCTCCTTCCGGGCGGGGCGTAACCCTCCTGCTCATTTGCATCCTTGCGCTATTTGATGCTACAAATAACCTTCCGTTGCGGACCCCATTTTCGGGCACAATCATCAAAGAAACCAGCAACGCAAGATCATTATGGATGCCATTGCCATCGATCGTGTGACCAAGCGCTTCGATTCGGTTGTCGCAGTGCAAGACCTCAGCCTGCGTGTGGAGCAGGGGGCAGTGTTCGGCCTGCTTGGGCCCAATGGCGCGGGCAAAACTACGTCGCTGCGCATGATCATGCACATTCTCGTGCCGGACGAGGGTTCCGTTCAGGTCATGGGTCAGCACGCGAGCGACCAGACGCAGGATCTAATCGGGTATCTGCCCGAGGAGCGCGGCCTTTATCGCCGAATGAAGGTGCGTGAGGCGCTGATTTTTCTCGGCGCCATCAAGGGTTTGGGTGAGGCGGAGGCCGGCCGGCGCGTTAACGAATGGCTGGAACGCCTGGAACTGAGCGCGTGGGCGGAGAAGAAAATCAACGACCTTTCGAAAGGCATGCAGCAGAAGGCGCAATTCATCGGCGCGGTGGTCCACCGGCCCGCGTTGCTGATTCTTGATGAACCCTTTGCGGGACTCGACCCCGTGAACGCGTCGATCATCAAGGACATTATGCTGGAGCTTCGCGACATGGGCTCCACCATCATCCTTTCCACGCACCGCATGGAGCAGGTGGAGATGATGTGCGACGCGATTTGCCTGGTGAATCACGGCCGCAGCGTGCTGGCCGGAGACTTGCGCTCCATCAAGAAGTCCTACGGCAAGAATACCCTGCGCATGGAGTACGAGGGCGACGAAAAGTTTCTGCAGCGGCCGGAGCTGGTGGAAAAAGTTAACCGCTTCGGCGCAGTGGTGGAAGCCAAGCTGCGCCCCGGGGCCGAACCGCAGGAAATCCTGAAGGCCGCAGTGGCCGCGGGTGTGCGTCTGACGCGGTTTGAGCTGGTGGAACCGCCACTGAATGACATCTTCATCGAAAAGGTGTCGGAGGCGAATGCGTAAAATCTGGCTGATCATCAAACGCGAATACCTGACGCGCGTCCGCAGCAAGGGGTTTATTTTCAGCACCATCGGATTGCCGTTGTTCAGTGTCGGAATCTTTAGTATTAGCCTGTTTCTTGCGACCCGCGCCACCGACCACACTCTGAAGATTTCGATTCTGGACAATCTCGGCGGCCTCTCCGCGCAAATCACTGCGGGCTTGCAGGGAAAATTGCCCAACGGCCAGCCGCAGTACAACATTGTAAAGATTCTCGACCGTCCCGCTTCGGGGGAGGAGGCACGCCGGCAACTTAACGACCAGATCCGGGCGGGCGAGCTCGATGGGTTTATCGAGGTGCCGAAGGATGTGCTGGAGGGAAAGAGCGCGTTGTTTTACACGCGAAACTCCGGCGACTTCTCAAGCATGCACACGCTGAACACGGCTGTTGATAATGCCGTGATTGAACGACGCCTGAGCGACCGCGGGGTTCACATTGACGACCTCACGAAACTCGTTCACGGCGTGGACATGACGATGGTCAAGGTTTCGAAGAGTGGGGAGTCAGAGGAAAAAGGGCAGACCTTCGTTGTGGGTTTCAGCGTCGTGATGATTCTTTACATGACGCTGCTGGTTTACGGTGTGGCCACGATGCGGTCGGTGGTGGAGGAAAAGACCACGCGCATTGTCGAAATCCTGGCTTCATCCGTCAAGCCGATCCATCTGCTCGCGGGAAAAATTCTGGGGGTCGCCGCCGTGGGGTTTACGCAGTATCTGATCTGGGGAACGTGCGCAATGCTGATTTCGGGATATGGATCATCGATGGCTTCCGCCATGCGGCCCGGCGCCTCCGTGCCGAACATTCATGTGCCTACCTCACTTCTGGTTTACGCGGGAGTTTTCTTCGTAGTCAGCTATCTTCTCTATGCGTCGCTCTACGCCGCCATGGGGGCCATGGTTTCAAGCGAGGAGGAAATGCAGCAGGTTCAATTGCCGGTAACTTTGATCATTGTCGTGGCATTCCTTCTTTATCCCGTCATCATGCGGGACGCCAATTCAACCACATCAGTGATCGTTTCAATGGTTCCATTTTTCGCCCCCATCCTTATGGTCCTGCGCATCGCCCTGCAGACGCCGCCGTTCTGGCAGATCGGCCTTTGCCTGCTCATAAGCATTGTGACCACCGTCGGTATCGTGCAGGTTTCGTCCAAAATCTATCGCGTGGGAATCCTGATGTACGGCAAGCGGCCGTCGGTGGTGGAGTTGATGAAGTGGCTCAAGTATACGTAGCAGGCAGATGTTTGTAGCAGGAATGTTCGCGGGCTTCAGGCTGAATCGACCGCGGTCGCCGTGCAATCGCGAAAAGGTACATCCTGTTCCTGCCCGCACTCAGGGTTTTCACAGGTCAATTCAAACTTGTTCGGCCAGCCGTCCTCATCATTGATGCTGTGGCGGAACGAATGCCGCTCGCCGCAGCTTCCGCACTCCCACTCAACCTCATAGACCGGCATGGGTTCGCTCTCAGGCTGCGTGATATTGCCACAGGGCGCGATAGTAGTGCATGAAGCGGATGGGCTCGCAGCTCTCCGGAACCTCCGCGTAGGTGAATCGGTCAAAGCCGATGCCGCGCAACAGCGTGAAGAGCTCGCGCCAGGGGTAGGGCTTCAGCCATTGCGGGAATCCGGGCTTCAAGGTTGGCGCGATCTTGACCGACGTGCCCCAGGGTGAAAGTGTCCGCTCCAGCTCATTGATGTGGCAACTGCGAATCCAGGTCTTCAGCAGATCGAATGACGGCTTCACGGAGCCATCCACCACATCAGTATCGTTGGAATTCCAGCACGCGCCCACGGAGGGATGGTTCGCCACACTGAGAATCCTGTGCGAGTTTTGCGGGAGCATCGTTCCCGGACCGTGGACCTCCATCCAAATCTCCACGCCGTGGTCGCGGGCGATGTCGCCGCAACGGTTGAGCGCATGGCCGATTTGATCGAGCGTTGTGTCCTCGGGAACGCCCTTGGGGAATCCGTTAGGCCGCACCTTCACTCCCAGGCAGCCCAGGTCCTGCGCCAACTCGCACCAGCGTCGCGTCTCCTCAATGTTCTTCTCCACGGTGGCCGCGTCGGGGGACTCGAATTCGCAAGTTGTGCCCAGACTCATCAGTCGCACGCTGGAATCGGCGAAGCGCTGCTTCACTTCCGCGCGCTGCGATTTGTCGAGAGTAATCTCCACGCCGTGCTTGTGCTGGGTTCGCAGCTCGACGCCCTCAAAACCCGTCTCCTGGCAATTCTTGATAATCGTATCGATGTCCCAGTCCTTCGCCAGATTGTAAGTGACCAGACCCAATTTGAATGGCGGCGGTGAGGGAGCTGCGTGGGCTGGCCGGACGTTCTTTGCCGGCGCGGCAATCGCTGCGGTTTCCATAGTGGGGCCAGCGCCCAGACCCGCGGTAGCGGATGCGATACCGGTTTTCAGAAAGTCTCTGCGTCCAGATTTGCGCATGTGTGCCCCCCGTGCTCTGCGAGCGACCCAACAACCCATTGTTGCGGGTGCGCGCACATTCTACTCCCTACGATTATTCGGGGGATAGGGGTGAAATTTGGTGGATTCGAAGATCTGAGGACTGGAGTGTTGCCTTTCGGTTGCCGAAGGAGCTTGCGGGTCGCGCCATCCATTCACCGTCCGTGGCGCGCCTCGACCCGACCAAGAGACGCGCCGGCAGCAAGGGCTTTAGCGCTTGGCCGAGCTCGCCGCGGCGGCAGGCACGTTGGCTCTTGCCGCTGCACGCCCGTCGGGCGGCAGGAAGACCGGAACGATCAGCGCGGACAGGATCATCAGAATCGCCACGCCTACCAGAATATCAACAATCGTTATGCTCCAAGACTTCTTTGTGTTCGTCGTTGCCATTGTCGTTGTCCTTTCCATTGCACCCGTCACGAGCTTGATTAGAGCAATTGGCGTGCCAGAACGGATTAGAATGCCGGGACCCGGTTTTCTGACTAAATCCTTATTAATCAATAGTTTGAGAGAGAACTGGCTAGAGTCAGCTCCAGGATGCATAAGGTGGGGTGCCGCAAACTGGCAGTTTGGCGAGTTTCGGCGGTCGTGGTTTGACATTTTTCGGCAGTATTTATGCGGGTCCCTCGGCGCGATTTTGACGGAACTACTAAATGTAGTGGTGGGTTCGAGTCAAACCACCGGGATGTTGTGGAAGCGAGTTCCGTTACAGGGGTTATCACCGCAAGGCTTTTCTCCTATAATCAATGTTGGGGTTCTTGAAGGGCGATCGCATGATTCTGGTCATCGACAACTACGACTCCTTTACCTATAACCTGGTTCAATACCTTGGGGAATTGGGCGCTGACCTGGAGGTTGTTCGTAACGACCAGACGACCATGGAGGGCATTTCCAAACAGGCTCCCGAACGCATTGTGATTTCGCCGGGCCCCAAGACTCCTACGGAAGCGGGCATCTGCCTGGACGTCATCACAAACTTTGCCGGGATAATTCCGATTCTGGGAGTCTGCCTCGGCCACCAGGCCATCGGGCAAGCCTTCGGCGGAGACGTCATTCGCGCGCCCGAGTTGATGCAC
>JASHTY010000089.1 GCA_030040315.1 Terriglobia bacterium | reverse complement strand
CGCGGCTCGCGCGCTTGCGGCGATAGAGGTCTACGAACTCAGCGATGGTCACTCTGACGGGCTCGCGCGATGGAAGCGGGAAAATCGGGTCGCCGGCCTGGAGCGCGCCTTCCTGAAGCACGCGAAGGTAGAAACCGGTTCGGCCACTTTCGATGAATGTTTTGGGAATGCTCGGCGTCTCGAGCGCCAGCGCCAGCTTGAAGCAGGGCAGCCGCGGCTGGGTGACCACGAAGCGCGCCGCGCCGATCGCGAACTCATCGCCGATTGCGACTTCCTTCTCGCTCAACCCTTCCGCCGTGAGATTCTCACCGAATGAGCCGGGCCGCAAATCCTCGCGGCGAAGAGTTTGTTTCCAGTATTCGACGTTTTCCCAGGGATAAAGGTAGACAGCTTTGTCGAGCCCGCCATGAACCGAAAGATCCCCCTGCCCATCGCCATCAAGGTTCAGACGGCGCGCCGTCACCGTACCCGAAACCGGAGTCTTAAAGATGCCGGTTTCGACTTCCTTGCCGTGCACACTCACACGGCGCGGCAGGGAAACGTTGATGGATAGGACCTTCATGGTTGTTGCGCCCGTCGTCCTGTTCGAAATCGCTTTGTCCAGCACGGCTATCATAAATGATTTGTAGCGCGCGTGTCCCCACCCGCGGGCTGAACTTCGGATTTTGACGAACCCACCCGAATCCTATAGAATGTTTCTTTACGCTCCCGAGTGCGGGTGGAGACGGCAATTCATCATGGCCATTAAGAGACTCTTGCTGGCGAAACCGCGAGGCTTCTGCGCCGGCGTTGATCGCGCGATTGACGTAGTGAACATGGCGCTTCAGCTTTACGGCTCGCCGGTGTACGTGCGCAAGGAAATTGTGCACAACAAGTACGTGATTCGCTCGCTCGCCGCCAAGGGCGCAATCTTCATTGACGACCTCGAGGAGGTTCCGGATGGCGCCGTGGCGATTTTCAGCGCGCATGGAGTCTCTCCCGCGGTTCGAGCCACCGCCGCGGAAAAGGGCCTGAAGGTGATTGACGCCACCTGCCCGCTCGTGACCAAGGTCCACATGGAAGCGCTTCGCTACGCCAACGAGAGTCGCTCGATTATTCTCGTGGGGCACGCCGGGCACGATGAAGTAATCGGAACCATGGGAGAGGTTCCCGGACGGATTCAACTGGTCGGCAGCATTGAAGAAGCCGAGAGCGTGCAGGTTCCGGATCCTGACCGCGTCGCGGTGACCACCCAGACCACGCTGGGCGTTGACGACGCCAACGTGATTATCGAAGTTCTCCGCCGCCGCTTCCCCAAATTGTCCGCACCCGCCAGCGATGACATTTGCTACGCCACGCAGAACCGCCAAACCGCCGTCAAGCTGCTTGCCGAGGACGCCGATCTGGTGCTCGTGCTCGGCTCTGACAACAGTTCCAATTCCCGCCGCCTGCGCGAAGTGGCGGAGGGCGCGGGCGCGAAAGCATTCCTGATCGATGACGCCTCGGAAATCCAACCCGAGTGGCTCGAAGGCGTTGAGTGCGTGGCCATCACGGCCGGCGCATCCGCTCCGGAATACCTGGTGCAACAGGTTGTCGCCTACTTCCGCGCCATGGGAGTTGAGCAGGTCGAAGAAGTCATGGCCATGGATGAAAAAGTTACGTTCCTCCTGCCGCCCGAACTCTCCCGCGAAATGAGCGCGCGAGGGTTGACGCAACTCACCTGACCAGCACCCCTTTTTTCCGGCTGGCGCAGAGCGAGCGCCGCTCTGCGATTCTCCACTTGTTTCATATTCACGCTTGGGATGGTCCTCACTATCGAGGACTGGGAGTTGCATGTGATGGACCGCAGAGCTGAGCTCGCTCTGCGCCAGCCGCCCTCCTCTATGGTTTGCCTTGTTTCCTCTGTGCCTCTTTGTGTGCTCTGTGGTGAATCTTTTCTGAAAGTCTCACGGAACACTTTCAGCTTAAATTGGCTTACAATGTCATCGCGCGAGCGAGTGCCGGATCGACAAAACGCGCGAGTACATTCTGTCATCATCGTTTCTCCAGGAGGCTTATTGTGTCCAACATAAATCGCAGGGACTTTATGAAAACCGGAAGCATTGCCGGAACGTATCTTGTCGGCTCGACCAAGACGCACCTGATGGCGTTTGCGGACCCCGCGCCTGCGAAGCCCATCACTCCGAACGATCACATTCAGATTGCGTTGATCGGAGCGGGCGGGCAGGGCCAGGGTGATACACACTGGGCGGCCCTGATGCCCGGCGTGAAGGTAGTGGCCGTGGCCGACTGCTACGATGGCTGCCTGGAGCACGCCAAGGAGCTCTGGGGGCAGGACATCCAGGCCACAAAGGACTACAACGAGATTCTGGCGCGCAAGGACGTGGACGCCGTCATCATCGGCACTCCCGACCACTGGCACATGCAGGCTTCGGTTGACGCCATGAACGCCGGCAAGGACGTTTACTGCGAAAAGCCCATGATTCACCTCTATTCCGACGGGCCGAAGATCATCGACACGTGGAAGAAGACGAATCGGATTATGCAGATCGGCAGCCAGCGCGTCAGCTCGATCATCTACCACAAGGCAAAGGAGCTGCTGGCCGCGGGCGCTATCGGCGAGCTGAACATGGTGACGGTGTGGTACGACCGCAATTCCGCTCAGGGCGCGTGGGAATACACCGTGCCCTACAACGCCAACACCACCACCTGCGACTGGCCACGCTTTCTGGGCACCGCGCCCAAGGTTTCCTGGGACGGCGAGCGCTTCTTCCAGTGGCGCAAGTATCAGGACTACGGCAGCGGCGTGGCGGGCGACCTGTTTGTGCATCTTTTCAGCGGCGTCCACCTGATCACCGATTCCACCGGTCCTACGCGCGCCCTTTCCACGGGGGGACTGCGCTTCTGGAAAGACGGCCGCGACGTTCCTGATGTGATGATGTCGCTCTACGACTATCCCAAGGGCTGGAACCTGAGCGTGCGTACCAACTTCGTCGACGGAGGCTCGGAGAGCGAGGGCTTTATCTTCACGGGCTCGGAAGGGCAGATGACCATTGCCGGAGACAGCGTGACCGTGAATCGCGTCCCGCGCGAAAAGGAGCCGGGAGTGCGCGTCGGCCCGTTCGCGTTGGCCATCCAGAAGCGCATGCTCGAGATTTACCATGAGAAGTACCCCGTGGCCTACCCCACCGGCCCGGTGATGGATGGCGAGGAGCGCTACGTTGCCCCCCGAGGCTACAGCGACCACTACCACCACATCAAGAACTGGATCGATGCGATCCGCAGCCGCGAGCCCATCATCGAAGACCCCGTCTTCGGCTTCCGCGCGGCCGGCGCCGCACTGCTCTCGAACGAGAGCTACTTCTCCAAAAAGCCCGCGCGCTGGGACCCGGATGGGATGCGGTTGCTGTAGCATGTAGCCACGGCATGCCTCACCTGCCGTGGGTTCTTCGTGAGATAGGAAAGCCCACGGCACAAAGGTCGTGCCGTGGCTACCCGCAAAATCCTAATCCTTTGTTTTCATCAACATCCCTGGATGCACCTTGATCTAGGCATTTGCAGGCACCCGGCACAGATTGCGACTCTTTGTTTTCAGCCACTTCTGGTGTATTCCCGATAATAGGGTGTGCGCGCTGCGCGACATCAAACGCACGTTGGCCCCCTTCTCCCATGTCGACAGCCTACCCGGCTACAAATGCCTCCCTTTGTTTTCATACACATCCCCGGATGCACCTTCATATTTCAGTTTCGGGCTATCCCCACGCTGGTCATGTTGTTCCCAATATTCCATAAGCCGCGGATACCTTCCTGCGCTTCCGCTTCGCGCCAAGTGGACACCAGAACCTCAAGGTAGGTAAGCAATTACGACTCCATTTGTATAGAAATTGATTATCTATCGGTAAGTTATAAGGCTAGAGCCGTTTACAAGCAGTGGGGAGCATTCTGCCCCAAATGAGGCGGACAATACACTGGGGGATTTCACGCACCGAGTGGGTGATTTGGCGCAGTTGGTCGCCGTGGCAATCGCGGCACGACCGTCCCGGCCTTCCGAAGAAGCCTGCTGAAAGGAAAAGCACCTCTCGAAAAGGTGCGTAGGCGCAAAGCACCGCCATTCCAAGAACTATTTCTGGCTCATGTCGGTCCGCGTCTTTGCGGCTTCGGCTTCGTGTTCCATAAGGAAGGCGTCGGCCTGGAGGACGGTTGCGATTGACCCCAGGCGGTCCTTTTGAAGGTCGAGGATGCCCAGGCGTTTTGCCGCTCCCTTCACGATAGTCTGCTGGAGCGAATTCAGCGGCTTCTGCTGAACATCGAGCAGCGCGGCATGGAAGACTCCGGTCACTTCTGACAGCAATTCTTTCAAAATCGACGTGGACGGCTGGGGGACGGGCGGGAAGTCCGCGCGCGGGTTCGGCAGTGTGAGTGCGCTGCTCACATCCGGCGCGGCGGCTTGGCGGCGGCCCAGTTGGCCGGTTGGCAAGCCGAAGCAGTTCACCACCGTGCTCAGCAGGGAAGTGTGATCGAAGGTCTGGTTGATAATGGTCTGGGGCGGCGTATAGGGGGAAACCACGATCGCCGGCACGCGCATTCCGAGGCGATTGAACTGGAATCCGCTGCCGCCTTCCTGGGCCGGCTGGATCACTACTCCGTCCGGCGAGATTGCAAACGGGCACTCCGCAGACGAGGGCGGAGGCACGTGGTCGTAACACCCCCCATGTTCGTCAAAGACGATGATCAGCAACGTGCTGTTCCAGTCGGGGCTGTTGCGCACCGCCTGATAAACCGCGGAGAGGAGCGCTTCGCCCTTCTCAATGTTGGACGGGCCGAAGACGTGGATCGCGTTGGACTCCGGGTGCATATCGTTCTCCGCGCCCCAGCGCAGCGAGTCCATGTAAACGGGTTCGATGAAGGAATAGTTCGGCAGGCCCCCAGGTTGCTTCGCGGCATTCAGGAAATCGTCCAAATGCTTGAAGTGCCCGGTGCCCGAGTATTTCCATACCTGATCCTGCGTCAGCAACACCAGGCTGGTGAGCAGCCAACCTGCCGAATAAACCGTCCAGGACTTCCCAGCCTGCTCCAGCAAGTTGTAAATGGTAGGGGCTTTGTTGACGAACATGATGCCGTCCTGGCCCCCGTTGTTCACGTACCCGGAGGAGGTCCCCGCCTGCGCGAATGAGCGATTGCAAATCGTCTGGCTGGGGATTGAGCAGAACCAGTGATCGCAGACGCCGTAATAGTAGGCCAGTGATGAGAGCACGGGTACCGTTGCCGGCGTAAAACAATCCATAATGATGGTAGGGTCAGTCACCTTGGGCTGAGCGGCATAGTTCTTGACGAAGCCCTGCATCGAGGGCGATTGCGGCGGGTTGGGTGGTACGTCTTTCGCCGCTGTCGGCAAAGGAGCTGCCGGATCGTAGAGCTGGCAGTATACATCCTGGTAGGGCTCGCCTGGATCAGGCAGCGGATGCGTCGGGTCGGACCCCTTGGCCACAGGAACAGCCGCCCCGTCGGGGCGCGGATTGGACAACGCCTTTCCGTAAAGCCCCTCGAAATTCGCCGGCGGAAGCTGGTTGAAGGGAGGCTGATTG
>JASHTY010000627.1 GCA_030040315.1 Terriglobia bacterium | reverse complement strand
CAATTGAGCTGGGCGGCGGCGACGCGCTTTGAGGAGCAGGCGCGCGTAAAGGTCATCGATAAGAAGCCCTTTTGCGTGGCGCTGTCAGGCGGGTCGACACCCAAGATGCTGTACGAGCTTCTCGGCAGCCCGACTTTTGGCGGCCGCGTGCGCTGGACGAACGTTTATTTGTTTCAGGTTGACGAGCGCTGCGTGCCGCCGGACGATGCGCAAAGCAACTACCGCATGATTCGGCAGAGCCTGATTGAACCTTCGCCGCTTCCTGAGGAGAATTTCCACCGCATGAAGGCGGAGCTGCCGAACCGCGACGATGCCGCGCGGGAATACGCGGAGGAGCTGGCGGCAGTCTTGAAGCCGCAGCCGGGTCAGTGGCCGCAGTTCGATTTGATCTTCCTCGGAATGGGCCCCGACGGGCACACCGCGTCACTTTTTCCGAATAGCACCGGGCTGAACCAACACACGGCTTGGGTGATTCCCAATTTTGCGCCGGCGCTCAAGTCCAACCGAATTACGCTGACGTTCCCGGTCCTGAATGCCGCGGCGCACGTCATCTTTCTGGTTGCGGGCGCAGACAAGGCGGATACGTTGCAGCAAGTGCTGAACGGCCCGGCGGGAGGATTTCCCGCGCAGCTCATTCAGCCCACGCACGGCCGCCTGAGCTGGTTTATTGAAAAGAGTGCGGCGGCGAAGCTGAATGGTTAAGATTGCGCCATCGATTCTTTCGGCCGATTTCATGCGTCTCGGCGAGCAGGTGAAGCTGGTTGAGGCGGCGGGAGTGGATCGCGTGCAGGTGGATGTGATGGATGGCCGCTTTGTCCCGAACATAACGTTCGGAACGATCGCGGTGCGCGCCCTGCGGCCGCTGACGCGCATGGTTCTTGAGGCGCACCTGATGGTGACGCCTCCGGAGGATTTCATTGAAGCGTTTGCCGCTGCCGGCGCCGATACGATTATCGTTCACCAGGAATCCACCCCGCACCTGCACCGCGTTCTGGAGCACATCACCAGCTTGGGGAAGAAACCGGCAGTGGCCTTGAATCCTTCCACACCGGCTTCAACGCTCACGGAAGTGCTGGACATGGTAAAGTTAGTTCTGGTGATGACCGTGAACCCGGGCTTTGGCGGCCAGAAGTTCATTCACGCCACGCTGCCCAAAGTCCGCCAGGTGCGCGCGGCGATTCAGAACCGCGGCCTGGAATGCGAAGTGGAAGTGGATGGCGGAATCAACGAGGAAACGATTCGCCTGGCCGCCGAAGCCGGAGCGGACGTGATGGTCGCAGGCTCATCCGTGTACGACGCGCCCGAGGGCGCGCAAGAAGCAATCGCGCGCTTGCTTGCTTCCGCGCAGACGACGTAACCGGCCGGCGGTTGTCAGGATTTACCAGTTGCGGCATCGTGCGGCAATGTTGCCGATTGATGACTGAGCACTGACCACGAACAACAGGCATTTGTGTAACTTCTTGGGCGAATCGGACATCCAAAGAGAGTCGCGAATGGCGCAAACACCACAAGTTGCTTTGGCGCGGGATGAGTCACATCTGATCAGCGAAGCGAAGGCGGGGAACTATGCCGCATTCGAGGAGCTGGTGAACCGTTATGAAAAGAAGATCTACCGTTTGGGAATGAACATTACGGGAAACCGTGAGGATGCTGAAGACGTTCTGCAGGAGGCTTTCCTGAAAGCCTTCGAGCATCTGCCGGAATTCCGCGAGGACTCACGCTTCTACACCTGGGTGGTGCGCATCGCCGTGAACGAAGCGCTGATGAAGCTGCGCAAACGCCGCAGCAGCCGCGAAGTCCCCATGGAGAGCCAGGAAGACGATAGTGGCGAAGTGGTAGTGCGCGAATTTGCCGACTGGAAGCCCAATCCCGAGCAGGTATTCGCCCAGGTGGAGCTGGAACGGATTCTTCAGACTGCGGCGAATTCACTGCCGCCGGGCTTCCGCACAGTGTTTTATCTGCGCGACGTGGAAGGTTTGAGCACGGAGGAAACAGCCGAGGTTTTGAACCTGTCGGTGGGCGCGGTCAAGGCCCGGCTCTTTCGCGCGCGCCTGCGCTTGCGCGAAGAGCTGAGCAAAATATTCAAGCGAGGGGCAAATTCGTGAAATGCAATAAGGCGATCAAGGAACTCAGCGCATACCTGGACGGCGAGCTGGACGCGGAACTGAGGCAAACCCTCGAAGCCCACCTGACCTATTGCAATCACTGCCACGCCGTATACGACACCACGAAGAAGACCATCGAGCTTTATTGCGACGGCAAGCTGTTCTCGCTCCCGGAGGACGTTCGTGCGCGGCTGCACGACGCGCTGCGGCGCAAACTGCAAGAGTGCAAGTGAATTTCCCGGAAAGCGCCAGAGTTGACAAACCCCCCGCGTAGAAACGACAATCACCCGCTGTAGGGTTGCGCCCTCTCAATTCGCGGCAAGGCGGCGCGCCCGCGCGACTTTCGAAAGGAATCTCCCATCATGCCTGAGCACGACGAGAAGGAATCCAAGCAGTTCTACGCCGACATTCCGGCCAAGCACGAGCCCTTCTTCCTGAAGGGCGCGGGTGCGCTTGATTGGGGCATGCAGAACCGCCTGGCGCGCGTCTTCAATCCGGCGTCCGGCCGCACCGTGATGCTGGCCATCGATCACGGTTACTTTCAGGGTCCGACCACGGGCCTGGAGCGCGTCGACCTGAACATCGTGCCGCTGCTTCCTTACACCAATGCCCTGATGCTCACGCGCGGCATTCTGCGCACCACCATTCCCGCCAGCTTCACGCAGGGCATCGTGCTGCGCGCCAGCGGCGGGCCAAGCATCCTGAAGGAGCTCTCCAACGAACAGATCGCCGTCGACATTGAAGACGCGGCTCGACTGAACGCCTCCGCCATGGCCGTGCAGGTGTTTGTGGGTGGCGAATACGAGACGCAATCAATCCACAACATGACGCGACTGGTGGACGCCGGCCTGCGGTACGGTATCGCCACGCTGGGTGTGACCGCCGTCGGTAAGGACATGGTTCGCAACGCCAAGTACTTTCGTCTCGCCTGCCGCATCTGCGCGGAACTGGGCGCGCAGGTCGTCAAGACCTACTACGTGGCGGAGGACTTTGAGAGCATCACCGCCTCCTGCCCCGTGCCCGTGGTGATGGCGGGCGGCAAGAAGCTGCCGGAGCTCGACGCGCTCACCATGGCCTACCGCGCCGTCAGTGAAGGCGCCGCCGGCGTCGATATGGGCCGCAACATCTTCCAGTCGGAAGCTCCCGCCGCCATGATTCAGGCCGTCGGCAAGGTCGTGCACGAGCTGATGAAGCCCGAGCAGGCGTATGACTTCTATCAAACGCTGCGGCATGAAGTCGCTGCGGTGAGGTAGGTGCGGTAGCGTGTAGCGCAGACTTATCCGTCAGCCGACGGATTACTCTGCGGCCCTTCCTGCCTTTTCGGGAGACTGCGTGGCACTATCAAAATCCCTCCAACTGCTTCGCGCGGCCACGCCCACCGTCAGCATTGGCGTGGTCACGGCCAATCTGCTCTCGCTCGGCACGGAGATCGCGATGCTCGAACGCACGGGCGCCAAGCTCGCTCACTTCGACGTGATGGACGGCTGCTTCATTCCCATAATGACCGTCGGTCCGCCATTCATCAAGGCCGTCAAAACTTCCCTGCTCAAAGACGTTCACCTGATGATCGCCGATCCACTCGAGAA
>JASHTY010000626.1 GCA_030040315.1 Terriglobia bacterium | reverse complement strand
CGATGCCGATTCACTTCGGCTACCATCCCTATTTCATCATGGACGGCCCCCGCGACCAGTGGAAGCTTCACGTGGCCGCGCGAAAGCATTGGGTCGTTCCGCCGGAACTTATTCCCACAGGAGAATTGGAATCCGCAGAAGAGTATCTTCCCGGTTGCACGGGCTCACTGACGCTGGGTGAGACCTTTATTGATGCGGGCTTCACCGACCTGATCCGCGACAAAGATGGAATGGCACGGTTCTGGGTGGCAGGCGGGAAGCGCAAACTCGAAGTCGTGTTTGACAAGGAATTCACAACCGCAGTGTGCTACGCGCCGCTCAATTGGCATTACGTCTGCATCGAGCCGCAGACGGGACCCACCAACGCATTCAACCTGAAACACGAAGGCAAGATTTCGAGCTTGCGAACGCTCGCCCCGGACAACACTTTCCAGGCCTCGTACTGGTTTGTTCCAACGGGCTATTGAGATCCGCGTGGTAAAATGCACAACTTTCGCAGGTGTTTAACCCGTCCGAGAGAGGACCCCACCGCACTTGCCGCAGTTTTGCTGGTTCAACTCGATTGCAGCACCACAGAAGGGACAACGCGTCCTCCCAAGTATCCAAGCGAGGAAAAACACCACTGCGGCGCCTCCACCAAACGATAAGCCTGCCACCAACAGGATGGCCGGCGTCATGAAGAATCGAAAGGAATATGCGGCATCGTAGCGAGCGTCACCGGGCTTTTCGGAGTTGTAACGGATGGGGTGGCGCGTCCCTGGCGCATATGCGTCCACTTTCCGTTGCATTTCCGCACGATCTGAGGAAGAGTATTCAGTCCCCACTGTCGCGAGATACTGCTTTCCGTCAACGGTGTATTGCAATTCGATATGAGCCTGATACACCCGAGTCCGGCCTCCGTGTGTGAATGTCGTCCAGTGGCTGAGCAATTCGCTTCGAGTGACCTGGGCGTCGACGGTGGACCATTTCGTCAAGATGGTGTATTGGCGGTGGCAGCTAAAAGCCGACCCCGCGAGAAAACACAGAGTGATGAACAGGCAAAAGGCGCCTATGATTTTAAGGACCCAAGAAACAATTTTGAGGGCCTGTGGATTAGTTGCAGCCATGGTACTTCGGATGAAGGACTCCTGGGGAATTGGATCAGTGCTCAAAAACTGACGCGCCTACCCGCCTGTCCGGCGTTCTGTCGCCCCTACTTGGCGAACAGCTCCATTTCGGCAATCTTCGATACGATATGGCCAATCAGAATGTGCGATTCCTGGATCCGTGGCGTCTCGGATGAAGGCACACACAGGCAATATTGCGACGCTTCCTTCATCATGTCTCCAAATTTTCCGCACAAGGCGACAGTGACCAGCCCTTTGGCTTTGGCGGCGGCAAGACCTTTGAGCACATTCGGTGACTTTCCGCTGGTGGAAATTCCTACCGCAACATCGCCAGGCGTGCCCAAGGCTTGAACCTGGCGAGCAAACAAATTCTCGTATCCGTAGTCGTTGCCGATTCCGGTAAGCGCGGAGGTATTCACGGTATGGGCGAGCGCGGGAAGCGGAGTCCGCTCCATCTGGAACCTGCCCACGAATTCCGCGGCGATGTGTTGCGAGTCGGCGGCGCTTCCGCCATTCCCGAACAAAAGAATCTTGTGCCCGCTGCCGAGCGCCGTAACGAATTCCTTCCCCACTTCGGCAATTTGACCAAGAAGATGCTTATCCTGAAGCAACGCCTGCTTCACGTTGATGCTTTGCTGAATTGAATCAATAATGACGTTTTCTGCGGCCGCGCTCATAGAAGTCTCTCCGTGAACAAGTTTCGAAGCAAGGGGCCCCCTGCACCGAGCACTGGCTTCTCGGCGACCATTCAAAAGGACTATGGTAACACACGCAGCATCTTGCCGGATTTCACGCACTTCGCTGCTTTCGCCGTTTTGGAGCCAACCTCAGAGTGTGTGGGGTTGTAGTAAGCGTCGCGGGTGGGAACGCGCTACTACAATCAAACCGAGTCACCACTAAATGGAAAAGTTGCATGACGGGGCATTCGGTCGTACATTATTCGCCGGCGCGGGGAGAAGCTTTCGGACCATTTGAACCTGCGCAGAATGCTCATGAGGTCCGGAGGAGCATGCAATTTGAGGAGGCTTCGGTGCCCAGGGTTCGTATATCCATTTATGTACTCATCATCTCAATTTCCCTTCTGGTGCTCAGCGTAAGCATGCCGGGACAAGATAAACCGCCCGGAGAAATAGATTTAGTCGGTTACGCCCACACGGATCTTTCCTGGCTGTGGCCGCGCAGCGAGACGATTCATGAAGTTCTCCCACTGACCATTGAAAGTGTCTTGAAAATGATCCAAGAGCATCCGGGAATGGTCTACGCGATGAGCGCGGCGCAGGCCTACAAGTGGGTGGAACGCTACTACCCCGGCCTTTTCGTCCAGATCAAGCAGAAGGTCGCGTCGGGCGAATGGGAAGTGGTTGGAGGCTCGTGGACAGAGCACAGTACCAACATTCCGAGCGGCGAATCGCTGATTCGCCAGCATCTTTATGCCAAACGATACTTCAAGGACAAATTTGGAGTTGACGTGAAGATCGGCTGGCTACCCGACTCCTTTGGTTTCAACTGGAATTTGCCCCAGATTTACAAGAAGTCTGGGATCGATTATTTCGTCACGCACAAGCTGAAATGGCAGATCGAGCGCAACAACCCACCCGTTCCATTCCCCTATCATTTGTTTTGGTGGGAGGGGCCAGACGGCTCGCGCGTACTGGCGTTTCATACGGTCGGCGGTTACTCGCAGCAGGTGAAGCCGGAGGAAATGCTGAATTATCTGAAGACCCTGGAAGATAGTGCGCACGTTGATAAGCTCTTAATCCTGTACGGAAAAGGGGACCACGGGGGCGGCCCCATGCCGGAGATGATGGATCGCGCCGTTGAGCTCATGCATGACCCGAGCTTCCCCACGGTTCGCTTCAGCTCCGCTCTCGATTATTTTCACGAAATTCAGGCACTCCCCCAGAGCAAAGAGTTTCCCACCGTGGACGATGAGCTCTACGTCAAGACGCACCGCGGCACATATACCACCGACTCACAGGTAAAGCGCGACAATCGGCGCAGTGAAGTGCTGCTGATGAACGTCGAGAAATTTTCCCTCCTCGCCTCGCCATTTGGCCAGCCTTATCCGCAATCTGAGCTTCAGATGTTGTGGGAAAGGGTGCTGTTCGGTCAGGTCCACGACAACATTGACGGCTCGGCTGAAGCGGAGGTCTATCGTGACGCGGCGACTGATTACGCCGACATCAGAATCGCGGGCGGCAAATTGCTCAATTCTGCGCTTGCAACCGTTGCCAAGCACGTAAACACTTTGGGCGAAGGCCGGGCGGTCTTGATATTCAATCCCCTCCCGTGGGAGCGAACCGGGATCGTTTGCCTTGACCCGACGTACATCACCGGGCTGAATCGCTTCAAGATCGTTGATGCCGCAGGAAGTGCCGTTACCTATCAGACCGAAGTCGAGGATGGAAAGCCCAAAGTCGTACTTTTTTTTGCGACAGTCCCCGGAATGGGATACACGGAATACCGCATTGCATCCGCAGGTGAGGAGCCCAGGTTTTCGAGCGACCTGTCAATCTCCGGGCTCACTTTGACAAATAATAAGTTGGAAGTCGTTATCGATCCTGATTACGGCAACCTGAAATCCCTGAAAATGAAAGGAATGGACAGGAATTTTCTGCGTGAAGACAATCCCGGCGCGGCGCTGGAGGTTTGGGAAGACAAGCCACCCAAAGCGCCGGACGGTGAGCCCGCGTGGAACATCTATCTTGGGGCAGACAACAAATTAGACAAGGCAGACAGCGTTGAAGTCATTGAGAAGGGGCCAG
>JASHTY010000088.1 GCA_030040315.1 Terriglobia bacterium | reverse complement strand
ATCACCCCTTCTCCCCTTTTCCCTCTCCCCGGGGAGAGGGAAGAGGGGGAGGGGAGTTAGGGTGAGGGGTCTTTTTGCTCCGCTGAAACTCCACCAGCTCCAATTGCAATTCCCGCTTCTCCTCTGCACTCAGGAACGAAGCCTGAATGGCGTTCCGGCACAAATCAGCAAAGGTCTCGCGGTGAAGCGCAAAGCTGCGGGCGGCTTGCACAAACTCATCCTGGAGACTTGTTCCGAACATTGCGGGATCATCGGAATTGAGCGTCACCGTCAATCCGGCGTCCAGAAATTTGGGCAGAGGGTGGTCCTCCCACCGCGTGATTAACCCCGTGCACACATTGCTGCTGGGACAAACTTCCAAAGGAGTTTGCCGTTCGCGCAACAGGGCCGCCACATTAGCGTCCTGCAGGGCCGTAAGACCATGCCCGATGCGTTCCGCGCCCAGCAATTCGACGGCATCGCGAATGCTTTGCGGCCCGCATGTTTCCCCGGCATGCGCAACGCCGTGGAGCCCCAAATCGCGCGCCTCTCGAAAGACATCCGCGAATAACTTTGCGGGCCCGCGTATCTCATCTCCGCCGATGCTGAAGCCCACTACCCCTCCTGAGCGGTGCCGAGCTGCCGAATGCAGCACTTCCCGCGCGTGATCGACCCCGAAATGCCGGATGGCGTCAAAGATCCAGTTGACTCGCACTCCCGTGCGCGATGATGCCATCTCCGTGGCATCGGATATGGCGTGGAAAATACGGTCTACAGACTGCTTCTTCCAAATCACCACTCCGGCGGCAAAGATGATCTCCGCGTATCGCACGTTTTGCGCAGCAAGCCATTCGATCAGCCGCGTGGTCAACAGGGCATAATCGCGCGGCGTTTCAATCAGCAGTGACACCAACTTGAACGCCTCGAGAAAATCGGGAAAGCTCCTGTAGTGAAAATTGTTCGCGCGGCGGGCGGTGATCCACTCCTCAGCTTTTTGCCTTAGCGCAGGCTTGGCTTGAGACAATTCCAGCAGAGTTTCGGGCTGCGCTGCTCCCTCCAGATGAAGGTGCAACTCGACTTTCGGTAATCGGGTTATGTATGAAGTGAGGGAAGGCTCAGATTCCATTGCCGGGTGAGAACGAATCGTGCGGCTCGCTATCGCACCGAGTGAGCGTTCTGCGAAAGCGCATCCGCATCGGTTAAGGTGCGTGGCGAACTTCCAAATTCAGAATGTTTTCGGCTATAGGACGCGTAGATGCACAGGCCAATGATGAGCCACACAATGAAGCGCGCCCAGGTTTCGATAGGCAGACTGGCCATGAGAATGATGCACGACAGTATGGATAGAATCGGCACGGCCGGGACCCAGGGTGTGCGGAACGAGCGGCGGCGCTCCGGTTGCGTACGCCGAAGGATAAGAACTCCTAGCGATACCAGCACAAAAGCAAATAGCGTGCCGATGTTCGAAAGATCAGCGAGGGTGCCAATATCGAAAAATCCCGCCGGAATAGCCACGGCAAAGCCCGCCACCCACGTACTGACGTGCGGAGTGAGGAAACGCGCGTGGACCCTGGAAAAAACTTCCGGCAGCAGTCCGTCGCGCGACATGGCAAACCATACCCGCGCCTGTCCCAGTTGAAAGACCAGCATGGAGCTGACCATTCCCGTAAGCGCGCCGATGGTAACCCACTTCATCACGTTCGTCAGTCCGAGGGCCACCAGCGCATTGGCCACCGGAGCGGCGTTGCGCAAGGTCTGCCACTTCTGAACTCCAGTCAGCACCAGCGCCACGGCGATGTACAGTGTGGCGCAGATGATCAGGGAGGCGATGATCCCGAAGGGGACATCCTTCTGCGGATTCTTACATTCTTCGGCGGCAGTGGAAACGGAATCGAAGCCGATGTAGGTGAAGAAAACGATCGCTCCTCCGGTCAGGACGCCCTGCCACCCGTTGGGCATGAATGGCTTCCAATTGGAAACGTGAATGAAGCGCGACGCGGCGATAATGAAGATCATTATCGCTGTAATCTTGACACCCACCATCACATTGTTGGCCCCGGCACTCTCGCGGATTCCGATCACCAGAATGACCGTGAGGATCATGACGATCAGGAATCCGGGCACGTTGAAATACGAGCCAGTGCGCTCGAGCGAGTCATTAAACACGGGCTGGCTGATGGCGGCCGGAAGGTGCAGCCCAAAGCCCTCCAGCAAGCTGTCGATGTAAGCGGAGAATCCCACCGCCACGGCCATGTTGCTCACGGCGTATTCCAGAATCAGGTCCCAACCGATGATCCAGGCGATGATTTCGCCGAGGGTGGCGTAGGAATAGGTGTAGGCGCTGCCGGCAATGGGAATCATGGACGCCAACTCGGCGTAGCATAATCCCGCCAGTGCGCAGGCGATGGCCACAAGCAGGAACGAAAGCGCGATGCCCGGTCCTGCGCCCGGCCGCCCTGAAGCCCCGATCGCCTTCCCCCCGTGCAGCACAACTTCCAGCAACGGAGCTTTCAGAAGCGAATGGAATTGCAGTACTTCACCCGCCGCCGCCGTGCCGGTCAGAATGAAGATGCCGGTGCCGATGATCGCGCCGATTCCCAAGGCCGTCAGCGACCACGGTCCCAACGTCTTGCGAAGCCGGTGGCCGGGCGCGTCGGCGTCGGCAATGAGCTTGTCGATACTTTTCTTTTGGAAAAGTTGATTCGCCAAGAAGCTCCTTCGAAAGGATTAGCGGGTGGAGAGTGAGCCGGACTTGCAGACTCTGGAGAATCTCCGTCCACTCACCACCGGCCATTCAGCGGCGTCACTTTACTTTCTGCGTGGAGGCGCGCCCGGGCCCTTCTTCTTCACCTTGGGCTTGTGGGAGCCGCGCGGGTCCGTCCGTTTCGGTTTGGGCGGCTGCTTTTTACGCGCGGCGCGCTTCAGCTTCTTGCGTTCTTCCTTATCTTTGATGTTTTTTGTGTTCATGCCCTGAATTTCCACTCGAAGTGAATTTAGATTCTTTCCAGGCCGGCGAAGCGTTCCACCATTTTCTTCCTTCCGTAGCCAGGAAAGCTGATGGTCAATTTACTGTCCTCGCCATCACCCTCACAATCCAAAATCGTTCCAATCCCGTATTTCGCATGCCGTACGCGGCTGCCCAGCTTCCAGCGCGAGGATGAACTGCGAACCTTGGCTGCCGGGTGGTCGATTCCCCGCTCCCGAAGGAAGCGTTCTGCGCTGGCGATTGAGTTTACGGCATTTTCCCATGTTGTGCGAGCTTTTGACGCGCCTGCGCCCACAGGCTCCAAAAGGCCGGGAGGCACTTCATCCAGAAAACGCGACCGCCGGCTGGGCTCCGCGGAGTCCCGCCCGAACCGTCGCCTCTGCCGGGCCCAGGAAAGTATCAGCCCGTCGCGCGCGCGTGTCATACCCACATAGCAGAGCCGGCGCTCCTCCTCAATGCCCGCGTCGTCACTCACCGAGAGCTGGTGCGGAAACAATCCCTCCTCCATCCCCACCAGGAAAACCAGGTTAAATTCCAGCCCTTTGGCGCTGTGCAAGGTCATCAAGGTTACTCGCGCGCCTTCGTCGTAATCATCCACATCGGAAACGAGCGCGGCGTGGTCAAGAAACTCGGCGATCGTCGTCCCCTGCTCTTCCGCCTCCATCGCGGCGTTCACCAGTTCCTGAAGATTCTCAATCCGGTCCTGCGATTCCGGCTGATTCTCACGTGCCAGCACTTCCACATAGGCTGTGCGGTCGAGAATACTCTTGAAGAATTGTCCCATCGGCAGGCTTGCCTGGTCGGCCATCAGGTCTTTTCCGAGCTTTTGAAAAGCCGCAAGCGCGTTCAAGGCGCGAGGTGGAAGCCGCCGCGCCGCCAGTTCATCCTCCAGGGCCTCCCAAAGGGTGAGTTTCTGCGCGCGGGCGTTCGCCTCGATGGCGCCTAGCGTGGATGGGCCGATTCCCCTGGCCGGCGTGTTGATAATGCGCTGGAACGCTGTGGCATCGCGCGGGTTGCTCGCCAGGCGGGCGTAAGCCAGCACGTCACGAATTTCCGCGCGCGCGTAAAAGCTGAACCCTCCCACCAGCCGGTAGGCGACTCCGTTATGGCGCAGCGATTCTTCCAGCACCCGCGATTGGGCGTTGGTGCGATAGAGCACGGCCACGCTGGTCTCCGCGGACTGCGCAAGGGTTCTTGAGATCTCACCTGCAACGTACGCCGCTTCTTCGTCATTGTTCCACGCTTCATAAATCTTGACGCCATCGCCTCCGGCGCGCTCGGTCCATAACGTTTTCCCTTTGCGTTCACGGTTGCGGCTGACCACGGCGCCGGCTACGTCCAGAATTTTCTGCGTGGATCGATAGTTCTGCTCCAGCCGGACTGTTCGCGCCCTGGGGTAATCTTTCTCAAAACTCAAAATGTTTTGAATGTCTGCGCCGCGCCAACGGTAGATCGACTGGTCTTCGTCCCCCACGACGCAGAGGTTTTGATTCACCAGGGTGAGCTGGCGAATCAGTTGATACTGCGGACGATTGGTATCCTGGTACTCATCGATCAGAACGTGCTGGAACCGGCGGTTGTACTTTTCGCAGATATCGGCCGACTTATAGAATAGCTCAACGGCCTTCAAAAG
>JASHTY010000625.1 GCA_030040315.1 Terriglobia bacterium | reverse complement strand
ACGGAAGCGTGGTTGAAATTTTGAGCCCGCTCGGCCAGGAAACCATGAAGGCTGATGCCCGCGCTTTCGGAGCGACCATGCGCCACATCCGCCAGGTGGATGGCGACGCTCACACCGTGCTGATGATGCAGGTGGAAAACGAAGTCGGCGTGCTGGGTGATTCGCGCGATCGCTCGCCCGCGGCGAATCAAGCCTTCGGCGGGCAAGTTCCCGCGCAATTAACAAACTACTTGCAGCAACACCGCGACGCGCTGATCCCGGAGTTCCGCCAGGTGTGGGAAGCCGCGGGCGCCAAGACCTCCGGTACGTGGGAAGAAGTTTTTGGATCGGGCGCGGGCTCAGACAAGATCTTCATGGCGTGGAACTACGGGCGTTACATTCAGCAGGTGGCGGCCGCCGGCAAGGCCGAGTATCCCATTCCCTTCTACGTGAACACCTGGCTCGCGGGGCCGAAGGCGGTTCCGGGGCAATATCCAAGCGGCGGCCCACTGCCGGAAGTAATGGACCTCTGGAAGGCCGCGGGTTCGTCGATTGACATCTTCTCACCCGACATTTACGCAAAGAATTTCGCCGAGTGGTGCGACCGCTACAATCGCGGCGGAAATCCTATGTTCATTCCGGAAACGCGCGGGGGCGCGCTGGGCGGAGCAAACGTGCTCTACGCCGTGGGCGCTCACGAAACGATTGGGTTTTCGCCCTTCGGAATCGACATCCCGCCGAAGGAGACTCCGCCGCCCTTGACCGAGGCCGACCCCAACAACGAGTTGGGTAAAAGCTACAAGGTGCTGCAGGAACTCGCGCCGATTATTTTCGACCACGAGGGCAAAGGCGAAATGGCGGGGTTCGTGCTCGATCAGGATCACCCGAAGACGACGGTTGAGCTGAACGGATACACGCTAAACGTTGAGCAGGATGAAATCTTCGGCTCGGTGGCGAAAAGCGGCGCGGGGTTGATCATCTCCACCGGCCCCGGAGAATTTCTCGGCGCAGGCAGCGGCTTTATGGTCACCTTCAGCCGCAAGGATTCGCCGTCAGTCCACGTGGGTATCGGAGCCATCGACGAAGGGACATTTTCCGAAGGAGCCTGGGTGCCTGGCCGCCGCCTGAATGGCGACGAGAACAATCAGGGCAAGGATTGGAGATTTTCTTCGCAGGGAATCAACATCGAGAAGGCGACAGTCTATCAATATGAGTAGCACAACACCGATGCCGTCATTGGTTCGGAAAACGAATCTTCAATTTGTTCGACGTAATGCTTCCAGCCCAGCCGCGGCCTGCCAGGAAACCGATTACATTCGGCGGATAACTGACCCGGGGCGAGTTCACCTTAAACAAAGCTTGCAAGGTATACGTCCCTCCGGGCTCCCACCCAGGCTCGAAGTCATGCAAGGTACTCGAATGCTTCGATGTCTTGTAGCGGTCGAACTTAAGCGGAACTGAATATGTTTCGCCCACCGGCACTGGCACGGAGAGTATCCACCCGCCACCTGAACCGCCGCCCGGATAGGGCGGGCCAGGCCCATGATCCATCAAAGTTGCAGAGTTTCCCGCCGAGTCGCGCAAAATCAGTTTGATCGCGTTCGGTTGAGGTCCGTCCGGCTCGCGCCAGCCGCCCCCACCCAAATTGAGGTTCAAGTCATCGCTGCCCACATTCTTAAGAAAGAGCGTGAGGGAAGGCAAGGGAGAGAGCGGCTGCGAGGTCGCATCGAGAGAAATCGACATCTTCAGCCCATTAATCGGCTGCCCCCAAACTGGGTTGTGCTTGCTGGATGGCGCAGAAAGCAAGGGAGCAGTCAGTACAAACGCGCCGAGGGTCGTGAATCCGAGGATGCGACACGGGGACATTGTGATTCCAGAGACGAACATTTCTGTCTGGCAGTTACAATCGGAATTCGCCGGTGAGGCCATCCGCGTTAGAGCCCAAAAAGGGCTGCACAAATTGACCTTGGGCATTGTGAAGTGTAGACTTTCCCTTCGCAAGGGAGCGCATGACCGGGTAATTCGGCCGCGGACCGCCGCAAAGGCTTTGCCAGTTGTCGAATCTTGCTTGTACCGCGACGGAAGGGCGGGGCTTCAGCCCGGCCGCTGAGGACGGACTCGTTGTGGGGGCTTTAGCCCCTGAAGCGGCGTTACTTCAAGGCCTAAAGGTCCGCTCCATCGCGGCACCCGTAACGGCGGGGCTGAAGCCCCGCCCTTCCAACCACTGCCACTGAACGGAGGACCCATGAGCACCGCACTCTTTGACTACTACAACGCCAATCGCGAGCCGCACCTGCAAGGGTTGCTTGAGCTGCTGCGCATTCCCAGCATCAGCACGCTGCCCGAGCACAATGCGGACATCCAGCGCGCGGCGGAATTTCTGGCCAACGAATTCCGCAGTATGGGCATGAAAAACGTCGAGATTATCGCCGGCAAGGAGAAGCAGCACCCGCTGGTTTACTCCGAGTGGCTGGAAGCGCCCGGCAAGCCCACGCTGCTGATCTACGGGCACTATGACGTGCAGCCCGCCGACCCGCTGAATGAGTGGACAACGCCACCCTTTGAGCCCGCCATCCGCAACGACAACATCTACGCCCGCGGCGCCGTGGATGACAAGGGGCAGGTCTACCTGCTCGTCAAAGCTGTTGAGGGATTCTTCAAGACGCAGGGCAAGCCGCCGATCAACATCA
>JASHTY010000087.1 GCA_030040315.1 Terriglobia bacterium | reverse complement strand
GGTGTCGGTGGAAGTTTCGCTTGCCGATCTCAGACCTCCAGGCGGAGGGATGGGAGGTGGCCCTCCCGGTGGACCCGGCGGCGGTCCCGGTGCGGGTGGCGCGACTGCAAACGCCTCGCCTGCGGCGGCGGCTTCGGACCCGGCCGGCGGAGCCGATTCAATTTTCGCCTCGGTAAAAAAACTCGGCCTCAAGCTGGAACCGCGCAAAGCGCCGGTGGAGCAGCTCATCGTCGATCATGTTGAAAAAACCCCCACGGAGGATTGACGACTGAATGCGGCGGTTGGCCCAGTGGGTGCTCCTCGTGGTGCTGCTCGCGATGCCTGTTATCGCAGCGGCGGCGGAGTATCACAGTCAAGTCACATTCGGCGGCCTGCCGGTTCCCGGTGCGACGGTAACCGCGACACAGAACGGGAAGCAGATTTCAACCACCACGGATCCGAACGGAAACTTTTCGTTTCCCGATCTGGCGGACGGTAAATGCTCCATCGACGTCGAGATGACGGGTTTCTCGCCGCTTCAGCAGGATGTCACGGTCGGAGCGGATGCGGCGCCGGTGAAGTGGGAATTGAAGCTGCTGCCGCTCGGGCAGATTAAGGCGCAGGTGAACCCGCCGGCGCTGGTGTCGCGCCTTCCCGCGCAGCAATTACCTGAGCAGGAATCGAACTCGCCGCCCCCCGCAAACGAAACGCAGGCGAAGGCGCAGCAGTCACCTTCGCAGCCTGCAAGCACCAACCCCGCGCCCCGGCCCGCAGCGACCGCTCAGGCCAGCTCGAACGCCGACCAGCCCATGGAAGCCATGAACCAGCGCGCCGCAGACGGTTTCCTTATCAATGGCAGCATGCTGAACGGCGCATCATCACCCTTCGCGCAGAGTTTCGCGTTCGGCAACAACCGGAGCGGACGGCGCGGCCTTTACAATGGCGGCATCGGCGTGCGTTTTGACAACTCCGCGCTTGATGCCAGCCCGTATTCCATCACCGGCATCAATACGGCCAAGCCCTCTTACAACCGCACCACGGCGCTGGCCACGTTGGGCGGCCCGCTGAGAATTCCGCACGTCTGGACGCATGGGCCGAACTTTTTCGTCAATTACCAGTGGACGCGCTACGCCAATACCTCAACCGACCCGGCGCTGATGCCGGATGCGGCGGAGCGCGGCGGTGATTTCTCGCAGGCCCTGACCGCGCAGGGCCTGCCGGTGCAGATTTTCAATCCCGCCACAGGTCAGCAGTTCGCCAACAACACCATCCCGGCCGGGCAAATCGCCTCGCAGGCAACGGCTCTGTTGAATTACTACCCGCTGCCCACCATCAGCGGAAATCCAAGTTACAATTACCAGGTCCCCATCAGCACCAACACCCATCAGGACGCGCTGCTCTCGCGGCTGAACGATACGCTCAACAATAAGAACAATCTTTTCGGCGGATATGCTTTCCAGAGCACGCGCACAGCCACGCCGAATGTGTTTGGCTTCCTGGATGACACGGACGCGCTTGGGATGAACGCCAACGTCAACTGGATGCACCGCTTCAGCGCCTGGATCTTCCTGCGGCTCGGTTACACCTTCAGCCGCATGGCGACCACCAGCACGCCTTTCTGGGCGAACCGCGATAACGTTTCAGGGCAGGCGGGAATTGGCGGGAACGATCAAGCCCCAGCGTACTGGGGCCCGCCCACGCTTCAGTATTCCAGCGGCATCGCGGGACTTTCCGACGGGTCAAGCTCTCGCGATCGGAACCAGACCCACTCCTTCACCAGTTCACTGACCTGGAGCCGCAACCGCCACAATATGACCTTCGGCGGCGACCTGCGCAAGCAGGAATTCAACTACCTTTCCGAACAGGACCCGCGTGGCATTTTCGGATTCACGGGCATCGCGACCGAGGGCATGGTGAACAACGAGATCGTGGGCGGCGACGATTTCGGCGACTTCCTGCTGGGGATTCCCGACACCAGCGCCATCGCCTATGGCAACGCGGACAAGTATTTCCGCCAGTGGGCGTACGACGGCTACGTGAATGACGATTGGCGCATCAGCCCGGGCTTCACGCTGAATGGTGGATTTCGCTGGGAGTACGGCTCACCGATTACCGAGCTCTACGGCCGCCTTGTGAACCTGGACATCGTGCCGGGATTCCTGGCCGCCGCGCCGGTGATTGGATATTCGCCGACGGGGTCATTGACCCACGAGACCTATCCCTCCTCACTGATCCGGCCCGACCGTCGCGGGTTTGAGCCACGCATGGCGATTTCCTGGCGGCCGTTTGGCGGGTCGTCGCTGCTGGTGCGGGCGGGGTACGGAATCTACGACGATACTTCGGTTTATCAGACCATCGCTCAGGAAATGGCGCAGCAGTCGCCGCTCTCCACGAGCCTGAGCGTCGCGAACTCTACCTCATGCCCGCTCACGCTCGCGAGTGGCTTTAAGACGTGCACCACGACCACGGCGAATACCTACGCCGTCGATCCGAACTTCCGCATCGGGTATGCTCAGACGTGGCAGGTTCAGGCGCAGCGCGATTTGCCCGGCTCGCTGCAAATGGTGGTGACGTATCTCGGCACGAAGGGAACGCGCGGCGTGCAGGATTTTCTGCCCAATACTTATCCCATCGGTGCGGCGACTCCCTGCAAGTCATGCCCCGTGGGATTTGCCTACCTCACATCGAACGGCAACCTGACGCGCCAATCGGGGCAGATTCAGTTGCGGCGCAGACTGCACAATGGTCTTACCGCCTCGGCGATGTATACGTACGCGAAGTCCATTGATGACGACGCTTCAGTGGGAGGGCAGGGAGCGATTCTGCCCCAGCAGCTTTCCAGCAGCTCGGGTGGTGGTGGCGGCGGCGGGACAGTGGTCATTACCCAGACGTCGGGCGCCGGCGCGGGCGGCGCGACGATCGCGCAGAACTGGCTGAACCTGCGTGGCGAGCGCGGGCCTTCCACTTTCGATCAGCGGCACCTGCTGAATTTGCAGGCCCAATACACCACGGGCATGGGTATCGGGGGAAAAAGTCTCATGAGCGGGTGGAAGGGGACGCTCTTTAAGGAATGGACGCTGCTCAGCACCATTACGATTGGGAGCGGCATGCCGGAAACGCCCATTTATTTCGCAACCGTGCCCGGAACAGGGGTCACCGATACCATTCGGCCGGAAGTGACCGGAGCGCCGCTTTACTCCGCTCCCGGCGACCTGCATCTGAACCCCGCGGCCTACACTGCTCCGCCCTTAGGCGAGTGGGGCAACGCGGGAAGGGATTCGGTGATCGGTCCCGGCGAATTTGGATTCAACGCTTCGCTCGGCCGCACCTTCCGGTTGGACAAGTGGAACCTGGACTTGCGCGTGGATTCCACGAATTTTCTCAATCACATCACCTATACGAGCTGGAATACGACCATCAACAATGCGCAATTTGGGACGCCGGCGTCTGCGAATCCCACCCGCAGCCTGCAGGCCACGATTCGATTGAGGTTTTGAGCGATGAGACGAAACGAGCAAACAATGTCACGCAAAGGCGCAAAGGCGCAGCGTGGTGCCTGTCCGCAGAATCGTGGCACGGCCTTCCAGGCCGTGTTCATGGGCTGGAAGCCCATGCCACGAAGACTGGCTTTCGCGCCTTTGCGTGAGATGCTTTGTGTGTTGCTGTGCGCTTCCACTCTTCTGGCGCAACAGATTGGCCAGAACGCGAATCCTGAAGGGACTCCGACGGCTACTTTCAAGTCCACGACTCAACTTGTGGTCGAGGCCGTGGTGGTGAAGGACAAGAAGGGAAATCCGGTCGGGGGTCTGACCGCCAAGGATTTTACCGTCACTGAAAACGGCGCGCCGCAGACCATCAGCTTCTGCGAGCGCCAGGATTTGCCCATCACTCCCGGCGAAGCCCCGGCGCCGGCTGCCCCTGATGACGTTAAGATTTACTATCGCCTGGGAGAAATGCACATTGTTC
Organism: Terriglobia bacterium; assembly: GCA_030040315.1. Classification (GTDB taxonomy): domain Bacteria; phylum Acidobacteriota; class Terriglobia; order UBA7540; family UBA7540; genus Bog-366. The sequence continues at coordinate 33 of JASHTY010000087.1, read as the reverse complement.
CCGAAGCGCCCGGTACACTTCGCTATCAAAACC
>JASHTY010000624.1 GCA_030040315.1 Terriglobia bacterium | reverse complement strand
CTTTCCGGCGATCATACCGGAGGGGTCACACCCGTTCCCATCCCGAACACGGTAGTTAAGCCCTCCAGGGCCCATGGTACTGCGCGGGTAACTGCGTGGGAGAGTCGGTCGTCGCCGGGATTAATTTAGTCGACAGTCCACAGATGACAGTCGACAGCAAAACTCAAGGGGCGCACATCGTGCGCCCCTTTTGCTTTTGGCATAGTGCGGGTATAAAATCGTTTCAATGGAGGCGTAACGTGAAAATCAAAGTCGTGGTTCACGAGGCGGAAGAAGGCGGATACTGGGCGGAAGTGCCGGCCATTCCCGGCTGTGCCAGCCAGGGTGATACCCTCCAGGAATTGATGAAGAACGTCCATGAAGCTGTTGAGGGCTGCCTGTCCGTGGATGTCACGCAACCGATGCAATCCAACAAAGACAAAGTGCTGGAAATTGTTGTATGAAGTCGGTTTCTGGCAGAGAACTGGCGAAAGTGGTTGAGCGCCACGGATGGGAATTACTGCGGATCCACGGCAGCCACCATATTTACGGAAAAGCGGGCAGCGTCGTCCGGCTCTCGATCCCCATTCACGGCAATCACCCGCTCAAAACAGGCTTATTGAAACATCTCCTGAAAATGTCTGGCTTGAAGGAAGGTGATCTCGCTAAGTAACCGAAGCCCATACGTCGTTCTGGTAAAATACAAACTGGGAGGCATGCCCGATGGGCGCAGGAGTCCGGAGATGAATATTAGGGACAACATCGTAGTCCCCCGTGATGCGATTGCGGCCTTCTGCAAGAAGTATCATATCCAGAAACTCGCGTTCTTCGGATCGGTCCTTCGCGAGGATTTTTCGCCTGCCAGTGACGTTGACGCTCTGGTTGAGTTCGAGCAAGGGCATGTTCCTGGCCTGAACTTCTTCACGATGGAAGCTGAACTGAGCCGAATTCTCGGGCGCAAGGTGGATTTGAACACTCGCGCTTCTCTCAGCAAGTATTTCCGCGAGCAGGCCCTGGCGGAAGCGGAGGTGCAGTACGTCGCGCCGTGACCCGGGCGTTTATCTCCGCCACATGCTCGAGCACGCACGGGAAGCTGTGGCAATGGCAAAAGGGCGAAAGCGGGCCGATTTAGACTCCGATCGGCAGTTCAACCTCGCCCTTGTCCGCTTGCTTGAAATCGTCGGCGAGGCGGCAAACCGCGTTCCTGCGGATCAGCGTGCCCACATCCCCGAAATCCCCTGGCCGGAAATTGTCGGGCTGCGAAACCGCCTGATTCATGGCTACGACGAAGTTGATTTCGACATTCTCTGGCAGATTGTGGCGCATGACCTGCCGAGGTTAATCGAAATCCTGGAAGCGAAGAAACCATGAAGGTAATCTACGCCGCCGAAGTTGACGTGCTCCGCATCCTGCTGAGCGATGCTCCCATCGAGGAAAGCGACGAGGACAAGCCCGGTGTGATCCTGGACTACGACAAGGACGGCAACGTGGTGGGCTTGGAAGTATTGGAGGCTTCAAAGCGAATCTCCAATCCACGATCTGTCGAGTATGCGGTGACAAGCTAAACCGACTGGGTCCATGGTACTGTCCGTCGGCTGACGGATGGGAGAGTCGGTCGTCGCCGACATTAGTTTGTAGCGTCGGGCTTGAGCCTGGCACAGAGTCGACAGTCCACAGTTTACAGTCGACAGTAACACCGAAGGGGCGCACATCGTGCGCCCCTTTTGATTTTGGCAGAGTGCCGGTATGAAATCGTTTCAATGGAGGCGTGACGTGAAAATCAAGGTTGTGGTTCACGAAGCGGAAGTAGGCGGATACTGGGCGGAAGTGCCGGCCATTCCCGGTTGTGCCAGCCAGGGCGAGACCCTCCAGGAATTGATGAAGAACGTCCATGAAGCAGTCGAGGGCTGCCTGTCCGTGGATGTCGCTCAACCCATGCAATCTAGCAAAGACAAAGTGCTGGAAATTGTTGTATGAAGTCGGTTTCTGGCAGAGAACTTGCTGTCCCTGCCCGTGTAGCTTTCGCACCAGTTGACCAAGGCGATTAATTAGCGTATATACAATAATATGTTCTCGTAGGACGCCCGAAAGGCCCTCCGGAACCGCAAGAAGCACGGCGTCCCCTTTGAAGAGGCCGCCACGATCTTCGCTGATCCCGAAGGCTTGGATTGGGAGGATTTTGAACATGCAGAAGCGGAACCACGCTGGAAAAGGCTTGCTCTGTCAGCACAGGGCCGGGCCTTGCTCGTCGTCTACACACTGCGGAGGTTAAAGAATGGCTTCGAAACAATTCGCATCATCAGCGCGCGGCAGGCAAGCCGGAAAGAACGAAAAGCTTATGCGCGATAGCCAAATCGACTTTTCCGACGTCCCGGAGTCGACGGATGCAGAGCTGCGCCGCGCCCGGCGCGTCGGCAGGCCCCGAACGGGCCAAGCCAAGCAACTGATCGCCATCCGCATCTCGCCGCGCTTGCTCGCGCAGATCCGCCGCTGCGCTGCCCGGCAATCAAAGCCCTATCAAACTCTTATTCACGAGTTGCTGGAAAAAGCGACCACGCGAGCGGCTTAGATAATCGGTTTCGTTGAGAGAAGTTGAGCGCCCCAGTGCCCATGGGGCGTCGCAGGGAACTGCGTGGGAGAGTCGGTCGTCGCCGGGATTAATTCGTAGCGCCGGGCTTTAGCCCGGCACCAAGTCGATAGTCGACAGCTGACAGTCGACAGCAAAACTCAAGGGGTGCACATCATGCGCCCCTTTTACTTTTCCCGTTGAGTTTGCGACTCCACGACGGCGGGGTTAAACTGATGAGGCCGTGCGCAATAGGCTCATCGCGCCGATGAGGTGAGGGTGTAATGAATTCCTTTTGGCTTCGGAATCGGAAAAAGGAACCTATTTTGAAATGGGAAGACTGGGTACGACCAAAGGAAGACTACCACTGGAAGGTCGGCCGTAGCGCAATGGAGTTGGCAAGAGCTTGGTTTCGGAAGGGCAGTTTAGCTTGCCCAGTTGAATTGGATTCCCTGTTGCGCTCGAACGCGAGGACTGGGGCATACCGGCTGATTCTGGGAGAACCAGAATTCAAAACTCCGCTTCCCGAGCGTGGGGAAGGGCGAAATCATGACCTATGGCTGGAGGCAACTTGCCCCAGCGGGAATATGACAATTTGCATTGAGGCAAAAGCGGACGAATCCTTTGGGAATCTCATCCGCGACGAGATCAATAAAGCCCGGAAGCACAGCGCCTCGACCCGGCTGCCCACACGGGCGAAGGCTTTGCTGGAACTGCTCTTTGCGCGCTCATGCGACCCAGCAAAAGAACCATGGTCGAACCTTCGCTACCAGTTGATTACAGCGCTTGCGGGAACCATTATCCAGGCCCGGCATGATGATTCGGCAACGGCAGTATTCGTCGTCCATGAGTTTCTGGGTAAGGCACTCGATCCTGAACGCCAACGGCAGAACGATGCTGATCTCAAGGCCGTACTCGCATTGTTGTATCCCGGCTGTGACATCACGAATACGAATAAGCTG
>JASHTY010000623.1 GCA_030040315.1 Terriglobia bacterium | reverse complement strand
GCAACTTTTTCTCCCTCTGCCGGGCGCGTGATTTCCGGCTTGACCCATTCCACGTACCAATCGCAGAACTCGTGCCAGAAGAAGTGATAGATGGTAAAAGCCGCCTCGTGAAAGCGGTAATCCTCGAGGGCGGCCTCGATCTCCCGCGTTACGGTCGCGAGACGCGAAAAGATCCAGCGATCCGCAAGAGCCAGGTGTGCGGGCGCGGCCACAGGCTCAAAGCCCAGGCTGGGAATCGGTTCCAGAGCCCGTGCCAATTGCACGCGGTGTGCATCAGGCATTTTCTGGAGATTCATCAGCAGAAAACGTCCGGCATTCCAAATCTTATTGGCGAAGGCGCGATAGGATTCGACCTTGTCCTCAGAAAAGGCAATGTCCGTTCCCGGAGCCGCGCTGATGGCCAGGGCAAATCGCACGGCGTCGGTGCCGTATTTTTCCGTAACCTCCAGCGGGTCGAGCACGTTGCCCTTGGTCTTTGACATTTTTTGCCGCTCGGCGTCGCGCACCAGCGCGTGGATGTAAAGTTCGCGGAAAGGAACGTCCTTCATGAATTTCAATCCCAACATGATCATGCGCGCGCCCCAGAAAAAAAGGATATCGAAGCCCATGATCATCAAACTATTGGGATAGAAGCGGCGAAGGTCCGCAGTCGCTTCCGGCCAGCCCATGGTGGCGAAGGGCCATAGGCCGGAGCTGAACCACGTGTCAAGCACATCGGGGTCCTGGTGGAACGGTCCGTTGTGCCCGAGCGGACAAAATTCTGGTTTGTCCACCTGTACGATTTCCATCTGTGGATCCGTCCCGCATTGCGCGCAATACCAGGCGGGAATCCGATGACCCCACCAGAGTTGGCGGGAGATGCACCAATCGTGGATCTTATTCATCCAGTCAAGATAAATCTTCTTGTAATTATCTGGAAAGATGCGAACCGCCCCGTCCTCAACGACCCGAATGGCGGGCTCAGCCAGGGGCTTCATGCGCATGAACCACTGCATGGAGAGCAACGGCTCAACCACGGTCTTGCAGCGCTGGCAGGTTCCCACGCTTAGAGAGTAGTCTTCGATTTTCTCCAGCAGGCCGGCGGCGCGCAGGTCCTCCACGATCTTGTTTCGCGCTTTGAAGCGGTCCATACCGCTGTAGGCGCTCGCGCCGGGCGACGTTGAGGCAAACTTCGGATCGATTTCCGCGCGTTCGTTGATGACCTTAATCACCGCCAGCCCATGGCGCAGCCCGATCGCGGCATCGTTGGGATCGTGCGCGGGCGTAACTTTCACCGCGCCCGTCCCGAATTTCGGGTCAACAAATTCGTCAGCAATAACCGGTATAATTCGCTTGACCAGAGGCAGCACGACCTTGCGTCCCAGCGCCGATTGATAACGCCCGTCGGTGGGATTGACGGCCACTGCCGTGTCACCGAGCATGGTCTCAGGCCGGGTTGTGGCGACAGTCACGTAGCCGTTGCCGTCTTCAAAGGGATAGCGGATGTACCAAAGGTGGCCGGGGCGATCCTCGTGAACGACTTCCAAGTCGGATACCGCCGTTCCACAGCGCGGGCACCAGTTGACGATGTAGTTGTCGCGATAGATGAGCTTGTCGGCATAGTTCCGGTTCTCGTGATAGAGCTTTACGAAAACCTCCGCGACGGCGCGCGAATACGCGGGGTCCATGGTGAAGCGATTGCGCGTCCAATCCACGGAGGCGCCCAGGCGCTCCATCTGGCGACGAATCGTTCCCCCGTTTTTTTCCTTCCACTGCCAGCAGCGCTCCAGGAATTTTTCCTGGCCCATTACAAGCCGAAGGCGCTGGCCTTCGCGCTGCCAGGTGCTCTGCGCCTGGGGTCCCTCGGCGTTGGGAAGAGCTTCGCGGCCCAGTTCCCGTTCCACAATCATCTGGGTGGCGATGGAGGCGTGATCCGTCCCGGGCAGCCAAAGCACATTTTCGCCACGCATGCGGTGCCAGCGCATCAGAATGTCAATCTCCGTGTGCTCGAGCATGTGTCCCATGTGGAGCGAGCCGGTGATGTTGGGAGGAGGAATGGTCAGGCAGAAGGGCGGCCGCGCATCATCGTCCGCCGGCCGATAGAGCCTCTTCTCGACCCAGAAGCGGGCCCAGCGAGGTTCAATATTTTCGGGCGAATATACCTTGGGGATTTCGGTTTCCAAAAGAACCTTCTCCTGAATCAGCACGGCAGAAGTGGCTATAGATCAAATATACCGGCAGCTAGGGAGTGAGTCAAACTTGGAGGTTGGGCGGAAGCAAAGGCGGTTAGCAGCGTAAGTCCACTTCATGCCTGTGAGGGGCAGGCAGGAACAGTGATTGTTGCCGGAATGGAATGGCGACTACGTCTGGGGCTGGGAGGATTCAGTGGTGATTTCGGTGGCGATTTCCTCGGCAAGCCGGCGGGCCATCTCCTCGACGGCTTCCATGGGCAACGCCGGCGGGGACATCTTTGCCACGACCTTGTGGACGACGGTATACACCAGGTTCCAGTCAAACGGCAGGGGAGGAGGAGCTTCGACCGGGGTCTCTGCAGGCACATCTTCCGGCGCCACTTCTTGGGGAGTTTCGGTCGCCAAAGCCTCTGTTACCGGCTCAGGGGCAATTGCTTCCGCGGCGGGAAGTTCCTCCACCGCTTCCGCAGCAGCTTCCGCGGCAGGAGCGTCCACCGGCCTTGAAGCGAAGTGCACCTGACCTGCAGTGGCATCGTCCAATGAGAAGCTGTCAAGGCTTGTGGCGGTAACGGCGGGGGCGTGGTGCACTGGCTCCGGCGGCGGCTCAACCGAAAT
>JASHTY010000086.1 GCA_030040315.1 Terriglobia bacterium | reverse complement strand
CGCAGCGCCTATGAGTTGCGCTCGGCGCTGACCCATTACGAAAACAAGGAGCGGTGCCTTTTTTGCGACATTATCAAACAGGAACTTGACCAGCAGGCGCGAACTGTGGAGTGGAATGAGCTGTTCATGTCATTCTGCCCGTTCGCTTCGCGCGTCCCCTATGAAACGTGGGTCATGCCGATTTACCATCACGCGTCATTTGAGGAGGATGTAACCTCGCCAGAGAAGGAACTGCAGCTTGCCCGCCTGCTGAAATCAACGCTGCGCCGCCTCTCGACCGTATCCAAGGCGTCGCATCTGGTCCTTCACACCTCGCCCAACGTCAACTCGCGGCCCTATCGTACGGGCACCTGGAGGACTCTCGCCGAAGACTACCACTGGCACATTGAGATCCTGCCGATTATACCAGCCAAATCACGCTCCTACTCCATTAAGGAAGTCTATTTCAATTCACTGCCGCCGCCGGAAATTGCGGCAAAGGAATTACGTGACGGCGGAAGCGTTCAAAAGTAAGAAGTCCCGGTTGTAAGGGGATCAGCGGTGATGGGAAGCGTGAGTGGAAGGAAGTCAGCGAGTGTATTCGACCCCATAAAACCAGCCGGATGGACCCTCGCCTGTCCACACGATTCTCGACTTGGTTTCAACGGGAGCCTGCCCCTGCGCGTAAGGGAGCGTGATGTAGATTTCATCGCCTGGTGAAAATCGCTGGCTGCTGATGAAGCAAAGACCTGCCTTTGAAACGTCGCGCGTCTGGGCAATATCCACAACACCCCAGGCGTTGCGCACGCGCAACTGCATAGTCAGCCGGAGCCGGCGTGTGCGGCGGGTCTCACGCACACCTTTGGCAGGGCCTTTGGTGTATCTCACCACCATTTCCGGAGAGACGGATTGCTCGCTGGGCTTCCATCGAGTCGTCTCGTTGCATCGCTCGCAGTGGCGCGAAATCAGGCCGGTGGCCAGCAGGACTTCATATTCAATGCTGGAAAGCGTGCTCTGCGCCGCGGTTTTGCATGCCGCGCATTCCACCACCGCCTTGGGTTGTGCGCTGTCATCGTTCGGGGCAAACTCCACGCCCCAGATGCCGCTCTTGGAGTCAACCGCTTCCACGCCCCATTCGCGGCGGCTGCCGAACACCTGCTGAAAAGCCCCCACCACACGGAATTCTTCTTCCACGCCATTTTCGAGATTCTTTACCAGCACAATGTCATCCGGCAGGAGCGAATGAGTCAGGCTGATGCGCGCACCCTGTTGATTGAAACTGACCGTGATAGTCTCTTCCGCAAAAGATACTCCGGTAGCATCGTTGCCGATCACCTGAATGCGTTTGGGCGCGAGAATGCGTTCCGTCCGGCGCCTTCCCAGAAGGCTCATCGGATCACGATGTTGGGAGGTTGGCGACTGAGAATTCACAAAGGTCAGCGACGCTCCGGCGAAATTGGCGAGTTTTGCCCCGATTTTGGAAGATCGTAATCCAAATATGCCAACGTGATGATAAACCTCAAATTAACCTAACCTCCCGTGGGTGTCAATCGCAAGGTGAATGCGGCGAGCAATTTTAGTTCTTTCGTTAACTCTGGCCGTTGCGCCCCCCTTGGAAGCGGCCCCGCGCTCAGGCACCTGCCACGGGACCGGGACGCTTCTTCGTTTTGCCCTCGGTCTTCGCGGGTTCCTGGACTGCTGCTGCGGCGGCAGCCGTGGGTTCCCCCTGACTGAGCAATGCCATGGCTGCTGCTTCATCTTCCGCAATCACAAAGAACTGAGTCAGGTTTACGTCATCCAGAATTTTCATGACGTGGCGGTTCAAACCGGCCAGGACTATCTGCGCCCCTGCGTTCTGCACCGTCACGCGGGCACCGGCAAGAAATCCCAGGCCCGTGGAGTCGATGTAGGGCACGTCGGCGAAATGAATGATCAATTTCCGGGTCCCTGCATCCATCAAGTCCTTGACCTTCTGCCGGAGATAAGGCCCGTCGCTTCCCGCCAGGAATCTGCCACTCAGGCCCAGAATTGCCACGTCGTCTTTGAAGCGCACCGCAATTCTCACAATTTCACCTCGTCCTTGCTGCTTGCCTGATTTCTGCAATCCTGCGTCCGATGAGTAATTGGACGCACATAATTGGTTGATGGATTCCTTGCTGGAACACAAAATCGGGCTCCGCTAGGAATGCTACGGGAGGGGCGCAACCCTGTCAAGTGACGCGCGGCAGAAACTTCGCGAGACCTTAGACAGCCGAAATGCCCGCACCTTCCTTTCCGAACCAGTCGAATTCCACATTCTCATTTGCAAATTGCCAGCGCCGCGGCGTCATGGTGTCCATCCAATCGAGCGGTTGGGGCTGTGGTTGGGCGCGAGCCGCCGTGTTCAGTGCCGCCTTCAGCAGTGCCTTTTCTTCCGCGGTCACCGATGCGGGATCGGCGGAAATGAAGAGTGCAGTTCCGCTGCGCGCCACCAGACTCAGCCACTGACGCGAGAGATCCAACGGGACGGATTTCGAAAGCGCTGCGCAATCGGGATCGACAACGAAAAATGCCCGGTGCTGGGGTAATCGGAATCCCAGAGTGTTCACTCCCATCTTGCGCGTACGGTTCCAATCGGGACCGCTTGTATCGTCGCCGGTGCGTTGCAACTCAAAAATTCCCGCGCCCAGGTGTCCCACGGTGTTGCAACCCAGCAGAATCGAATTGCCCACTCCCTCGCGAAGAGCGCGATAAAATTGCGTGATAATCTCCGCCGTGGTTTTGCCGTGATCGGCAAAGTGCCACCCCGCCGATGTCAATTCGCCGCCCATCCTGAATCCCCAGCGGCCCAGGATGTCATAGGTGGAATAATCGTGCTTCACCAGACCGTAGCCCCATGCGGTCACCCGGCCGAGCCCCTCCCGGACATAGTCCAGGACGTCAGGCCTGCTCGGATCAAGAACGGTTGGAAAGTCTTCAGATCGCGATTTGTTGTCGCGTGCCAGTTCCCATGCTTTCGTGCGCGGGTCAACGCTAATGAGCGGCCGCACCCAGATGCCCGCGCGCACCCCAAGTTTTTTCATCCGTTCGGGCAATTCCGGCACCTCCGGGAATCGCAGATTGTCCTCCGTCCAGGGGCCAGCCGCATCGTGCGCCTTCCCCCAGCCTTCATCAATCACCATGTAGGGAGAATTCTCGGCCACTGGGGAGAGTTCCGCCAGTTGTTCGGCGTCGCGCAGCACATTTTCCGCGGACATGTTTTTGCCGTAAAGGTAATACCAGTTGTTGGAACCGTACACGGGCCTCGAGGGCAATCGCGGTTGCACGCACAGGGCTCTGCATAAGGCGCAGCCAGCAAGGAATGGCGAATCGAGTGCCGACCCCCGAAGCGCTACTACCTCCGCAGCGGCCAAATGCCGGTCGCCTAAATGCACCCCGCTGCCGCCGTTGCGAACATCCATCCAAAGGGAGATTCCGTCCTCATCCGCTCGCCAAAAACAGAATGCGCCCGCGCCCGTCTTCACGCCATATCCGTGGGTTCCATCCCCGGTCGCAGCAAGGAAATACCACGGCATCACGCGGTCTCCGGCAAACCCGCGCCATTCCAGGTCCCCATAGGAGCGCTCCCAATCATCCCCTAGAAATCGCGTGCCCTCGGGCAGACGCCCCCACCAACGCAAATGCAATCGCTCGAGCGGGCTGCGCGGTGAAGCCACCGATATCGCCAGAGCCTTCTCTTTTTCCTCGGTGACGACTTCCACGTCCCCAGATTGCCATCGGCTGCCTGCCGCAGAAAGGGTGATCCGTCCCGAGCCTTCCACATAGGCCGCGGCGAAATCGGGTGCGCGAATAATGTCGACAAAGGTATCTTCGGATTGCGCCAGGCTCGGTCTCGGAATGCCGGCCGCAGCCGTTGCTGCCATTCCAGCAGTAAGGAATTTCCTGCGAGATTTGTCCATGTCAGCGTGTCCCCCCTTTTCGCAGACAAATCACATCGCTCAATATCTTATGGATGATGAAATGTTTCTTTGCGGAGAAAAAAATGAGTGGACTGAATTAAACGTCTGGGTGAAACCCGCGAAGCCGGCGCCAGCATCGATGTGCGCCGCCAGCCCGCACGCACTAAGGATCTGCCCGTCAACTCACATGCTCTTCTATCCGGTTGACCACGGTCTTCAGAGCTTTGATGCGCGCCCACCATTTCCAATTCCCTTCCACGATGGTCCAGGGAGCATATTCGGTGTCGGTCTTCTCAAACATGTCTTCCAGCGCCTCGATGTACGCGTCCCATTTTTCACGATTGCGCCAGTCTTCGTCCGTCAGCTTCCAATTCTTCCAGGGATCCTTCTCGCGTTTCTTGAAGCGGTCGAGCTGTTCTTTTTTGGAAATGTGAATCCAGAACTTGATCAGAATCAATCCGTCGTCCGTGATGGTCTTTTCGAAATCATTGATCTCGCCGTAGGCGCGCTGCCATTCGTCCTTTTTTGCGAACTTTTCCACGCGCTCCACCAGCACGCGGCCGTACCAGGTGCGGTCAAATATGCCGATTCTTCCTCTCGGGGGCAACCGCAGCCAGAATCGCCGCAGCCAGTGAAGAGATTTCTCCGCAGCCGTCGGCGCGCCGATGGGATGAACCTCGTATCCGCGCGGATCGAGCGATTCGGTAATGCGTTTAATGTTTCCCCCTTTGCCCGCGGCGTCACAGCCTTCGTAGGCCACAGCCACGGCGATTCCCTTCTCCACAATCTTGCGCTGCAGTTTCAGGAGCTTGAACTGGTATTCCTCCAGCAACTCCTCATATTCGCCTTTTGACTCGAGCTTCTTGTCCAGATCGAGTTTGTCGAGGTACCCCATGGATCAGCCTCCTGAAAGCCAGCACAAGTTCCACCTGCCGGAGCGAATTCGCGCGCGGCGGGCAGTCCCACAGATTGCTTCTGAATTGCGCCGAGTACCGATGAGAGGTATCGGCCAACTGGGGGCGGATTCTACCAGAACCGCGCGCGGGGCAGCAAAAGTTTTTGGAATTCAATCGAAGGTCGGTTGGGGTTCGGAAGTGAATCCAAACCCCGAATCCCGCAGTGATTGCAAAGCTGACGGCGGGGACAGTCTACGTCGCCGGCTCAGTCTTGGCGCCTGCCTTGGCACGCTGGTCACGCAGCACTGCTTTGCGGCTCAGTCGCACCTTGTTGCCTTCCACGGAGATGACTTTCACCAGAATCTGGTCGCCCACCTTGAACTCATCGCGGATGTCCCGGATGCGGTGTTCGGCCACTTCGCTGATGTGCAGCAGCCCGTCGGTGCCCGGGAAAATTTCGACGAAGGCGCCGAAATCCGCCAGGCGCACAACTTTTCCAAGATAGGTCTTGCCAATCTCGGCCTCCGCAAGCAGGTCCTTGATCATCTTGAGGGCTTTTGACGCGGAGGATTCGTCGGTCGCAGCCACATTCACGGAGCCGTCATCCTCCACGTCAATCTTTACGCCGGTCTGGTCGATGATCCCGCGAATCACCTTACCGCCGGGGCCGATCAATTCCCCAATCTTCGAAGGATTGATCTTCATGGCGTAAATGCGCGGCGCATGCGCAGAAATGTTGGTGCGCGGCGCGGAAAGAGTCTCGAGCATCTTGCCGAGCACGTGCAGGCGTGCGGCCTGCGCCTGACTCAGCGCCTCCGACATAATCTGCGGAGTGATGCCCGTCGTCTTGATGTCCATTTGCAGTGCCGTGATCCCGTCCTTTGTTCCAGCAACCTTGAAGTCCATGTCGCCGTAGTGGTCTTCGGCGCCTGCGATGTCCGTCAGAATGGCATACTTCTCTCCCTCCTTAACCAGGCCCATGGCGATCCCTGCCACGGGCGATTTCATCGGCACGCCTGCGTCCATCAAAGCGAGCGTTCCACCGCAAACCGACGCCATGGAAGAGGACCCGTTTGATTCGAGGATGTCTGACACGACTCGAACCGTGTAGGGGAACTCCTTTTCATCCGGAATCATACTGAGGAGCGCGCGCTCGGCAAGGGCTCCATGGCCGATTTCACGCCGGCCCGGGCCGCGCAGGAAGCCGACCTCGCCCACGCTGAAGGGCGGGAAATTGTAGTGGAGCATGAATCGCTTGAAGGCTTCGCCCTCCAGCACATCCATGCGCTGCTGGTCCTCAGCCGTTCCCAGCGTTGCCGTCACCAGTGCCTGAGTCTCACCGCGCGAGAACAGCGCCGAACCGTGAGTGCGCGGCAGAATGCCCACCTCGCAATTGATGGCGCGAACCTGATCAAAGGCGCGCTTGTCCGGGCGCTGGCGCTTCATCACTACATCGTCGCGGAACAGGCGCTCCTCCAATTCTTCGAAGTACTTGGCCGCCAGCTTGCGTTTAGTCTCATCGTCCTCGGGATAGCTTTCCAGCAGGTTCTTTCGCAGCTCAGTAATTTTGGTCTGGCTTTCCAGCTTGACGTACTTCGAGGTGTCCATCGCCTCATGCAGTGCGGCTTCGGTTTTGGCCCTCACTTCCGCGAACAAAGCCTCATCGCGCGCCGGAGCCTTGAAGTCGCGCTTCTTCAATCCCAGTTTGGCGAACAGTTCCTTCTGTGCGGCTACAATTTTGCGAATTTCGCCGTGCCCATATTGAATTGCATCGATGATGGTGGCTTCGGAGACTTCCTTCGCACCGGCTTCTACCATGACGATGGCGCCTTCAGTGCCCGCCACGACGATGTTCAGCAGGCTTTTCTTTATGTCGCTATATGTAGGATTCGTCACCAACTGGCCGTCAACCAATCCCACGCGCACAGCGCCCACGGGCGCGAAGAAAGGGATGTCAGAAAGATAGAGCGCCGCTGCGCCGGCCACAAGACCGACCACGTCGGGATTGTTTTCTGCATCGGCCGAAAGCACCAGGGCAATCAATTGCGTTTCATCTTTGTAACCATCGGGAAAGAGCGGCCTGACCGGCCGGTCAATCAGGCGGCTGGTGAGAATCTCCTTCTCTGTGGGCCGTCCTTCGCGCTTGAAGAAGCCGCCGGGAATTCTTCCTGCGGCATAGGTATATTCACGGTAGTCCACCGTAAGGGGAAAGAAATCGATTCCTTCCCTCGGGTCGGCGGAGCACGCCGTGGCCAGCACCACGGTATCCCCGTAGCGCACGAAAGCGGAGCCGTTGGCCTGCTTGGCGACCCTCCCACATTCAATCGAAAGGGCGTTTGAACCCAGGGTAATACTAACTTGTTCCATCTTATTCCTCCTAGTAATCCACGTCGATCAATCTGACCGTATCGCGGGTCATGGCATGCTCATTGACTGGCGGTATGCGTCTCACTCCGTCGTCCGGCATGCGGGTTGTTCAGGGAGCTGCGAATCGAGGTGGATGTTGAACGGTTGAAGGCCCTTCGCCCGGCGGAAAGGTCTCCAAAAAACGAAAGCGATCCCTGAAGGAAATCCGGGGGATCGCTTGGACAGAAACTCTTCGTTGATCAAAAATCCTTGAACTTTCTGGTTATGCACCGGACTACTTGCGGATGCCCAATTTTTCGATGACCTGCTTGTAAGCCTCAGGGTCACGCCGCCGTAAATACTCCAGCAGCCGCTTGCGCCTTCCCACCATGTTTAAAAGTCCGCGCCGTGAAGCGTGGTCCTTTCGATGCGTTCGGAAGTGGTCGTTCAAATAACTGATTCGCTCGCTAAGCAGGGCAATCTGGACTTCGGGTGAACCTGTGTCTTTGGTATGGACTCGAAATCGTTCAATCGTGGTGGCTTTCGACTCACGGGCCAACGGCATCCGTTCTCTCCTCGCTTCTCATCTCTTAAATTTACGTAAATGAGGGTAACACGAAGTCGAAGTCTTTGGCAAAAAAATTGCGCGAGCATCTGCCGCGCCAGCCTCCACCCTCTTCCGCGGGAATTGCCACCCGTACTTTCGTACTGTTCCAGTGTGTTCAGCAAAGCCTTATCCTTAGAATGTTGGGGGATTAGCGTTTTACAGAGAAACTACAAGCGAAGCATGTCAAGAAACTACGTCAGGAAGTATCCCCGCGTTCAGGTCAAACTGCCGGTGGAATACACCGCTGCCGGAGAGGATTATTTGCGCGCCGTCGCCACCAACCTGGGGGGAGGCGGACTTTTTCTTACCGAAGTCGTTGACCTTCAACCTGAAAAGATCATCGGCGTGCGCTTCCGTCCTGCACGGCATATTCCCCTTGTTGAAGCCAAGGCCAGCGTTCGATACATGATGGCGGGCCAGGGCGCCGGTGTGGGCTTTACGGAAATCAGCGAAGACGATCGGCAAAGGGTTCTGCGATGGATTCACCAGAAAACCGGCGATCGCAGGCGGGAGAAACGCGCGCCGCTCGCCACACAGGTGCAATGCGAA
>JASHTY010000622.1 GCA_030040315.1 Terriglobia bacterium | reverse complement strand
TGAAATCGTTTCCTTGCCGGCGTTGATCAAATCCGGATCTTCTTCGCCCTCCCACGGAAAAGGGCCCACGCCCAGCATGCCGTTCTCAGATTGCAACACGACCTCAATCCCCTCTGGCACAAAATTGGCCACCAGCGTGGGCATGCCGATTCCCAGATTCACGTGAAAGCCGTCCTTCAGCTCCAGCGCGACCCGGCGCACAATGATTTCACGCTTGTCCATGGTCGCGTCTTCTCACCGTCCGCCGCTCGATGCGTTTCTCGTATTTCTCGCCTTGGATGATGCGGTCCACATGAATGCCCGGCGTGACGATGGAGTTGGGATCAAGAGTTCCGAGCTCGACCAGTTCTTCGACTTCGGCAACCGTCACCCGCGCCGCCGTCGCCATCAGGGGGTTGAAGTTGCGCGCCGTTCGCCGGTAAATCAGGTTCCCCCAACGGTCGCCCTTCCATGCTTTGACGAGGGCAAAATCCGCCGTCAGGCCGCGCTCCAGCAGGTACTTCCGGCCGTCAAACTCCCTTGTTTCCTTTCCCTCCGCCACCAAAGTGCCCACGCCGGTGGGTGTGTAAAATCCCGCGATACCCGCGCCGCCCGCCCGAATGCGCTCCGCAAAGGTTCCCTGGGGAACGAGGGTCGCCTGAAGCTCTCCGCTCAGCACCATTTCCTCAAAGAGTCTGTTTTCGCCAACGTAGGTGGCAATGATTCTGGCAATCTGCCGCTTGGCGAGCCACTTGCCGATTCCGAAGTCATCCACGCCAGCGTTGTTGCTGATGACGGTCAGGTCGCGGACGCCTTTGCGGCACACCGCGTCAATCAGGTTCTCGGGAATTCCGCACAAGCCGAATCCGCCGGTCATCACCGTGGCGCCATCGCGAAGGTCGGCCACCGCTGCGTCGGCGCTTGGATAGACCTTGTTCAATGAACCTCCGGCGTGACCGGCGGGGCCTACTTCAGATCATAGAAGGCCCGCATGTTTCCGATCCGCGAGAAAAGGGCGTAACGCTTGATGTCCAGGATCTGTTTCAAGTGGCCCAA
Organism: Terriglobia bacterium; assembly: GCA_030040315.1. Lineage (GTDB taxonomy): Bacteria > Acidobacteriota > Terriglobia > UBA7540 > UBA7540 > Bog-366. Next base: position 5,820 of record JASHTY010000622.1, on the reverse strand, counting down.
ATCATGAAAGGCCCATTCGGTGATTAACTCTTCCGCGCTGATTTTTCCTACAGTCTCATGGACTCCCTGCCGGCGCAACTGCGCGGGGCGAAGCGTTTTCAGCCATTTCATATTGTCGCGCCGTTGGCGTTGCAGTTTGGCCAGACTGCGGTGCGGATCCATTCGCTTGTACCCCAGTTGCGTCGCGCGCGCGTCCTGATCAAAGGGGGGCAGCTTCGGCACCTTCTCATTGATGATCGCCGCCACCCGCGCGCGCATCCCCACTTCCTCCACATCCGCCATGTGCGCCAGCACTTCCTGCACCGACCACTTCCCGGGAACCAGGTGGTCGTGCATTTCCCGCCGCGATAAAGTGGAGATCTCCAACTTCAGTTTTTCAGGAGTGGTTGCCAGAATTTCCAGAACAGCCTTTAGCATGGGTTTCTCCTTCTTCCCCCTTGTCAGCCCGACTCGCGCAGTTTGTGGCGAAGGCGATGGGCGGCGGCAAATTCGCGCTCCAGCTCCCGGTCACCCAAGTGCAGCTTGATGGATTCCAGCTTTTGGATCAGCCCGTCCAAGGCCATTTGGATATTTTCCGTGTTCGTCAGGCAAATGTCACGCCAAACTGAATAGGGACTGTCCGCCAGGCGGGTCACATCGCGAAAGCCCGAAGCGGCCAGCTCAAGCGAAAGACCTCCCGCAGCATTCTTCTCATCCATCAGTCCGGCCAATCCGGAGGAAAGCAACTGTGGAAGATGGGACAGATAAGCCACGGCCACGTCATGCGCAGCGGGTTCGCAGGTGATAGCGCGCGCTCCGATTGACGCCACAAGCCCGTGAAAGGCCTGCACGCGCGGGTCATTTGAATGTTCCGGCTTGAGCGGGGTCAAAACGTATCGGGCGTTTTCAAAAAGCCGCGCGTCGGCGTTTTCAAGCCCGGAGCGCTCCTTGCCGGCCATAGGATGCCCGCCCAAGAACATAGGCAGCTGGTCATAAATCCTCGCGGCGTGCTCGCAGATCCGGCGCTTGGTGCTCCCCACGTCGGTGACCAGCGCCTGCGGCGACCAATGAGCATGAAGGCGGGAAAGGTGGTCAAGAATGGCAGCCACCGGCGTGGCCAGAACGATCAGGTCGGCCCCACGCACGGCTGCGAAGGGCTCGTCCGGGGCCTCGTCCACCGCGCCCATTGAGAGGGCCTGCGCGCGCGTTTCGGTTCGCCGTGCGTAACCCACAATGCGGCCCGTGAAGCCGGCTTTCTTGAGAGCTAAGCCCAGCGACCCACCCAGCAGGCCCAGGCCGACGATCGCCACTCGCCGAAAGAAAGGTTCTGGATTTGCGTTTTCCAATGAATGGTCCCGGAAATCAAACTACAAGCTGTTTCAAGACCTTGCGGAACCTGTTGAGCCGTTTTCCGGGGGTTTCACCCCCGGCTATTGAATTTGCTGCCCTCCGGGGAGCCCCGACAGGAAGGCTATCGGCTATAGGCCACGAACTGCGGGGAAGCATCAAGCGCCCCGTCATCATACCTTCAACCAAATGCACAGGGTTTTGAAAGAGCTTCTAATAAAGTAACAAACGTTCTTACTCATGGGCAGTGGAATGGCGGGGGTGACGCCCCGCCGCCGGCAACGTCCCAGTTCTTGAGGACTTTAGCCACTGAAGCGCCGTTGCTTCAGGTCCTAAAGGCCCGTTCCGCGTGCTCTCCACAGCGGCGGGGATGAAGCCCCGCCCTTGCAGGTTTCAATTTCAAAGCTAGATCTTTCTGCCCACCGCCGGCGCGATCATGCGCAATTCCTTCATCAATTGCTCGAATTGGTCCGGATAAAGCGATTGTGCCCCGTCGCTCAGGGCTTTCTCAGGGTCATTGTGCACTTCGATCAGCAAACCGTCGGCTCCCGCCGCCAGGGCGGCACGCGCCATGGGAGCCACTTTGTCCCGCCGTCCGGTCCCGTGCGAGGGGTCCACCAAAATGGGCAGGTGTGAGAGTTTCTTGATCACCGGGATACAGGAGATATCCAGCGTGTTTCGAGTATAATTTTCAAAAGTGCGAATTCCCCGCTCGCACAGTACGACGTTGTAGTTTCCGCCCGCCATGATGTATTCCGCGGAGAGCAGCAACTCCTCTACAGTGGCAGATATTCCTCTCTTCAGAAGAACCGGCTTGGCGACTTTGCCGAGCTCCTTCAGCAGGTTGTAGTTCTGCATATTGCGCGCACCGACCTGCAGCATATCGACGTAATCGAGCATCATGGGGATTTGATTTTGGTCCATCACTTCGGAGACAACACAGAGGTTGTGCTTGTCCGCGGCCTGGCGCATAAGAACCAGTCCTTGTTCGCCAATTCCTTGAAAACTATAAGGTGACGTGCGAGGCTTGAAGGCCCCGCCGCGGAGGACGGTTGCCCCGTGCGCCGCCACAGTTGCCGCGACGCTTTCAATCTGCTCGGCGCTCTCTACGCTGCACGGCCCGGCCATCATCACCACCCGATCACCGCCGATGGTGACTCCGCGGGCGAGATTTACAAACGATCCTTCCGGCCGGAAGTGCCGGCTGGCCAGTTTGTACGGAGCGGTTATGCGCAGGACCTCTTCCACGCCCTCCAGCAGCTCAATATCGCGAGTGTCAAAGTCCACCTTAGCGCCCACCGCGCCCAGGACGGTGTGACGCGCCCCGGTCGAGCGGTGAATATCAAAGCCCAAGCCCATCAATTTATTGATAACACTTTGAACTTCCTCTTCCGTCGCGCCTTCCTGCATGACCACAACCATCAGGCTTTACTCCTTTCTGAACCAACTGCCGCCCTCCATGAAATGCCGCTCGAGTGAGCGCGCCTCATCGATAATGCGTTCAAAGAGGTGGCGAATGGCGGCGTCATCCAGAGGTCCTTCATTCGCCTTTACCACGTTGCGCAGGATTTCAGCTTCGCGTTGCGGCTGCCAGGCGGGGAGATTCAACCCTTTTTTCAATTGCCCAATCTCCAACGCGCATTGCGACCGCTCATTCAGGAGCTTCACCAGTTGCTTGTCGATCTCGTCGATTTTCTTTCGCCAGCCATCGAGATCGCTCATTCGGGTTTACCCCCGGTGGCGGCCTTGAGCCCCAGCACGAATTGTTCGATGGCCGCCGGCCCGCGTGTGGAATAGTGTTCTTCAATGGCGTGTACCACTGCGCTGCCCACCACCGCGGCGTCGGCGGCCGCCTGAACTTCGCCCACCTGAGCAGGAGTGGAAATTCCAAACCCTACAGCAATCGGCAGCGAGGTGATTCGCCGCGCACGCTCCACGAGCGGCCTTACACCGGCCGCCATCTCGCTCCGTTCGCCGGTTACGCCCGTACGCGATATAAGGTACAAAAAACCGGTGGAAAGCTGCGCGGCCCGCTCCAGCCGCGCATCGGTGGAAGTGGGCGAAGCCAGAAAGACCGTGTCCAGGCCGTGCGCACGCATGGTTCGAACGTAACCTTCTGCTTCTTCGGGAGTCAAGTCCACCACCAGCGCGCCGTCGATTCCCACCTGCGCTGCCGTGGCTGCAAATCTCTCCAGACCGAATTGCAAAATGGGATTGAAGTAGCTGAAAAGGATTATGGGAGCGTGTACGGTTTGCCGCCAGACCGGAAACCGCTCCAGAATCTTTCGCAGGGTGGTGCCGGATCGCAGCGCGCGCTCCGAGGCCCGCTGAATCACCGGACCGTCGGCCAAAGGATCGGAAAAGGGGACACCCAGCTCGATCACGTCAACACCCGCGCGGTCAAGCGCCTGAAGCAGCCCATCCATGGCGCCAAGATCGGGATCACCCGCGGTCAGGTAAACGACGAGGCCCTTGCGACCATTTTCGCGTAACTCGCGAAACCGGGATTCAATGCGGGTTATAGTTGTGGACGCCATGCGAATAAACAGCCAGTCTGGACCCTGGGCCGATACGGACCATTTCACACAGAGACCGGCGAGAGATAACCTCAACGATCGCAGAGAACTCACGCGCAGATTTCTCTGTGTCTTCTGTGCCTTCAAATTGCGAAAACTATGGATGGCGAACTCTGCGCCCTCTGTATGAAACGTCAGGGTGCTGGAACCTTCGCCGCCGCGCCCAAATTCAGAGGATTCCCGCCGACTGGAAAATTCCCAGGTCCTTGTCGCCGCGGCCCGAAAGGTTGACGACCATCATCTTCTCAGGTGGCATCGAGGGCGCACGCTTGAGGGCTTCCGCAAGTGCGTGGGCCGATTCAAGCGCGGGAATTATTCCTTCCACGCGCGCCAGCAGGCTTGCGGCTTCAAGCGCTTCCTGGTCACTTACGTGTGTATACTCCACCCGTCCCTGGCGGTGGAGTTCCGCGTGCTCCGGCCCCACAGCAGGATAATCGAGCCCCGCAGAGACGGAGTGTGTGTTCGAGATCAAGCCGTCGTCGGTTTGCAGAACATAAGTGTAGGAACCGTGCAGCACGCCGGGCCGGCCACCCGAAAAGCGTGCGGCGTGGTCACCCAATCTTGGACTGCGGCCGCCTGCCTCCACTCCCACCATTCTCACACCGGCATCAGGAATGAAATCGTAAAACAAGCCAATGGAATTGCTCCCGCCGCCCACACAGGCGCATAGCAGGTCCGGCAGCTTTCCCGTACTTCGCAAAATCTGACGGCGCGCCTCCTGGCCGATGACGCGATGAAAATCACGCACCATCATCGGATACGGGTGAGGCCCGAGCACCGACCCCATCAGGTAATGCGTGTTGTGGACGTTGGTGACCCAGTCCCGCATGCCTTCGTTGATGGCGTCCTTGAGCGTTTTGGTCCCCGAAGCAACGGATACCACGCGTGCACCGAGCAGGCGCATACGGAAGACATTGGGAGCCTGGCGCGCCATGTCCTCTTCGCCCATATAAACTACACATTCCAGTCCCAGCAATGCGGCCACAGTAGCGGTGGCGACGCCATGCTGACCTGCGCCGGTTTCAGCTACCAGACGGGTTTTGCCCATGCGCTTCGCCAGCAAACCCTGTCCCAGGCAATTGTTGATCTTGTGCGCACCGGTGTGCAGCAGGTCCTCACGCTTCAGATAAATCTGCGCACCTTTCAATTGTGCAGTTAACCGCTCTGCCAGAAAGAGCGGTGTCGGCCGTCCGGCAAAATCTTTCAGCAGGCGTGCGAGTTCGCCTTGAAAAGCCGGATCTTTGCGCGCCTTGCAATATGCGGCTTCAAGCTCCTCAATGGGAGCCATCAGCGTTTCCGGCGCATAGCGTCCTCCGAAGTCTCCGAAGCGGCCGCGCGCGTCCGGCCAGGTCATGAGTGTTGCTGGCGTTGGCATACTGGTATCCGCATCCGCCTGGATGTGGATCTTTCCCTGCGGCGTTGATTACGCCCCATGACGGTGGCCATTCCCTCGAATATGACCATCCACAATGTCGATTAAGGCGTTTAATTTCTCACTCACACTGGCAAGGTTCTCCTCGATGTGGGAAAAGCGCTTCTCGGATTCAGCGGCTGCTCTCCGAACATCGCTTCGCAGGGACACTCCTGCTCGCGCGAGTTGAGTCACTAAACGATTGTTCTGAGTCACTGCCCGCTCTAGCCGATCAAGGCGCTTCTCGGCTTGGGCGAATCGCTCTTCTGCCCGATCGAATTTGGCATTGAACCGCGCATCCATTCGGGCCTGGTTTTTAATCATGAATTCTATGGCTCTTTCAATGTTCATGGCCTCACCCGTTCGACGATCTCCCCTGGGGCCGCACTTTCCCCGGCCAGCTGGTGGCTCCTTAGGATTCTACAATCAATTGCCCATGTTTTTGTCCGCTTCCGCTACTGCTGCGAAAAAAGCACGCATCTTTCCGGCATCCTTCTTGCCCGGTGA
>JASHTY010000085.1 GCA_030040315.1 Terriglobia bacterium | reverse complement strand
ACCCTGCCGATTCCGATCCGCCCGCCGGGCTCGATTGGGACATGTGGCTCGGCCCGGCCCCCAAGGTGCGGTTCAATACCAACCGCTGGGTGGGCCTCGACCCCAAGGGCTGGGCGACGTTTCGATATTTCTGGGATTACGCCGGCGGCATGATGACCGACTGGGGAGTCCACCTGATTGACATCGTGCAGTGGGGGATGAATGTGCAAGGGCCACGCGTGATATCAAGTCTCGGCGGCAAGTACTACGATCAGGACAACTCGGAAACTCCCGACACCCTGCAGGTGACGTATGAGTACGAGAATCCAAAATTCATCCTGGTTTACGAGCACCGCTGGAACAACGCCAATTCCATGTACTCCCACGGCTACGGAATTGAGTTCCACGGCACCGATGGCACGCTGTTTGTGGATCGCAGCGGATTCGAGTTGTTTCCCGAGAGCCGCAAGCGCGACGACAAATCCGTGGAGATGGCGCCGGCCATGAAGATGGCGTCCGTCAATAATTCCGGCCACGACCACGTGCGCAACTTCATCGATTGCATCAAGTCGCGCCAAAGGACGATCAGCGACGTGGAAATCGGCCACCGCTCCACCAGCACGTGCCTGCTGGGAAATGTTTCCTACCGCAGCCAGAATCACCTGGTGTGGGACGCCGCCGCTGAACGCCTGATTTCCGGCGGGCCTGAGGCAGAGCAGTACCTTTCACGCGAGTATCGCGCGCCGTGGAAGCTGACGGTTTGACCCGGGAAAAGCGGCATGGGACTGTGAGGCGGTAGTTAGCGTGCCCCATTTCCTGTCCAAGGCACCTCGAAGGGTGCCCTTGCGCCTGATTTTCGAATCGTGCCAGTCTCGAACATTGACATCCCAGACCAGATTCGTCATTCTCAAATAACCCTGAAATTTCAGGCGCAAGCGATGGTATGAGAAAAATTCAGATTTACGACACGACGCTGCGCGATGGTGCGCAAGGCGAAAACGTCTCCTTCTCAATGGAAGACAAGCTGCACGTGGCGCGCAAGCTTGACGTGCTGGGCGTGGATTACATCGAGGGCGGCTGGCCCGGCTCCAATGCCAAGGATGTGGCCTTCTTCGAGCGCGCGCGCAAACTGAAGTTACGGCACGCGAAGCTGGCGGCATTCGGCAGCACCTGCCACCCCCACCACACGGCTGCGCAGGACAAGAATCTGCAGGCCCTGATCGACGCGCACACACCGGTGGTAACCATCTTCGGCAAATCCTGGGACCTGCACGTGAAGGTGGCGCTGGGAATCTCGCTGCAGGAGAACCTCGACCTTATTCGCAGCTCCGTGGCTTTCCTGAAGTCTCATGGGCGCGAGGTGATCTACGACGCGGAGCACTTTTTCGACGGGTACAAGGCCAATCCTGAATACGCCCTGAGCACGATCCAAGCCGCTGAAGCTGCGGGTGCGGATATTGTGGTGCTCTGCGACACGAATGGCGGGACGCTGCCCGAGGTCATTGGCGAGCGGTTCAAAGCTGCGGCAAAAGCAGTGAATGGGCCGCTCGGGATCCACACTCACAATGACTGCGAGCTGGCCGTGGCCAACTCCCTCGCCGCCGTGCAACTGGGCGCCGTGCAAGTGCAGGGCACCATCAACGGCTACGGCGAGCGCTGTGGCAACGCCAACCTGTGCTCCATCATCGCGAACCTTGAGCTTAAGCTGGGGATGCAATCAATCGGAAAGAAAAATTTGAAGCGCCTGACCGAGGTCTCGCATTACGTCAGTGAACTGGCCAACCTGCCGCATCGGAATGAGCTGGCATTCGTGGGCAAGAGCGCGTTTGCGCACAAGGGCGGAATCCACGTGAGCGCCGTGATGAAGAACACCGCCTCCTACGAGCACATTGATCCCGCCGTGGTCGGCAATGAGCGCCGTGTGCTGGTGTCTGAGCTCTCCGGCAAGAGCAACGTGATCTATAAGGCAGTGGAGCGCGGCCTGGGGCTCGATCCTGCCTCGCCGGACGCCAAGGCCGTGGTTGAAAAGCTGAAGGACATGGAGCACGACGGCTATCAATTCGAGGGTGCTGAAGCGTCGTTTGAGATGCTCTTCGATAAGATGCTGCACCACGCCCGCGATTTCTTTGAGCTGGACGGTTTCAGGTTGATTACCGAGAAAAAGGGTGCGCAGGATTCGCATTCCGAAGCCGTCATCAAGCTGCGCGTGGACGGCAAGGAAGAACACACGGCGGCGGAAGGCGTGGGCCCGGTCAGCGCGCTTGACCGCGCGCTGCGCAAGTCGCTGACCACGTTCTTTCCGTGCATTAGGGATATCCGCCTGACTGATTACAAGGTGCGCGTCCTGAATCCGCAAGGCGCTACGGATGCCAAGGTTCGCGTGCTGATCGAATCGAGCGACGGGCGTGACACCTGGGGAACCGTGGGTGTATCGGAGAACATTATCGAGGCCAGTTGGAAGGCCTTGGTGGACAGCATCACGTACAAGCTGAAGAAGGAGCACGGATACAAGCGGAAGTGATGAGTCACATTAAAGGGGAGACATATTGAAAGCACTTGTAAAGAGCAAAGGCGCTCCGGGACTGTGGATGGAAGACGTCCCCAAGCCAAAAATCGGCATCAACGATGTGCTCATCCGGGTGCTGCGCGCGGGGATCTGTGGAACCGACCTGCACATTTATCAATGGGACGATTGGGCGCAGAAGACCATTCCTGTTCCTCTCGTAATCGGGCATGAGTTCGTTGGCGAGATCGCGGAAGTGGGCGCAAATGTTTCCGACTTCTTTCCGGGCGACATTGTGAGCGGCGAAGGTCACGTCACCTGTGGACGCTGCCGCAACTGCCTTGCTGGCCGCCGGCACCTGTGTGCGCACACGCAGGGAGTGGGGGTGAATCGCCCCGGGGCGTTTGCCGAATATGTCGCGCTGCCCATGACCAATATTTGGAGGCACCACTCGGATGTGGAACTTGACATCGCGGCGATTTTCGATCCATTCGGCAATGCTGTACACACCGCGCTTTCTTTCCCGGTGCTGGGTGAGGATGTGCTAATTACCGGCGCGGGGCCGATCGGACTGATGGCCGCGGCGGTAGTCCGGCATGCGAGCGCGCGATATGTGGTGATTACGGATACAAATCCCTTTCGCCTGGAGCTGGCCAAGAAAATGGGCGTGACCGTCGCGCACGACATTCGCAAAGGCAGCCTGGCCGACGTAGAGAAGCAGCTTGGCATGATGGAAGGGTTTGACGTGGGGCTTGAAATGTCGGGTAATGGTGACGCTCTGCGCGACATGCTCGACAACATGAGCCACGGCGCGAAGATTGCGCTGCTGGGGATCCCCAAGCAGGCTGCAGTGGTGGATTTGAATCCCGTCATCTTCAAGCTGCTGACCATCAAGGGGATCTACGGGCGCGAGATGTACGAAACCTGGTACAAAATGACCATGATGTTGCAATGCGGCCTCGACATCCGGCCGATTATTACTCATCGCTTCCGTGCCGATGATTTCCAGAAGGGCTTTGACGCCATGAGCTCGGGCGAGTGCGTGAAGGTCATTTTGAACTGGCAGGCGTAACTCGAAGGGTTCTTCGGGGGCAAACCATGAAAGTACGCAAGGCCATCAAAGAGCGATTTAAAGACAAGGTGGCGATTATCACCGGCGGGTCGTCGGGAATCGGCAAAGCGACGCTGGAAGAAATCTGCAAGGAAGGCGCCGCGGCGGTCTTTACCGGCACGCGTGATACGGGGCATGAAATCGCGAAGCAGATGACCGCTGCGGGCTTCCGCGCGGCGTACTGCCAGGGCGATATGGCGAACGAGCAATTCTGTAAAGACGTGGTGGCGCTCACCCTGCAGAAATTCGGCAAGGTGAACTATCTCTTCAACAACGCTTTTTCGTTCACCGCCAAGGCTCTGGACGCGACAAGCGCGGACTGGGAGCGGATCTGGACCGTCGGCCCCGTGGCGTTCGCGCGCATGGGGACGCTGGTGGCGGACCCAATGCGCAAGCACGGTGGCGGATCGATTGTCAACATGTCGAGCATCTCCGCCTTTATCGCTCAACCAAACCGCTGGACGTACAACGCTGCGAAAGGCGCAGTGCACACGCTCACAAGGTGCATGGCCCTGGACCTTGCGCCCTACGGCATTCGTGTGAACAGCGTGAGCCCCGGCTGGATCTGGACGCGCGAGGTGGACAAGGCTGCGGCAGGCGACCGCGCCAAATGGGAGCCAGTGTGGGGTCAATATCACATGCTCGAACGCTGCGGCGAGGCGGTGGAATGCGCAGGGCCCGTACTTTTCCTCTTCAGCGACGACTCCTCATTCATTACCGGCGCGGATCTTGCCATCGACGGCGGCTACCAGAGCATCGGGCCGGAAGGCTTGGGAAAAACGAGCAAATTTGCGGGATCGGACTAGGGGAGTCTTCATGACCTTCGAAGTTCAAGTTCTCAAGATGGGCCAGTGCGAAGTTCCGGGGCCGGAGGTGTATTGGATGAGCGCCTGGGACACCTGGGAGACTCTGCACTTCTGGATGGTGGTCATTCGTGGGGGAGGGAAGACGCTTATTATCAATACGGGGCCGCCGCCCGACCTTACAGACCTGAATGAGGCGTGGAAGAAAGCGATAGACGCACGCTCGCAAATGGTGCGGACGGATTCCGAGCGGCCGGAGAGCGCTCTGAAGCGCCTGGGGATCAAGCCCTCGCAAGTCGATTACGTCCTGATCACGCCCCTGCAAGCGTACGCCACTGGAAACGTCCCGCTCTTTACCAATGCCCAGATTTGCATCTCCAAGCGCGGCTGGATTGAGGATTTTCACGCGCCAAAATACGAGATGCACATTCCCCGGAAGCTGCGAATTCCCGACGATACACTGACGTATCTGGAAATCGACGCTCCGGAGAAATTGCGGCTGTTGGAAGATGAGGAAGAGGTTATCCCGGGCATCCGGGCATTCTGGACGGGCTGCCATCATCGGTCCTCAATGGCCTATTCCATTACTACCCGGCCTGGAAAAATTGTAGTCTCGGATTGCTTCTTTAAGTATCGCAACGTCGAGGAGCACATTCCCCTTGGCATCATGGAAAGCCTGGAGGAGTGCATGCACGCCTACCAGCGCATTCGTGACGTGGGAGATTACTTACTGCCGCTATACGATCCTCTGGTTCCCGAGCGGCTTAAGAAGATCTTAAAGGCAAGCTAAACATCGATGCGATATATGAAGGCGTCGCCCATCCAGCCGTCGGGAAACGCGAACGTGCGGCTCATGTGGAGCACAATCTGCTTTGTCTCACGGTCCTCGCGGGCGTAGGGACTGGTAAGCATCAGGATTTCACTCTCACCGGGCTGGCGGTCATCGATCTTAATCAAGCTGTCCTGAATCAGCAGTCCGGATTCCTGGTCAACCTCGCCGATGAAGAAGGGATATCGCGGCCGGTTGCCCCGAGGGTTCGTGGCGCTGATGTTTCCCAGCCAGTACAGCTTGCCGTTCGAATGTCGGAAGAGCTGAGAGCAGGAGCTGGGGGAATAGAACGCCTCACCGTGGGTATAAGTCCAGGGAACAGGCTTCGACCAATGCCAGCCTGCGTCGATCGAGAAAGAAACCCAGCGATATCCGGGCAGGTTCGTCTTGGTGGAGTTGGACCCGCGGATCACCAGGATCAACCGTCCGTCCGCGAGCGCTTCGATGGTGCCCTCGTCCATGCCGCGCGTGCAGCGTGCCGGATCGCCCTTGATGGGTTCGGCTGCTTCCCATGCGAGTTGCTTCCCCTTCCAACGGGCACGCAAAACGGTGACGTCGGTATAGGTGTATCCGCCGGTGGGGTTGTAGAGATTCCTATCTGGGCCGAGCGGAGATGTTTCCGCGGGGAGGAGAATCGTCCCATCCTTCAGCGCAATGGGCAGACAAGGAATATCGCCAATCATCACGCAGTTTTTGCCAGTGTAAATGCCGGGAAGGGGGTGGCGCGCGCTGAAATCCTTGCCGCGCTGAATAATCTGGTAAGGTCCCGCGCCGTCGATGGTGTAGAAGATGTTCCACTGACGCATCCCCTCGATAGGATCATCGGTAGGCAGAACTCCCTCACACCAGAATCGGAGGAACCGCCCGGTGTGCGGGTCGACAAACCCGGCGCGCAGGGCGCGTCGCAGCATCCCCTCCGGCCGTTTTTCGCCGGTTGCCACCTCCCGAGCACCACTCCAGGTGCGGCCATTGTCTGTGGAATCGCGAAAGTAAGCGACATCGATGGTGTCGGAGCGCGTCCAGTGCTCGTGAATGGAGAGTAGCGATCTGCCCGCAGGTTGCGTGTAGAATGCGTAGGCAAGAACCGACGTGCCTTTTCCCGGCGAGGGGACGAAGACCTCGCGCGCAATGCGCTCGTTCGGTGCGGCCAGAAAAGCCGTCGATGTGGCCAGAAACTCGCGTCGAGTCAATCAAACTCCGCGGGCCGGCTCTGCTTCCATCGCACAAACGCCGGCAACACATTTTCATGGTAGACGGATTTGCATTCCGCCGCCACGGGATTAGTTGCGCCGAACGCGGCCGGGTGTGCGGCGATTCACATCAATAATCGGAGAAAGGGCCACAGGCGTTCTGGAGTACTTATGGATCGAAGAGAATTTTTCGGTGTCATGAGCGCTGCCGCGGCCGCACAAAATGCGGGCGCGCAGGAGCCTGCCCTTCCGCTCCCCGATGACATTTACCCCGAGCTGGTAAAAAGCCTTGACCAGGGCATCGAGAGATCGATCGCGAGGCAGCAGCCCAATGGCGGATGGCTTGATCCACACCAGATTCCAAGTGTAATCAGCTCGGCCGGCGCCCTTTCCGCGATGACGGCAGCTTTTCTGGCGCCCGAATCCAATCATTTTCACCAGGCCGCGCTGCTCGAGCGAATGGAGCGCGCGGCGGATTATCTGCTGCGCGTCCAGAATCCGGATGGAACTGTCACCTCCTACACCACCAATTTCTTTTCTCCGCCGGATACGGCATTCGTTGTACAGGCGCTTGGTCCCGCTGCGCAAGTCCTGCGCTCCAGGAATGATGACGGCACGCGCAGCGTGAACGAAAAGCTCGAAGCCTTTCTCCATCGGGGCGGGGAAGCATTGATCAGCGGGGGCATTCACACACCGAATCATCGATGGGTGGTCTCCGCCGCCTTGGCGCGATGCCATCAACTCAATCCAGATCCGCGCTACCTAGCACGCATCGAGCAGTGGCTGGCGGAGGGATTCGATCTCGATTCGGAGGGTCAATTCAATGAGCGCAGCACTGGAACTTACGATGAGGTGAGCGATCAGGCCTTTATCCTTCTGGCCCGTCTGCTCGATCGTCCCGCGCTTTATGACCTGCCTCGAAAAAATATGGAGACACTGCTCTATTTCCTGCGCCCCAACGACGAAATCGCCACGGATATTTCCCACCGGCAGGACCGATTCACGGCGGTGTCTGTGTTGCACTACTACCGCTGCTACCGCTTCATGGCCTGGCACGATCAGAATGGGCGATTCGCCAGTGTCGCCAAGTATATTGAGCGCAACCACCTGCCTGAAATGGGTGGGCACGTAATCGATTTCATGGAAATCCCAGAGCTTCGGAATCCGCTGCCCCCGAGCGAGCCGATTCCGGCGGATTACGTGAAGTATTATCCGCGCTCGTCGTTCGTACACATTCGACGCGGAGAACGAAGCGCTACAATTCTGGGAGACGATTTCCGGTTCTTCTCCTTCCGAGACGGTGGAGCGGTGGTGGAGGCGGTTCGCGTGGCCTGCGCCTATTTCGGAAGAGGGCAGTTCTCGGGGCCGCTTCACCCGATTGAGGGAGGATTTCGTCTGGAGCAATCATTGGACGGGTTCTACTATCAGCCGCTGCGGCCGGAAGACCGCGGGGCTCACGAGGACTGGCCGCAAACGCCCCGATCTTTGCGCACCCGCAGTAATTTCTCGCACCTGAATTCAAGTGTGGAGATTCGCGAGGTGGAGGCCGGCTGCGCACTCACGCTGAACATTTCGGGTGTGGACCAAGTTCCGGTGGCTGTTGAGGTCACGCTGCGGCCGGGCGGAAAGCTGATGGGTGATTTGCAGACTCCCGAGGCTGCCTCACCCAACGTATATCTTTTGGGTGATGGTTTTGCCACTTACGAACTGGCGGGCAGTCGCGTGCAATTCGGCCCCGGATTTCGCGGGCATTCCTGGACGCAGTTGCGCGGCGCGCAACCGCGCCTGGAAGGCGTGAGCGTTTACATGACAGGGTTCACGCCGCTGAAGCAGGCAATCCAATTTCTGGCCGTGACGTAGGATTGTCGCCTTACCCGCTCTACCCGCTACCGCGCATCGCAGCGCACGTCAAGCGAATAATCCGTGCTGCAATGAGGACTGCACGATGGCTGACGCCCCCAAGAAAGCTGCAAAAGCGGTCGAGCGGGTGCAAGCACTCGCCGCCCCCGATTCCGAAACGCAGCACGCCCGCGAGGTGAAGGAGCGCAACCAGCGGCTTGATTCCGCCGTCTTCTTGCTGTTTTGTGTTGGCATTGCAAGCATGATCGGCTCATGTTGCGTAGACAGTGAAAGTAGCCTTTTTAAGACGCTAATCGCCACGTGGATCCTTTGTACTTTCGCCGGCCTGATCATAACCTGGGTGAGACCAAGCAAGCCACGCAGCCGGTAATTTCAGCGCAGAGTCCCGCCTTCCAGAGACTCTGCGGCTTTTCGGCCTCCGAAGGTGGAGAAGCTGCGAACCACCTCGACTCCGGCTCAGCGTTGACAGCCCCCGAACTCGAAGGGTTCGAGGTGACCATCGACGGCGGGTCGCGGGAAACTAGGCTTTTCACTGCGGAGCGCACGAAGACCCACAGCGCGGCGGGGCGTGGCCTTCCCTGCCGTGGCAGCGCCGCGGGCAGGGTGCTCGTTTTCTTCAGCACACCGCGCAGGCGTTGGACATGGGCGGAGTATTCCAGTAACCTCTGGACTTTCGCACCGTCGGAAAGGGGAGCACAACTCGCGGAGGAAACTCTTATGAAGCGTACCGTGGTATTCCTGGCCGGCGCACTTATCCTGACTGGTCTCGCTTTGAATGCGCAATCACCCGAGCCGGTCTTCAGCGGTTTGGGACTGGACCTGGGGAATCTCGCACAACTCTCGCACGCGCAGACGCGTGAGATTACTGCCGAAAATCCCACGGGCGAAAAGGGCAAGGGCGGAATGGCGACGGAGGGAACAAACGCCAATGCCGCGCGCGACCTGGGGCAAGGGTGGAAGGTTTCACCCTCGATTGAAATCCCCGGTAAGCAGACGGTGACGCTTGCGGATATTTCCGGTTCAGGTGCGATTCAACATATTCGAATGGCGCCACGCGGCACGTGGCGATTTTCCATTCTGCGCATGTACTGGGACGGCGAGAAAACTCCGTCCGTGGAAGTTCCGGTGGGAGATTTCTTCGCTAACGGGTGGGGAACGTACGCGCCGGTAAATTCACTGCCGATATGCGTGAATCCCTCGAACTCCTTCAACTCATTTTGGCAAATGCCGTTTCGCAAGTCGGCGCGCATTACTATGGAGAACCTCGATGAAAAGCCTGTGCGCCTGACTTACCAGATCGATTACACACTGACGGAAGTTCCCGTGCATACGGGATACTTCCATGCTCAATTCCGGCGCGTAAATCCGCTTCCGTATAAGACGGACTACGTGATGTTGGACGGAGTGAAGGGGTGGGGCCAGTATGTGGGCACCTACATGGCCTGGGGAACACACAACAACGGCTGGTGGGGTGAAGGCGAGGTCAAGTTCTTCATCGACGGCGACGGCAAATTTCCCACAATGTGCGGCACAGGCACGGAGGACTACTTCTGCGGCGGGTTCGGATTTGAAAACCGCGCGACACATCAATACCAGGAATATGACACGCCTTTTGCGGGATTGGCGCAGGTGATTCGGCCGGACGGGCTGTGGCAATCGCAGCAGCGCTTCGGGCTCTATCGATGGCACATCCTGGATCCCGTGCGGTTTGAGAAGGACCTGAGGGTCACGGTTCAAGCGCTCGGCTGGCGGCCTGATGGAAGGTACCTGCCCCTAGAGGATGATATCGCTTCAGTGGCGTATTGGTATCAGACCGAGCCGCACGCGCCCTTTCCCTCCCTGCCGGACAAGGATGACCTGGAAATAAGATAGCCAGTACCTGGGCTGGAGGGCTCAAGGACGTGAAGTTGGAACCGCTTCGCTTTTCTCAGACCTGTATTGCTTGCGACTCGCAATTTTCATAGGTGGGCCGGTGGATTTTCGGATGCGCAGTGAGCATTTCAGAACGATCTGGCGCTTTTCGACGGGGGCGCCTTCCTCCTCCGCCCGGATTGAGCCCAGTGCCAGTTCCACGGCGCGCTTGCCGATTTCATCTGTGGGCTGGGCGATGGCGGAGAGCGGAGGGTCGGAAACAGCCGCCCAGTCAAAGTCGTCAAAGCCCAGCACGCTGACTTGCTGGGGGCAGGGAATTCTCAATTCTCTTAGCGCCTTCAAAATTCCCAGCGTCATGCGATTGTTCAAGGCGAAGATGGCGGTCGGAGGGTCAGAGGACCTCAGCAGCGAAAGACCGATCTCATATCCGCTCTCGATGTTGGACTCGCCGTTTCGTAATTGATCGCCCAAAATGGGGATGTGGGCTTCCTCCATGGCTTGGCGGAAACCTTCAACACGATCGATGCTGGTGGAATGGACGCCGCGGCCGGAAATCACCGCGATCCTGCGATGTCCCAGCCCGAGCAGGTAGCGAGTGGCTTCGAGCGACGCCGCAAAGTTGTCAGTCACTACGGAGAGAACTTCGGCCCGCATGGGGACGCAATCCATGAAGACAAGCGGCGCATGGCTGCCCACCAGGACCTCGCGCGCCGCGTAGGAGTCGCACGGTGCCAGCAGAATGGCGTCCACGCGCTGCGTGTAGAGCGCGTTCAGGTGCTTCTGTTCAAGCTCCGACCGCCCGTTGGAATTACAGACGATGATTTCGTAGCCGTTCTTGATTGCTTCCTCTTCCACACCACGCATGACTTCCACAAAGAATGGATTGGTGATGTCCTGCAGGACCATTCCGATGATGTGGGTGCTGCCTAGGCGCAGACCGCGCGCCCCGGCATGCGGCCGGAATCCCATGGCCTCAATGGCACGCTGCACTCTCTCGGTCAATTCCGGGCTGACAATGCCTTTTTTGTTTACGACAGCGGAGACCGTGGAAACGGAAACCCCGGCCAGCCTGGCTACGTCACGCATTGTGTATGTGATTTGCTTCGTCATGCCAATAGTTCAATCTTGTCGTGCGTCAGGGAAGCTAGAGCTTGAACGGGCAAATCATAGCGTTACGATTGTTATATGACAAGCACTTTCTTTTAGGACGTAGGAGGCCGCAAATTCGCTGTCAGTAGAATACCTGACAAGGCGAGGTGCTTAAAACGGGCGCTTGATGGCCATCTTTGAGATCCGCCGCAGAGACCTAAGCCCAGGCAACCTGCGTCAGTTTCCCGCATATCATCGAACCGTTTCGAACCTAGATTTTATGCGCTCTCCACAGGTCTCGTGCTGGCACGCGATATGGACTATACCGGATCGCGCATCTCACGAGAGCAGGTGGCAGGAGTGCTCGGGCCCGCGGGAGGACAGTTCAGTTTTTAGTCATTTTTGTAGCGTTGTATCCGCTCAAAAGGCCTTCTGGGGTTGATTCGGGTTCGCATGTCCGGTGTATCACTAAGAAAACATTGGCCTTGCCCAAGAACATGAACAACCACTAAGCAAGGAGCGATAGTGACTCCGACCCGTTGGCTGGCGATCCGCCCACTAGAAGTTTGGCTTAGACCATGACGGCTATTTGACCGACATATTGTCGCGCAAAAATTCTAAAATTAGTGCTTGACAAGGTCTTGAAACGCTGATTTAATCTTCGCATCGTTTCGCGTACCATTGAATTGCCGCATGCAATTGAATTTTTTCGGCACGCGATGGAAACGCGGCCGCGATATCAATAGAGGTAGTCGCTACACTGCTAAGCGTCAGGTCTGAATTTTTTTGATTTCACATTCAACTGTGAAATCTTTGCTGATTGCACGCCTTTGCGTTGGGTTTCGAACGAAAGAATAGCCATGGGTGGCTGGAGTTGAGCCAGGCGCGATCGCACCCGCGTGGGTGCCGCGCTCCGATGGGGTGGCAGTATCGAAAGCGGACACAATTCCACCCTGGGTCCCGTTCCATACTCCGAGTCGATAGATTGCCCGGGCCCGCTGGTAGCGCCAGCGCAAGCCCGGCCGAGCAAAAATGCAGAACCAGCTCGACTCGGGCTTCAAGCGTATGGAATTCCGTTCTGACTCGTGACCCTGCCGGTCAGTACCCGTGCAGGCTTTTGTTCGTTCCCCAATTGAACATCGAGAGGAGATTCAGGATATGAGATTTTTGAAAAGTCTGTGCATGATGATGGCGCTTCTTTGCGCTCTACCCATCGCCGCACTGGCGCAAACTATGGGCGGCTCCATCACGGGACTCATCTCTGACCCCAACGGCGCCGCAGTTGCTGGAGCGAAAGTGACGGCAACCAACACGGCAACCGGGAACCAGGTGAGTGTAGATTCCACCCAGGCCGGCATCTACGCCATTCCCCTCCTGCCCGCAGGTCCTTACACGGTCACCGTGAAGCAGACCGGGTTCAAAACCTTTGTCCGTGAAGGCATTGAGGTTCGTGTCGGACTGGCTGAGGGCATTGACATCAAGTTGGAATTGGGCACGGTCCAGCAGCAGGTGGAAGTGAAGGGTCAGGCGCCTGTGCTGGAGACCGCCAATGAAACCAAGGGCACTTCCATCACCTCAGAACAGATGGATACGCTGCCATTCTTTAGCGGCCAGGCCATTCGACTGGCCAACGCCTTCGTGAGTTATACCCCCGGCTATAACGGCAACGGCGAAGTGAGCGTCAACGGCGGTACCGGCCGCTCCCAGGAAGTAATGATCGATGGCGGAAGCACGATCAGCCCCGAATCCGGCGGCACGTCATTCTATTTCGCCGGCTTCGAGCCCTACGGCGAGATGAGACTCATTACCTCCGGCTTTGAGGCCGAAAATGGCTATGTGGGCGGCGGCATTGAGGAATTCGTGACCAAGTCGGGAACCAATGATATTCACGGGTCCATGTTCTTCAACTTTGAGCGGCAAATATTCAATGCCGTTCCGTTTACTACCAACGCAACCCAGAATACCAGTGTTATCAATAGTCCCTGCATTGCGATCCAACCGAAGGCTTGCCGTCCCCTCGTGCGGTACAACGATGAAGGCGGCGCCGCCGGTGGCCCCATTTCCATACCGCACATCTACAATGGGAAAAACCGAACCTTCTTCTACTTCACCTATGAAGGATACTGGCAGCCTGCTTCGGTGACAACGAACTCCGGTGAGTCGGTGCCCACCACGGCCATGAAACAAGGCAATTTCGCGGGTCTGGCGCCGATTTATGACCCGGCGACTACCACAGACGGCACGCGGACTCAATTTTCCGGCAACGTTATCCCCACGACGCGGTTCAGCAACATCAGCAATAAGATTCTTCCCTATTTTCCCACTCCCGCTGTAACCCAGACTTCACCCGAAGACGACTACTACTATAATTCCACCAGCGCCTTGACGGATTGGAACTGGTCGATCAAGGTGGACCACACGATTCACAGCAACCACCACATTGCGGCGTTCTTTGACCACCGGCTGAACTCAACCAATGCGGTGCAGTATTACCCCGGCCCCCTCAGCAACGGGCAGGATTCAACCTATCAGCCCCATCAATTTCGTCTGAGTTACGACTGGGTGGTCAATCCGCACATGATCATGCACAGCTACTTCAGCACCAGCAATGACAACACGCTGCAGCACAGCCCCTTGCAGGCCGGGTATGGATGCAAGTTGGGTTTCACGGCAATCCAGTGCGGCTCCAATCAGGACGTCACTCCGGTTCTGGTCTTCCAGACGGACCTTACCACATCCTTCGCTTCCGGCAATGCAACCACCATCGATCCGTGCAGCACTTGTTCAACATTCGGCCAATACCAGGCGGCGGCCAACAACAAGGGCCAGACCAACCGCATCTTCATGGGAGGCCAGACCCTGACCTTGGTCCATAACAAGCACGAGTTCAAGATGGGCTGGGAGGAGCGGCGATTTGCCACCTTCAACGTGGACTGGTCCCAGTCGCAAGGCGTTTACCTGTTCAACCAGGAACAGACCGAAAGCTCATCGGGGGTCGCCACGACGGGTGAATCGTTCGCCAGCTTCCTGCTGGGGGATGTGAACGTCGCCGGGGCCAGCGGCATTCCGATAGCGACCTTTCCCGGGGCCAACATTCGCTATTCCTATAGCGCGGGATTCTTCCAGGACACCTGGAGGCTTCGCCCGCGCTTCACGCTCAACCTGGGCCTCCGCTACGAGGTGCCCATCAATTGGCACTACGTGAACGGCACCGACTCGTCGTTCAGTGAGACGGCCGTAAACCCGCAAGCCGGCAACCTGCCTGGCGCCATGATTTTCATGGGCAACGGGGTGGGTCATACTGGCTCTCAGCGTCCCTTCCCCACCGATTTCTCGGACGTTGGCCCGCGCGCCGGCTTTGCCTGGACGGTCCGCAATAACTGGGTCATTCGCTCCTCGTACGGAATCTTTTACGAGCGCGAGGGCAACGGCGGTTGCGGCTGCACGGACGGGTTTGGCACCGGCAGTTGGACCAACACCAGTGATGGCTTCGATCCCGTGTTTCAGTGGGATGCGACCGCCAACACCGTTGCCGGCGGCCCGCCTTCCAGCTTTAAGCCCTCCGTACAATATCCCGGCGTCGACAACTTCGGTGCCGGCGGACCGATCATGATGGGTCCGAGGTTTGGCATCGCGCCTCGGATTTTCGACGGCAACTTCACGGTGCAGCACCAGTACAAGAATTGGCTCTTTGAGGCTGCTTATGTCTCCACCCGGACTCACGGAGCCGCTGCCTCGGACTTCATCAATACGGTACCGACCGCCGATCTTAACCTGGCGAATACCGGGGCTCCTATCACGATGAACGGCGTTACGGTGGCAGCAAACACCAATCTGCTCGCTTACAGCTTTAACAACGCCTCGCAAGCAGCTACCCTGAATGCGCTCGGCTACTACGCTCCCTCGGGGAACGGCAGTCTGAACGCCAATTGCGCAGGATGGTCGGAGTGCTGGACCACGGGTTGGGGAAGTGGTGCAACGCTGGCTCAGTCACTCCGTCCCTTCCCGCAGATGGGGACGGTCTACTCCGGCAACTCGGGTGACGGCTGGCTGGCCTACGATGCCCTCCAGGTCAAAGTCGAGCATCGGTTCGGCGATTTGAACTTCCAGGGTTTTTGGGTTTGGTCAAAGACTCTGGATAGAATGGCCTACCGCCAGATCTTCGAGCAGTGCTGCGTTGAGCAAACGCAGGATGCCAACAACGTCGCTGACTCCAAGACTTTTGATAACAGCGACATTCCCGACACCGTGGGTTTTATTGCGAGCTACAATCTGCCCTTCGGCCGTGGGAAGAAGTTCTTCAACAGTTCGAGCCGATTGGTGGATGGCTTCATCGGCGGGTGGAACGTGGCGGGCGTAGGTCACTATGCTAGCGGCCTGCTGGCTGAGCTTACCAGTCCCTCAAACGCTCTTGGTGCGTACCTGTTCGAACCCCTCACCAAGGCCACGGCAACGGGCGCGGCGCTGAAGACCAACATCGGCGCGGGTCAGTTGAAGTTCGAGAACCCAAGCTCCCGCTGGTTCACAGCCACGTCAACCGGTAGCAGCGCCTCCTACATTCAAACTCCTGCAGGAGTTCTGGGCAATGTTTCCATCTACCAGAACCAATTCCGGCAGCCTTGGGGCCGATATGAAAACATGTCGGTTAACAAAATCGTCCACATCTGGGGAGAAGGCAAGGTGTACATGAGGTTTAACGTGGACGCCTTCAACCCCTTCAATCGCGCGGCGCTGGGTGGTATCTCAACCTCCATTGCGCCAACCACCACGAACTTCGGAGAGGCAACGGGTTATAACGTAGGTTTAACCAATCGCTCCTTGTCCATGGGCCTGCGGCTGTTCTTCTAACCACCATCAACCCGGAAACCTGGGGGAATAGCACTTTCCCCCAGGTTCCAGTCAATAGAGTAGAGTTACTGACGACTTCGGGCCAATCCGCTGGATGCGGCATTGGCCCGTTTTTTTTGTCAGGCTCAGCGCCGGCGTTTAGCGGCTTTTTCAAGAATTGGATGACGGTGAAGTCGAAAGACTATCCTTGGCTCGGCAGGGTCGTGACGGACTCAATGAAGATTTCCGCATCACGCACGGGAATCACCCTGGCTTGCGAGCGATCTCCCAGGACAATTAGAGCCAGCACTAGAATGGAAAGCAGGGCCTGGGCTGCGAAGAGAATCAACAAGCCAACCGCAATCGCGGCCCACACCGGAATATGCTGATGGCCAATGATTCGGATTCCCGCCAGCAGCCCCAGCAGGCAGAGCGCCAGAAACGTCACGCCGGAAAAGAAGATGATCAGCCGGGCGCCCACGACCTCGGCGAAGACAGCGATTGCGGAAAGGCCGTGCGCCACAAGGTTGCTGAACCCCATGCGCGATTTGCCGGCATACCGCTGCTCGCGGGGAATGGGCACAGAGGAATAACGAATACGGGAGCGTAGGATAGTGGCGGCATAGTGATTCCACAAAGCGTGCTGCACCAGAAGCTGGGGAATGATGGAAGTTGAGAGTGCGCTGAAATTTCCCACACGGACCGGAACTCCCGTCAGCAGCCAATGCACGCTTCGATATAAGAAATACATCAGCCGGTAGAATAGTCCTTGCATCCTCTTCGTGCGCGCGGCGAAAACCACATCGAAGTGCCCGTCGGCCAATGCAGAGATCAGGCGAGGAATATGTTCCGGCCGATCCTCTCCGTCCCCATCCATGATCACGACAACGCTTCCGGTGTGCCCGCGCTTCTGAAGGTGGGTCAGCCCTACGGCAATGGCTCTCTGATGGCCAAGGTTGCAGCGCAGGCGTACCAAGTCAACTTTTTCGATGTGGGTGTATCTCTGGGTCAAAAACTCGGATGCAGGGGTTGTGGTGGACCCATCGTCAACAATGGTGACGCTGGGCTGGATTCCGGACGCGGCAAGAATAACATCGAGCTCCCGGAGGAGCCGGGCGAGCGATTCCCAATCATTGAATATGGGGACAAGAATTTCGGCCCGGGCGCGAGTTTCCTGCGCGCCAGCACTTTTCTCCATTAGTCTCCTATGACCTCGCAAGCGGGATCGCGCAACGTGACTCTAGATTAGCACGTAGTTATGCGCTTGCGGACTTGATTTGTCCCTGACATACTCGACCCTCATGCCTCGGAACAATCCCTCGCAACCCTCTTGGCTGAGAAAGACCCCGCCCGCGGCATATTTGGCGGTTGCGGCCGTGGTACTGCATTTGTTGACCGGGG